>DASSRJ010000017.1:0-32429 GCA_035701845.1 Pseudolabrys sp. | reverse complement strand
AATCCAGCCTGGCGCGGATCAACAGCGACGTGGCGCGACCGCATCAGGCAATGGATAACAGTCGCGAAACCCGAGCAGCTGCTGTCGGTTGATATTTTCTTCGACATGCGGTCCGTGCACGGCGACGGACGGTTGTGCCTCCGCATTTGGCAAGACGCATTCGACATGGCGCAAAACAATTACGGCTTTGCGAAACTGCTGGTCGAAAGTGCGGGAAACGCCGATTCGGGTCTGGGATTCTTCGGTCAATTCAGAACCGAGGGCGGCCGGATCAATTTGAAAAATGCCGGGCTGTTCGGAATTGTCAGCACCGCGCGCGCACTCGCCGTGTGCCATCATGTCATGGAGCGCTCGACACCTTTGCGGTTGCGGGGTCTCAGAGCCATGGGCATCGGCGGAGCGAGCGACTTGGACGCAATGATGACCGCACAGGATACCTTTCTGAGTGTGCTGCTTACGCAGCAATTGGAAGATATCCGGCACGGCGTGCCGGCCTCGAACGCAGTCGCCGTGAAACGTCTCTCGACGGACGAACGCGCCAGACTTCGGTCAGCGCTCGAGTCAATCAAGCATCTTGATGATCTGAAGCGTGACCTCTTGTTTCGCAGCTGAAGGCGCCGTCGGCCGGTGCGAGCGGCGAGTTTTGCAAAAACCTCAACCGCGAGCCGAAAGAGGCATATGCGACTTTTGGCCTATAAAAATGACTATCAGACGGTAAAATATGGTGTTTCCCGGATCAGAAAATCCGATTTCAAGACCCGCGAAGGACTTGCACTGGAGACCAGCCGGGAAGAACATTAGTTTGCGCGCGATGGTTCCGAACCCGGAGCATCGTGGCCGCGAGGACCAAGCCGAAGGATGATTGTGGTTGTCTGATTCCATTCAATACCGGTTGGTGATCGCTGACGATCATCCGCTTTTTCGCGGCGCTTTGCGCGAGGCGGTGGTCGGCCTGTTGGCACGCGTGGACGTTGCCGAGGCAGGCACATTCGACGAGCTCGTCGAACTTCTCGAGCGCGGCGGCGAAGTTGATCTCGTCCTTCTCGATCTGACCATGCCGGGCGCGCGCGGCTTCTCCGGCCTCATGTACATGCGCGCGCAGTTCCCCGGCGTGCCGGTGATTGTTGTGTCGGCGAATGACGATCCCGCCGCTATCCGCCGCTGCATGGAGTTCGGCGCATCAGGTTTCATACCGAAGACGCTCGGTGTCGAATCCATGCGCGGAGCGATTTCCCGGATCCTCGGTGGCGGCGTCTGGACGCCGCCGGACGTCGATCTTGCCGGCGGATCAGACGCGGAAGCGGCGGAGTTGATGACGCGGATGGCAACGCTGACTCCTCAACAGGTGCGCGTGCTGATGATGCTGTCGGAAGGGTTGCTCAACAAGCAGATCGCCTATCAGCTCGGCGTGTCGGAAGCGACCGTGAAGGCCCACGTTTCCGCAATTCTTCAGAAGCTCGGCGTTGAAAGCCGGACCCAGGCCGTCATCGCGGCAGCAAAAATCGAAGCGGGCCAGTGGCCGCAGAGCCTGACCATCGAAGGCTGATCGCTCTTATTCGGCCGCTGCGACGCGAAGGACGCGCCATTGCGCCAGCAGTGCGCGCAGTGCCGCCGGCTTGAGCGGCTTGTGCAGCACCTGAACGCCCTCCCTGCGAGCCGCCTCACGGACATCAGGCGAGCGATCCGCCGTAATCAGAATGGCGGGTAGGTCGCCGAGCCGGCGCCGCAGCGCGACAATCGCTTCGATGCCGTTGCCCTGGTCCAGGTGATAGTCGACCAGCAGGCCGTTCGGAATGCTCGTTCGGCCGGACACGGCATCGAGCGCGAGCGCTAGGCTTGACGCCTTGATCACGTCACAGCCCCAGCCGCGCAGCAGCGTTTCCATTCCGTCGAGCACGGACGGCTCGTTGTCGATGCAGAGCGCGCTGATTCCGGCGAGCTGGCCGGAATCGACTCGGGCGCTTTCACGGGGCAATTCCATCGGGGCGTCGGCCGAGCGCGGAACGGTGATGGCAAAATGCGAGCCACGGCCGCTTTCGGATTCGAGTTCGATCTTCGATCCGAGCACCCGCGCAACGCGTTCCACGATTGACAGGCCCAATCCGAGTCCGCGGGCGATCTTGGCGCCCTGGTCGAGGCGGTGAAACTCGACGAAGATGTCGCGCCATTTCGATTGCGGAATGCCGACACCGGTATCGTAGACGTCGATGCGGAGGTCGTCGCCGCGGCGCCGGCAACCGACCAGCACGCGCCCTGCAGGCGTGTACTTAATGGCGTTGGACACGAGATTCTGCAGCAGCCGGCGGAGCAGGCGGCGGTCGGAACGGATCACAAGCGAGCAGGGGACGAAGATGAGGCCGAGCCCCTTCGTCGCGGCGAGGGGGGCAAATTCGAGCTCGATCTGGCGCATCAGCTCGTCGATGCGAAAGCTTGCGAATTCCGGGCGCAACGCGCCGGTATCGAGGCGCGACATGTCGAGAAGCGCGCCGAAGATTTCCTCCACGGCTTCGAGCGATGCGTCGATGTTGTCGACCAGCCGGCGGTCTTCGCGGCCGCCGCGCTCGATGAGGCTGGTAACGTAGAGGCGTGCGGCATTGAGGGGCTGCAGGATGTCGTGGCTGGCTGCCGCCAGAAACTTCGTCTTGGAAATATTGGCGGCGTCGGCTTCGCCCTTTGCACGCGCAAGGGCTGCATTGAGACGGGTCAACTCCTCGGTGCGCTCGCGCACTCGGCGCTCGAGCGTTTCGTTCGACCGCTCGAGAGCCTCGGCCGCTTCGACGCTCGCTGTGATGTCCGTAAAGGTGGTGACGACGCCGCCGTCCGGCATGCGGTTTGCGCGAACTTCAATGACCATGCCCTCGGCGAAACGCTCGAGGAACGGCTCGTTGCCCGAAACGTAGCGCTCGAGCTGCGCGCTTACGAACTCTTCGGTGTGATCGCCGGCCCGCGGCCCGCGCCGGCCATTGAAGCGCAGGATGTCGGCAAGGCCGACGCCGGCGCGAACCAGGCTCGGCGGCAGGTCAAGGATTTCGCCGAACTGCCGGTTCCAGCAGATCAGCTGCAGATCCTTGTCGAAGACGGCGATGCCTTGCCGCACGTGATCGAGAGCGGTCTGCAGAATTTCCCGGTTGTACTGGATTGCCGCGTTGGCATCGTCGAGCAGCTTCAACGCCGCCTTGGTGGAGACCGTGCGTTTGCGCAGCAGCAGCGAGAGCACCAGGCGCGAGGAAGCGCCGCCGAGGGCGGAAGCCAGAATATGCTCGGCGTAACGGACGAGGCGGAAGTCAGCGTCGTCCTTAGGCTCGAGGCTGATGCGGTTCGCTCCGGCAAAGCTTTCGAAAGCTGAACGCGTTCGCGCCTCACCGAGATAGCGCGCGATCGTCGTTGTGAGCTCTTCGACCGTCACCGAGGAGCGCCAGAGCCGGAAGCTCGGCGTAATCGGTGTCAGGTCGGAAGGAACGAATGTGTTGGCCTGCAGCCGCTCGATCGGCGACGGCTGGCGATGCAGCGAGAAGCCGATATAGCCGAGGACATTGAACAGAAGGCTCCAGACCACGCCGTGAACGAGCGGCGGCACATCGAGGCCGAAAAGATGTTGCGGCCGCAACATGCTCAGGCCCCAGGGCCCGTCGGTCAGGATGCGTTCGCCGACGATTCCGATGTCGGAGAGCGTCGGCAGCAGCAGCGTATAGGCCCAGACCAGGAAACCGGCCGTCATGCCGGCGATTGCGCCGGCGGCGGTTGCACGCCGCCACAGCAAGCCGCCGAAGAAGGCGGGTGCAAGCTGAGCGATGGCCGCGAAAGACAGCAGACCGATCGAGGCAAGCTGCGCCTCGCCCGCCGACCGGTAATACACGTAGGCCAGCAGCAGGATGGCGAAGATCGCGATCCGTCGCACAGTCAGCAGCAACGATCCGATGTTTTCCCGCCTGCTGAGCAGCCGTTCGCGGCGCTGCAGAACGAAGGGGATGATCAGGTCGTTCGAGACCATGATCGAAAACGCAACCGATTCGACGATCACCATGGCGGTTGCCGCCGACAGCCCGCCCACAAATGCGATGATGGTAAAGAGACTTGATCCGCTGTGGAGAGGCAGCGCGAGCACGAACATGTCGCTGTCGACCTTGCCGGCGGGGAACGTCAACAGCCCCGCCAGCGCGATCGGCACGACGAAAAGATTGATCAGCACCAGATAAACCGGATAGAGCCAGACCGCGCGCTTGATCTCGTCTTCGTTGTTATTCTCGACCACGGCCACGTGGAACTGCCGCGGCAGCATGATGAAGGCCACGAACGACAGCAGCGTCATTGCGATCAGCGTGTCGAGACGCGGTTCCCGGCTGAAGATGGTGGCCGTCGACGGGCGCTGCATCGCTTCGTTGACGAGCGCGGTTGGCCCGTCGAACATCCAGAACGTCACGAAGAATCCGACCGCAAGGAACGCCACGAGTTTCACGATCGATTCCGCGGCAACCGCGAGCATCAGGCCATCCTGGTGTTCGGTGGCATCAATATGCCGGGTGCCGAAAAGAACGGCGAAGGTGGCCATCGAGAGAGCGACGAAGAGTGCAATGTCGCCGAACAAAGGACGGCTGGCGTCATCGCCGGCGGCGACATGAGCGAGAATTGTTTCGAGCGACGATGAAACCGCTTTGAGCTGCAGCGCAATGTACGGGATGGTTCCGACGATCGCGATCAGCGCGACGGTGGCGGCAACGGCCTGGCCCTTTCCATAGCGGGCGGCGATGAAGTCGGCGATCGAGGTAATATTGTGCGCCTTCGCGAGACGCACGATCCGGATCAGCAGGGGACTGAACAGCCCGATCATGAGCGCCGGACCGACATAGATGGTAAGAAAGTCGAAGCCGGTGCGCGAGGCAAAACCGACCGATCCGAAGAACGTCCATGACGTGCAATAGATCGCCAGCGACAGCGGGTAGATGAACGCCCCGGTGCGGCCGCTGCGGCCGAGGCCGCGCGTGCGGTCGCCGTAGCTCGCGATCAGGAATAACAACCCGATATACGCAAGCGCGACCGCGATGACGGCCCAACCTTGAAGCATGGCCTCTCCAGAGCGCACTCAAGCCCGCCCGAAAATGATTTTACTGCTCCCGCGCATCCGCGAACACCCCGCTCGCGGGGCGAATTCCTATTGCGGACCGGCGGCCATCGCCGGTAAAGGGCTGCAATCACTGCCGTTTCCGGGGCTTAACGATATTTGACGCGGGCGCGCCCGCGCGGCATTGATCGCACCGAATGAACCGAAGCGCCGGGACGCCCGGTTCCGCGAAAGCCCTGCCTTGTCTGCGACGCCCTCCAGCACTCGTCTTGTCGTTTTGGGTCGCCTGTCCGAAACGCTGGCCGCGGCCGCGGTCGGCGGTGCCGCGCTCGGGCTCATCGGTGTTCCAGCGGGGTGGCTGTCAGGCTCGATCCTTGCGGTTGCCGGTGCCGCAATCGCCGGCCGGCCCATGCTGATCCCGACACTGCTGATGCGCGCGATCTTCGTGCTGATCGGGACCTCGCTCGGCGCCGTGGTGACACCCGAAACATTGCACGGAATGGCAACCTATCCGCTCAGCATTGCCGTCCTGATCCTGGCGATGGCAGTCATTTCTGTCGGCGGTGCAGGGTATCTGCGCCTGGTGCATCGGTGGGGGGCGGTCGACTCCTACCTTGCGGCAGCGCCGGGCGGCATGTCGCAGGTGCTGGCGCTCGGGGCCGAACTCGGCGGCGATCTTCGCGCGATTGCGATCGTGCAAAGCATCCGCGTGGTCGTGATTGCCGTCGGTCTTCCAGCGGGCCTGTCGCTGCTCGGTCTCGTTGGTCACGCCCCGCCAAGAATGACCGGCCCGCTCAGTCTCGAAGTGCTCGACGAGCTGGCTATCCTTCTTGCGGCATCGACCATTGTGGCGATCATAGCCTACCGCATCCGTTTTCCGGGCGGGCTGCTGTTCGGCGCCATGCTCACCTCCGCGATCCTGCACGGAAGCGGACTTGTCCATGCCGTGATGCCATGGTGGGTCGCCAACACCGCGATGGTCGCAATGGGCGCGGTTACCGGCGCGCGTTTTGCCAACACGTCGCCGCGGATGCTGCTGAATTTCGTCGCCGCAGCCTTCGGATCGTTTGCGGTGGCGGTTGCGATTTCCGCGGTTTTCGCGGCAATCCTGATCAGCCTGCTGTCACTCCGTGCTGCCGAGGTCATGATCGCTTTTGCGCCGGGATCGGTCGACGCCATGATGCTGCTGGCGCTGGCGCTCAGCCTCGATCCCGTCTACGTCGGCGCACACCATCTCACGCGCATCTTCTTCGTGTCGCTGACCATGCCGCTGCTGGCGCGATACAGCGCCAGCACGCAAAAGACGTCAGGTGACGCCACAAAACGGCCAATAAAGCCGCCACCATTTCAGGATTGAGAGAGCAGCGACGCTATTCCGCCGCGGCTGCCTGCTTGCCCCGGCGCAGGCCAAGGCGATCCCACACGTCGACCAGCGCTTCAGCAAGCGCATCGACCAGCGCGTCATCGTGGTAGGGCGACGGCGTGATACGCAGGCGCTCCATGCCGCGCGGCACGGTCGGATAGTTGATGGGCTGGATATAGACGCCATGCCCGGCGAGCAGCAGATCGCTTGCCGCCTTGCACTTCTCCGGATCGCCGACGAGCACCGGCACGATATGCGTGGTGCTCGGCATAACGGGCAGACCCGCCGCATTGAGAACGGCTTTTACGCGTGCTGCGCGTTCCTGATGCCGCTCGCGCTCCCAGCTTGACGTCTTGAGGTGGCGGATTGCGGCGGTCGCTGCGGCACAGATGGCGGGCGGCAGCGCTGTGGTGAAGATGAAGCCAGGCGCATAGGAGCGCACCGCGTCGACAACGTCCTCGCTGGCTGCGATGTAGCCGCCCAGGCAACCGAACGCCTTGGCGAGCGTGCCCTCGATCACGTCGACGCGTCCCATCGCATTGTCGCGGTCGCAGATGCCGCCGCCGCGCGGCCCGTACATGCCGACCGCGTGCACTTCATCGCAGTACGTCATCGCGTTGTAGCGCCTGGCGAGGTCGCAGATTGCATGCACCGGCGCGATGTCGCCGTCCATGGAATACAGACTCTCGAAGACGATGAGCTTCGGGCACGCCCGATCGGCCGCTTTGAGAAGCTCTTCGAGATGCCGGAGATCGTTATGGCGCCAGATCTTCTTGTCGCTGCCCGACTGGCGGACGCCTTCGATCATGGAATTATGATTGAGCGCGTCAGACAGGATCAGGCAGTCCGGCAGCAGCTTCGCGATCGTGGAGATGCCGGTCTCGTTCGAGACGTAGCCGGAGGTGAACACGAGCGCGGCCGGCTTGTTATGCAGGTCGGCGAGCTCGCGCTCGAGCTCGACCAGCGGATGATTGGTGCCGGCGATATTGCGCGTGCCGCCCGCGCCGGTGCCCATGCGGGTTGCGGCCTCGACCATGGCGCCGATCACCTTTGGATGCTGGGCCATGCCGAGATAGTCGTTCGAGCACCAGATCACGACGTCGCGCTGGCCTTGCGGAGAGTGCCAGATCGCGTGGGGGAAGCGCCCCGCGACTCGTTCGAGATCAGCAAAGACCCGGTAGCGCCGTTCGTCCCGCAATTTGCCCAGAGCAGACGCGAAATAACCCTTGTAATCCATACCTTATGACTTTCTGGCCCCCGCGCAGCCTTCTTTTAGAAGGGTTCCAGGCTATTTGTCGAGGCAAGATTCGTCGCATTCCAAAGTTGGATATTGCTCACGCAGGCGGATGTCGGGCCTACCGAAACGCAGCAATATCGAGATGCCCTCGCAAAGCCGCGAGCAGCAGCGCTCCGACATGCAGTTGCAGCGTGAAATCCCCCGAGAGAATGAGCGAAGCGAGTTCGTGCGGCGTGACGAGCCTGACTTCGATTCCTTCTTCCGCGCTTCCCGAGCGTGGACCGGTTTCCACAAAGAATGAATGGATCGTATTCGACAAGCGCGCGGTGCATGGCGCGTAGCTGCCGAGCGCATGGATCATGCGTGCCGGGTACCCAGTTTCCTCAAGCAGCTCACGGCGGCACGAGTCCTCAGGCGGCTCGCCTTGTTCGATCGTGCCCGCGGGCAATTCCCAGGTGAACTTCTCCAGGGCGGGCCGGAACTGGCGGACGATCGGAAACTTTCCATCGGGCGTGCGTGCGACGATCGCAACGTAATCGCGTTGGGCGATAGCGTGATACAGCTCGGGCGCGCCGCCCGCATTGAGCTCCACGCTGCGCTCGATGATTTCCACCCACGGTGACACGCGTGTCGTGCGGCGGCTTACGATCTTCGGCCAGGACATTCTGGTGCCCCCAATCAGGTCACAGGCTGGCGGCGGACCGTTTCCGCCGGCCGGCGCAGATAGCTTGTGGCGAATGCGTAGACATACCAGCGCAGATAATCCGGCAGCCACTTGATTACCTGAAACCGGCTGGAGCCGTGCGCGCGCTCGAACCAGCGGGCCGGCACCTCGCCGATGCGCCAGCCGAGACGATGGCACTTCACCAGCAGCTCGATGCTGTAACAGAAGCCGTGCTCCGACTCGATTGGAATCTCTGTCGTGACGCGGTGCGAAAAAAGGCGAAAGCCGTTGCTGGCGTCGTGCGTCGGCAGGCGCGCGAGATGATAGAGCGTAAAATTTGCCGTACGGACGAGCACGGCCTTCAGCCACGGGCAGCCGACCATGTTTCCTCCAGCCATGAAACGGCTGGCGCAAACGATGTCGCAGCCTTTGGCGGCTTCCGTGAGCATCGGATCGAGGATCGCTGCGTTGTAGTCGTCGTCGGCCGGATACACGACCACGAATGGCGCATCGCTTGCGGCAAACCCGGTGAGCACCGCGCCATGCGCGCCACGCCTGCGGTTGCGCACGAATTCGATTGCCATTTCGCCAAGCGCGCCCCGGTTTTGCCTGATCACCGGCAAGGTGTCGTCGTCCTCTCTGTCATAGGCGATCATGACCCGATAGGGCGATTTCACCTCGCGCGCGATTGCGCGCAGCGTCGTCACGATATTGGCGCCCTCGTTGTAGACGGGGATGACAATGTCCAGTTGCGGCCGCGGATTTTCGGTCACGGCTTTTCGCCGCTGGTCAGCACGAAGGGACGAAACGGGCTCATGAATCCGAGATTGAATACTGCGGTGTCGATGAAATTATACACCGGCAGCAACATGCGCGCCCGCCCGGACGCGACATAGCGATAGGCCAGGCCGGCCAGATAATCGCTTCGAACCCGAAAGCCTTCGTTGCGGAAGATGTCGGCTACACGCCACGCAAGGACAGGCCGCTCGTTCCCGGTGACGCCGACCGGGCTGTAGAAGGGAGATGAGCGGTCGCGGTAGAGCCACATGAACGGGTTCATGCGGTTGGGATCGAAAGCGGCAAAACGGCCGCCGCTCCTGAGCACCCGCTTGACTTCGCCGGCAAGCCTGCGCGGGTCCGGAAAATGATGCACCAGGCCGCTCAGCAGCACGCCGTCAAGGCTTGCGCTCTCGAACGGTAGATTTTCGGCGTCGCCCTCGATCAGCTCAAGGCCGGGATATTTGCGGCGTCCGAGCTCAATCAATTTGGGGCTGATATCGAGGCCGACGCTTTGAAAGCCCTGCTGCCTGAGCAGGTCCGTGAACACGCCGGAACCGCAACCGAGATCGGCCACGCGCGCGCCCCGCGGCAGCCCGCTGAGCCGCACGAATGCAGCGATGATCCGCTCGTTCGCCTCCGGTGTGAAAACGTCATACGCATCATGCCCGGCATGCGCATCGAAGAACGCGATTTCCTTGTTCTTGTCCTGCGCTCGGTCGCTCGGCATCGCTGCGAACCTAGAGTACGCGCGGTTCGGGCAGGGGCGTGATCAGTTTGCCGTGGAAGCCTTTAGCCTTGAGTTTGGGAGCGAGCTCGTCGGCGATGTGCCAGGAAAAGATGACCGCACAGTCAGGCTGCTCTTCGAACAGGCGTGCTTCGTCCACGACCGGAATCTGCGTACCCGGCATGTATTTGCCGATTTTCAGGGAGCCCGCGATCTCGCAGACATAGTCGATCAATCCTTCGTCGAGCCCCACGTAGTTGACCAGCGTGCTGGCGCGCGACGGCGCGCTGATGGCGGCGATGCGCGCGCTTTTTTCCTTCAGCTCGCGCAGCATCGACAGCAACTTGAGCTTGGAAAGGATGACGTCATTTCTGAACGCGGCGAGACGCTTTGCCATTGCATGCCCGCGTGGCTCCTCGGCCAGGATATGACGGACGCTTGCCTCAACCGGATGCGCGCCGCGGCGCGCCGCGTACACGCGAATGGAGCCGCCGTGGCTTGGAATGGGTCTTGCGTGAAAGACCTCGAGGTCGTGCATCTCGAGCAGATATTTGAGGCTGGAAAGCGAATAGTAGCGCAGGTGCTCGTGATAGATTGTGTCGTATTGAAGCGTGTCGAGCAGCGGGACGAGGTAGTGCGATTCGGAAATGAACACGCCGTCCGGCTTGAGCATCTCGACGATGCCGTCGACGATGGCGTGCACATCCTCCATATGCGCAAAACAGTTGGCGGCCGTCACGACGCTGGCGGGCCCGTGCTCGCGCTTCACCTGGCGCGCAGTGTCCGGTCCGAAGTAGCGCTTGATCGTCGGGATGCCGCGCTGGTTGGCGATGTCGCCGACGTCGGTCGGCTCGATCCCGAGCACGCGTTGACCGCCATTTTTGAAATTCAACAATAGCGTGCCGTCATTCGACCCGATGTCGATGACGAGATCCTTGCCGGAGAGCTCGAACATGGCCGCACTCTCGCGCTGCAGATCGGCAAAGTTGTCGCGCAAAAGCCTGGTAGTGCCGCTCGTGTAAGGATATTCGGGCGGAAAAATGATCGCCGGATCGACGGCAAGTCCCAGCTGCACGAGCTCGCAATTCTGGCAACGCAGCAGCGTGGTCGGAAACCATGCTTGCTGCCGGGGGACCTCGCCGATCGGCACCATCTGGTTGACGGGCGGCATGTAGCCGAGCGACAGCACGGTTTCGAGCGGCGCGTGTCCGCATACCTGGCAGCATTCGACCGGGACGCTTGCGCCGGTTCCTGCGGCGCGCGCAATTTTGCCTGGACGCGGGGCGACGGTCATTCGATGTCAGGCCTTCGGCGCGCGCTGGGCATTCTGCCGATACCAGTCGAGCGTCGGCCTGAGGCCTTCGCTTAGCGGCACGCGCGGCTTATAGCCGAGCTTCGCCAGTTTCGAAATATCGGGACAGCGGCGCGCGGTCCCGCCCGGCGCGGGTTTTCCGGCGACCAGGGTGATCTCGCGCCCGTAAATGCCCGCAATCCGGTGTGCGAGGTCGGCGATCGTCACTTCTTCCGTGGTGCCCACGTGATAGATGCCGAGGTGCTCGCCTTTCTCGCGCATGACCATGACGCCGGCGACAAGGTCGTCGATGAAGCAGAAGCTGCGCGTCTCTTTGCCGGTGCCCTGGATCTCGAGCCGAAGAGTCCCGGAAGGCTGCGCCTCGGCGGCTGCGTTCAGACGCAGCGCCAGCTGCGGAACGACGTGCTCCCAGCCCATGTCGGGGCCATAGACATTATGCGGGCGAAAAATCAAAACGCGGTTGAAGTACTTGCGGCCGTAGTTGATCGCCATCAACTCGCTGATCAGCTTTCCGCCTCCATACGAGTACCGCGGATTGAGTGGATCGGGAATCGCAAGCGGTGCCGTTTCATCGGTCGGGACCTTGGGCGGCGTCTGGTAGACCTCGGAACTTGATGCAAGCACCAGCGTACCGATGCCACGCTTGCGGCAGGCATCGATGACATTGACCATGCCGCGCACGCCGACGTCGAGAACGAGATCGGGCTGGCTATAAAAGAATTCCGTGCCGTTGACGAAGGCGAGGTGATGGACTTCGTCCACACCTTGGGCCGCGTTTGCAACATCGGCCGCGTTTCGAACGTCGCCGGCGACGAACTCGATGTCATTTGCGACCTCCGTAAGGCGGCGCGGGCTGCCCCGCGAATTGTCATCGAGCACGCGCACGCTGTGGCCGGCCTCGACCAACGCCTTGACGAGGCCTGAGCCGATGAAACCGCTGCCGCCGGTGACGAGGATACGGCTCACACTCGCACCCCTTCGTTTGCGGTCTCACGGGCGACATCGATCCATTTGCCCTGCTGATGCGACCGGCGTGCGGCGTCGATGAGCAATTGCACGCGGTAGCCTTCGGCAAAGCCAGGTGAGGCGATGGCCCCGGTTTCAATGGCGTCGAAGAACATTTTCGCCAGCCGCGAGACTGGTGCAATCCGCCCGTCGGGATATTTCGCGTCGACCGGATCCTGCACCGGAATGCACTCAATGGCGGTCGCGGACCGCCTGGCGTGCATCAGCTCGAACCCGCGCATGTAATCGGCGCCGGGGTTGTGCAGCACCAGCGTGCCGTCTTCGCCGAAGAACTCGATTCTGTGGCCGGCGCCGAGAAAGGACGCGCAGCTCATCGACAGGCTGACCAGCGGGCCGGCTGCGAGCCGCAGCGCCATCGCCACCGTCGTCTCCAGCTCCTTGTCGTCCGGCAATCCCGAAACGCGTGCGGACAGGCCGGCAATCGGTCCGCAGAACCATTCAAGATAGTGGAAGCAATGCGAGATGAAATTGCCAAGCACGCCGCCGCCGTCGTCGCCAACCGTCTTCCAGCTGCGCATGCGCGTCTGTATGGCGCGGCTTTCGACGTGCCAATGAACCGTGACATGCCGCAACGTGCCGATGGCATTTGCGTCGATCATGGATTTGGCGCGTTGCCAGGCCATGATCTGATGGAAGTTGAAGTCGATCATCGTCGGCTTGCGGCTCGCGTCCGCTTGCCTGAGCATGGTGCGCGCTGTGCCGAGATCGCTCGCCAGCGGTTTTTCCGCAAAAACCGGCTTGCCCAGTTCGAGCGCGCGAAGCGCAATCTGCGCCTGCAGGCTGGGCAGCGTTGCGATGGCGACCGCCTGCACGTTGGAATCCTCGACCAAAGTCCGCCAGTCACCATAGGCCTTCGGAACATTGTCAGCGCGGGCAAGTTCGGCGGTTCGCGCGGCATTGCTGCCGGCGAGCGCAATAACTTCGCACCGCGGATCGGCACGGAACGCGGGCAGTTGCACGGTGCGCCCGTAATTGCTCCCGACTATCCCCAATCGGATCACGGCTCGACGCTCCGCGGCGCAGGAATCTGCAATGTCCGACATGGATTTGGGCTAAATCGACATGCTACGCAAGGGCGATTTGGCGCGGGGCAGGCGACTTCCATGACTGCGGTGCGCGACGACGCTGCCGGCGGCGGATGGCACAGGCTCGGTGTGGTGGTCCTCGCCGTCATCGTCATCGGTCTGCCGATCAACAATATTGTCGACTACGCGGTGCTGCTGGCCGTTGTGATCATCGTTGCTTGCGGCAACGTTCGCATGCATCCGCGCGCCTGGGCGGCGGCTGCAGGGTTGGTCGCGCTTGTGGTGATTGGTCAGATGGTCCTGTCGCCGCCGCGGATCGAGGAAGGACACAACGTTTTTCTGCCGGGCGCTGCACTCGAGAAAGCACTGCCCGCCGGCGTCTACCGACAGATGCTCGCCGAGTTTGACGCGCAATATCCGCCCGCGCGCCGCTGCGATCCGAAGCAGCCCGGCTGCTGGCAACGGGGCGGCTTCCCCGATCGGGCTTTCGCGTTTTCGGCCGACAATATCTGGCGCGGCGCGGCCACGTCACGCGCGACGACGGCGCTCGATTTTGACGATCCGGTCTGGCTGCGGCTCGGTTTCGTCAACGATCACCGGTACAACTGGACAAGCGGCAACGATGTGACGCGCGCGACGCGTGACCGCCGGTTCTGGATGGGCTGGCATCGCTGGCATCTCACCATGCCGTGGTTCGAGATGATCCGCATTCCGGCCGGCTACGTCGGCGGCACGTTGTGTTGGCGCGGCACCGTGATGTGGGAAAGTGAAAACGAGCGGTTCACGCGCTGGCCGGGTGAAGGCTGCCGCATGATCGAAACGGCCGATACGGGGCGGCGCGTATTTGGCATCGCGATCGTTCCGGGCACGCTCGCCATGCGGATCGATCCGCCCTGGACCGTCTGGGTGCGCCAGTTTTTGGCCGGAGCTTTCGTTCTCGCCGGTCTTGCGGGTCTTGTCATGATCCTGGTGCGCGTTCGGCGGCAGTGGACCTTGCTGCCGGTTGCCGCCGTCGGGCTTTCGGCCCTTGTCATCGCGATCGACGACGCGAGCTTTCTCGGCGGCGTTCGCCCGTTCGACGGCGGAGATGACGGGCTTTTCTATGACGGTGTCGGCCGCGTCATCCTGCAAAAACTGCTGAGCGGAGATTTTGCCGGATTTCTCCAAGGTGGTGAAAGCGTTTTCTATTACGGCGGGCCGGGGCTCAGATATTTCCGGGCAATCGAACACATATTCTTCGGCGAGAGTTATCTGGGATATCTCTCGCTTGTCTTGTTGTTCCCATTCCTTGTCTACAGGCTCTTTCGCCGCTTCTTGCCGGGCGACTGGTCTCTTGCGCTCACCTTTATCTTTATCGCAATTCCGGTCGGGACTGTGTTCGGCACCAGTTTTGTGCAGTACGCGCAATTCGCGGCGCGTGGATTTGCAGATCCGGCCGCATACATCCTGTTCGTTGCCGGGATGCTGGTGATCATCGGACAGCCGGGAGAACAGCGAACTTTTGCTCGGGCATTTTCCGGCGCGCTGTTGCTCGCGCTGGGAATCTGGATGAAGCCGATCGTCGCGCCGGCTGCCGCGGTCTTGCTCGCCGGCGCCGGTCTCGCCGCGCTCTGTTTATGGCAATGGCCGCGTCTTCTCGGCCTGAGCGCCGGAATCTTGCCGGTCTTCCTGATGACCTTGCACAACTGGGTCTTCGGCCACGTCTTTGTGCTGTTCAGCGCGAATGCGCAGCAGGCCGACTTGCTCGTCATGCCGCCGTCGGCCTATGCCGCCGCCGCGGGCGAACTCGTCAGTCTGAACGTGCACGGCGAATTTCTCGGCCGCTTTGTCCGGCAGATCGCGAACTGGCTGAGCGGCCCCGCCGAATCCTTCGCGACCATCCCGTTGAATGCCGCCGGGCTGGCCATCCTCCTCTACGTCGTCTTTCGTGGCCGGCAATTCGATCCATGGCTCCGGCTGGTCGGTGCCTCGGCGCTCGCGCAGCACGCCGTCGCCCTGTTCTATACGGCCGCCATCGCGCGGTACCACTTCCTGTCGTGGTTCCTCACCATGCTGGTGGTCATGGTCTGGCTGCAACAGCTCGGCGTCGTCTGGCTGCAACGACGCTATCCGGCGTTGTCGGAGCAGTTCATCGCAAATCCCCTGTGCCGGCGGCTTGCATCCTGGCTCGCGCGGCTGCAAAAAGTGTCGGCATGAGCAAAAAATCCGCCGGTATCGCCAACGGCCTCACAAACTATGGCGACCGCGACTTCTCGCTGTATCTGCGCCGCTCCTTCGCGCAATCGATGGGCTATTCGCGGCCGATGCTGGAGAAACCGGTTGTCGGCATTGCCTACACACCATCGGGATTCAACAATTGTCATCGGCATTTTCCGGAACTGCTGGAGGCAGTGAAGCGGGGCGTGCTGGCGTCGGGCGCGCTGCCGATCGAGTTTCCGACCATCTCGCTCGGCGAAGTCTTCCTCAGTCCGACCAGCCTGAAATTCCGCAACCTGATGTCGATGGACACCGAGGAGATGGTGCGCGCGCAGCCCATGGACGCGGTCGTCCTGATGGGCGGTTGCGACAAGACCGTGCCGGCCCAGCTCATGGGCGCGGTGTCGGCGGCAAAGCCGGCCATCATGCTGGTCGCCGGTCCGATGATGACGGGCCGCCATCGCGGCGAGCGACTGGGCGCCTGCACCGATTGCCGCCGTTTCTGGGCGCAATACCGCGCCGGCAAGATTGACGACAATGAAATTTCGGAAGTCGAAGGACGTCTCGCGACGACCGCCGGCACGTGTGCCGTCATGGGCACCGCTTCGACCATGGCCTGCATCGCGGAAGCGCTCGGCATGATCTTGCCGGGGACGGCCGCAATTCCGGCGGTGCACGCCGACCGCCTGCGCGCGGCTGAAGCAACCGGAGCCGCCGCAGTGAAGCTGATCGGCTCGCAGCTGACGCCTGACAAGATCGTCAATCAGAAATCCGTCGAGAACGCGCTGCGTGTCCTGCTGGCGATCGGCGGCTCGACCAACGCGATCATTCACCTGACCGCAATTGCCGGCCGTGCCGGCGTTCCGGTGTCGCTGCGCCAGCTCAACGAATTGTCGGACACGACGCCGGTCCTGGTGAACCTCAAGCCGGTCGGCAACGGCTACATGGAGGATTTCTTCGCCGCCGGCGGCATGGGCGCGCTGTTGCGCGAGCTGAAGGATTTCCTGCATCTGGACTGCCGGACCGTGACGGGAGAAACGCTTGGCGAGCGGCTTGCGCACGAAGGCGACGGGTGGGTCGACCGCACCATTATTGCCGAACGAAAGAAGCCGCTGGAGCCTGACGGAGGGCTGGTGGCGCTGTTCGGCAATCTCGCGCCGCAGGGCGCGATCCTCAAGCGCTCGGCCGCCGATGCAAATCTGTTCGAGCACGAGGGCAAGGCCGTCGTGTTCTCGTCGCTCGAGGATCTTGCCGCCCGCGTTGACGACCCGAACCTCGACGTTGATGCCAAAGATATCCTCGTCCTGCAGAATGCAGGTCCGCATTCGGCGTCGGCTATGCCCGAGGCCGGTTATCTGCCGATCCCCAGGAAGCTGGCATCGAAAGGGATTAAAGACATGGTGCGCGTCTCGGATGCGCGCATGAGTGGCACCGCATTCGGCACAATCGTCCTGCATGTCACGCCGGACAGCGCATCGGGCGGAACGCTCGGGCTGGTGCGCAACGGCGACCGCCTGCGCCTCTCGGTCAAGCAGAAGCGTATTGACCTTCTGGTCGATGATGCGGAACTCAAGCGCCGCGCCGCAGACTCAAAACGGGAAGCGGCGACGCCGGCGCGCGGCTACTCCCGCCTGTACGCGCAGGAAATCCTTGGCGCCGATCAGGGCTGCGATTTCGCGTTTCTGAAGCCCAACTGACCCGCCTTTCCCGGAGCCGTGCCGAAAGACTATGGGCGCATGTTCACGCCTGCGTAGCGTTAATTTCCGTTAACCGTCACCTGTCCCGAAATTTAACAGGACGCGAGAGTTGATCGTCCACAATTGCAAAAATAGCGGGCAACTTTGAGCCATTGCGTCCACCAAACCGGCGCAAGCCATGTTTCGAGGATCGGGAAATTTCGCGACACATCGTGACTGGCGATTGATTGCTTTCGCCGGTCTGGTCGGCGCCATCGCAAGTTTGGCGGCGATGGGAATCGTTTTCTTTTTTACGGGCATCGCGTCGACTTTGTTCGCGGAGGCGATGCTCGTGGCCGCGGCCTCGCTTGCGTTATTGGCATCGATATTGGGTTGGCAGATTCGCCGTAACGGCGGCGAGCAGCATCTTCGGCTCGACGAAGCTCTCAACAATATGAACCAGGGCCTGTGCATGTTCGATGCGCAGAACCGCCTGGTTGTCTGGAACGAGCGATATCGCGAGATGTACCGGATCGACCCGCACCGCATCTGGCGGGGATGCACGGTGCGCGATCTGCTTGACGCGCGCATCGCCGCGGGAACATTCCCGCTCGACCCGCAACGCTACGAAGCGGACCTGCGCGAGGTGCTCAAGCAGGGCAAGGCCTTTACGCTGACCTTCCAGCTGAAGGACGGCCGCACGGTCGCTGTGGTGAATCAGCCGATGCAAAGCGGCGGCTGGGTGGCGACGCATGAGGACGCTACCGAACGAAATCTGGCCGAGCGCGAGCTTGAGAGCACGCGATCCTTCCTCGGCAGGATCATCGAAAACGTGCCGTCGCCGATCATCGTGAAAAGCATTCCCGATTTGCGATACCTGCTGGTGAACCGCGCTGCCGAGAAGTTTCTGGGCATTGGCCGTTCGGCCATGCTCGGGAAGACCGCTGCGGACATCCTGCCGCAATCGAGCGCGGAAAAGATCGAGGCCGAAGACCGCAAGCAGGTTGCATCGGGCGAGCCCGCATTTCTCGACGAGCATGCGGTCGTCACTCCGGCCAATGGGACGCGCATCGTGACCGCGACACGTCTGTCAGTGGCGGGGCCGGACGGGGCGCCGCAATATCTGATCGCTGTGATCAATGACCTGACCGAGCGCAAACACAGCGAGCAGCGCATCGAGCACATGACGCATCATGACGCGCTCACGGGATTGCCGAACCGGGCCGCCTTCAACGAGTGCATGGTCTCGACGATCGGACTCGCGTCGGTGTCCGGTGAAAACTTTGCGCTGCTGTCGATGGATCTGGACCGCTTCAAGTCCGTCAACGACGTGTTCGGACATGACGTCGGCGACGCTCTGCTCCGGGAGGTGGTGCGGCGGCTGGAGGCGGCATGCCAGGGCGCATTCCTCGCCAGGCTGGGTGGTGATGAATTTGCCGTCATCGCGCCGGCCGGCACCAGGCCCGCCGCGGCGGAGGCTCTCGCGGAGCGCATGCTGGCGGCACTGGATTCCGATATTGATATCAGCGGCCATTCGTTGCGGATCGGGCTGACGATCGGCATCGGACTCTATCCGCAGGACGGGGTCGACGCGCCGACATTGGTCGCCAATACCGACGCGGCGCTTTTCCGGGCCAAGTCGGAGCTGCGCGGAACGATCCGCTTCTTCGAAATGTCGATGGACAAGCAATTGCGCGAGAAGCGCGCCCTGCAACAGGACCTGAACTCCGCGATTTCACGGGACGAGCTTGAGCTTCACTATCAGCCGCAGGCTCATATCGATGGAGAGATAACCGGCTTCGAGGCGCTCGTGCGCTGGCATCATCCGCGTCACGGCCTCGTGCCGCCAAGCACCTTTGTGCCGCTTGCGGAAGAAAGCGGCCTGATCGTTCCCCTCGGCGAATGGATTTTGCGGACTGCATGCCGCGAGGCGGCGTCATGGCCGCGGCCGCTGCACATCGCTATCAACCTGTCGCCGGTACAGTTCCGTCACGGCGACCTGCCGCGGCTGGTGCACGAAATTCTGTTCGAGACGGGTCTCTCACCATCGCGGCTCGAGCTTGAAATCACCGAAGGCGTCCTGATCGACAACTTCACGCGTGCCGTGGCCGTCCTGCGCCGGCTGAAAGGCCTCGGCGTGCGCATTGCCATGGACGACTTTGGCACCGGCTATTCGTCGCTGTCCTATTTGCAGTCGTTCCCCTTCGACAAGATGAAGATCGACCAGGCGTTCGTTGCAAATCTCGGCCACAGCCATCAGGCGACCACGATCATCCGTGCGGTCATCGCACTGGGCCGCGGCTTGAGCCTGCCGGTCGTGGCGGAAGGTGTCGAAACCGACGAGCAGCTCCGGTTTCTGGCGGCCGAAGGCTGCAGCGAATTTCAGGGTTACCTGGTGGGCCGCCCGAAACCGATCGACGAGTACGCGCATACGGTGGGACGCACGCAAACCGATCACCCGCGAAGCAAAGCTTTGGCGGTGGCAAGCTAGAGCAGAATCCATTGAGATTGAAACTATACGTCGTCATGGCCGGACTTGTTCCGGCCATCCACGTCTTTGAATTTGCACGACCTTTAAGACGTGGATGCCCGCGACAAGCGCGGGCACGACGATTCAATTTGAAACGATCCTGCTCTAGACGTATTGGGATACAAGATATTGGTATTTTAGTAGGGGGATACTGTGGCTTGATTGCTACAATGTGGTTGAAAACTTTGATTTCCGGTATCGGACTGCCCCAATACACGCAGGCTTTTATGAAATTCGGGACGAGTTGGCGATAGCGTGACTCTCAACGTCAATGGATTTGTTGAGGGTTCTCCCATGAAGAAGATTTCGTCGTTCATCGCGGCTGCAACTCTTGCGGTCGGACTTAGCCAGGCGGCAACAGCGGCCGACCTGCCGCGCAAAGCGCCGCCGGCCCCGCCGCCACCGCCGCCATCGACATGGACCGGATGCTATATCGGCGCCAATATCGGCGGGGCTTGGGGCCGCTTCGAAATAGACACTCCGGCAGAATTTCATCGGACTAATACCGGCTTTGCTGGCGGCGGTCAGTTCGGCTGCGATTATCAGTTTGCCGGAAGCGGCCTGGTGATCGGCTTCCGCAACATGTTCGATGGGACAACCAACCACAGAGACGCGGCATTCTCATTCGTAACTCCAACCGGAGCGGTCGGAACTGCAACGGCTGACTTCCATAATCGATGGTTCGATGCCCTGACCGGCCGAATCGGTTATTCGTGGCAATGGCCTTGGCTGGTCTACTTTCAGGGTGGCGCGGTCTGGAGTCGTGTCGAGGCAGACGTAACTGTGGCCGTTCCGGCCGGTGTTGGCGCGGCGTCGTTTTCCGACACGAAAACCGGCTGGACGATTGGCGGCGGCGTCGAATATCGATGGACGCCGCAGTGGTCGGTCTTCGTGGAAGGCAATTACTACGACTTCGGCACGCACGATCACTTTGTGGTTACCCCTATCACCACCGCCTGTGCGGGTGGCTGCGCGTTTAGCACCCACACGAAAGCGTTCACTGCTCTCGTCGGTGTGAACTACAGGTTCTGGACACAGTAAGCCCCCAAACTCAAAAAACTCCGAGCCATCGGCTCGGGGTTTTTTACTGTGCGCCCGGCATGGGCAACGACCTGGAGGTGGAAGTCCTCTGGTGAACTGGTCAAAGCGAGCGAAGTCAACCACGGGGCGTCGGACCGCGAGGCCGGCGTGAAAGAAGCGGGGAGCGAAGCTGCGGGCCGACGAACAGAAACCGGATAGACGGCGGAGCCGAGCGGGGCGAGCGGGCAATGGACTGCGAAGCTCTCGTGACCAAGGCGAGGCGACGCAGACCCAGCGGTCGTGCGGCGAAGGTCGATGGTCTTAGCGCTGGACTCGCCTCCCGGCGAATTACGTGGACCGCATTCTCAAGGGCGCAAACCCCGGTGAGCTTCCGGCACAGGCACCGACAAAGTACGAACTTGTTATCAACCTCAAGGCCGCAAAAGCGCTCGATCTCGACGTGCCGCGGCTGCTATTAGCGATTGCCGACGAGGTGATCGAATAGGTGAGGCCAATCAATCAATGGCGCGCGGCGACCACCGCGTCGCGGAGGAAATTCATTTCCTCTTCCGATTCCTGAAGACGCAGTGTCAACGTATCGCGCAAGGAAAGCATTCCATGCACGACCCCGTCTTCGACGATGGGAAGATGCCTGCAGTGGTTTATCCTCATCAGGTCCTGCGCGGTCCGCATGTTGTCATCTGGTCTGCAGCTCACGACTCGTGTCGTCATGACGTCGCGCGCTCGCAGATATTGCAATTCGTTCCAGTCGGTTCTTGCGAAGGCCCGGACAAGATCGCGCTCTGAGATGATACCGACCATGCGAGAGCCTGGTTCGCAAACAGGCATTGCGCCAATGTTGTGTGTGTACATGAGGCGCGCCACGCTGGCCAAGCCGTTATCCGGGAGGCATGTTACAAGTTGCTGACGCGAGTGCTTGAGAAACTCACCAACCTGCATAGCATTATTCCGGTCTTGAGCTGTCGGTGCCGTACGCAGCCAGGTTCTCGAGTGTCAGAAATGATATAGCCACAATCAAAGCCGCGACAAATCAGAATTATTTTACCGGCTTGCGAGCATCGACCAAGTGCGCTGGTGCTGCCGGACTGGATTGAAAAATCCGACGCCAACGCCACCACACTGAAAAATCAACGCATTCGGAGCTGCGAAGAATGGCGGTAACAGGACAAGGATTGCCCGGCCGCACACCAGGCCAGGCGCAAACTTACAGGCAATTTCCTGGCCGCAGGCTGGTTCACCGGGCGGTCATGTCCGGATTCCGGATGGAAATTTATTGATCGGTCTTCGGGGAAGTATTCTTTCCGTGCAACTCCGAGCCGGTGCAGATGGTGCGATACACGGTCGCCGCCACTGAATCTCGATTGCCGTCGACAATGTACGCCTGATCATCCTTCACGACATACAGAAACGGCCTCTCTGCGGTTTCTTCACCCGATGCCTTCTTCCCTTTAACGCGCCCACAGATCGTGTCGACAGATTTTCCCAATGCATTTTCTCTGAAAGCCCGGCTGAGATCGGTGAACTCGGCAGAGGCCGGATCCTCCATTTTCGCAGCAATTGTGGCTTTCGCTTTTTTCAGGACGGCATCGGGCGTCTCAGGGGGCTTATCAGGCGTCGAAGCCTCCGGCGTGACGGCGACCGGGAGGTGCGTCTTCTCTTCTTTGGCCGGATCAGCCCCGTTTCTGCCTGGTTGAGCGGATGGTTTCGAAATCTTCGCCACTCGCGAGGACACTTTTGCTTTTGGCGGATTTGGTCTCAATGACGCCGGCTTTAATGCAACAGGCGGCCCAATTCTGTCGAGACAGGCCCTCGAAGTACACCATTCCGAAACCATCTTCGGAGCGGGACAGCTGCAGCCGATCAGAGTTGCGAGCAAAACAACAATGACGAGCGTTCTCATTCAATGCCCCCCTCGGGCGAAAGGATGCCGCTCGCATTTTTCCGGGTTCGGTTGAAATCACGGTTAATACAACTGATCGGGGACGCGCACCGAGGCAAGCAGATACCGTTGCCGGATGTTTATCTGTGAGAATGGTTAACTGCTGATGTCGCTTCTCCCCGATAACGGATGTTTCCTGGTCTCCGCGAATGCCCGCCCATCCCTGCAAGCGGTGCTCGAGAGCGCGACTGAAATGGCCCATTGCGAGCCGCAGAGCTCACGCCAATGCTGAGGTTCTCGTGGCGGAAGGCGTGGGGTAGCCTTGTGGTGCCTCGTAAGGTGCCGCGTCAGGTCAGACTTGGGGGTTGCCATGCACGACATCGTCATTCGCGGAGGCACCATCATCGATGGCACCGGCAAGGCCGCCTTCACCGGAGACGTGGCAATCGCGGGAGACCGGATCGCCGCGGTCGGCGGCAAGCAGGGCGCCGCCCGGCGAGAGATCGACGCCACCGGTCTGCTGGTCACACCCGGTTGGGTCGACTTGCACACCCACTACGACGGGCAGGCGATGTGGGACCCGTTGCTGGCTCCCTCATGCTGGCATGGCGTGACAACTGTTGTCTTCGGAAATTGCGGCGTGGGCTTTGCACCTGTGAAGAAGCATCACCGCCAGGCCCTTATGGATTTGACGGAAGGCGTCGAGGAAATTCCGAACCCCGTCCTGGCCGCGGGCCTGACCTGGGAATGGGAGACTTTTCCCGATTTCATGGATGCGCTGGAGCGTCGCGAGCGCGCAATCGATATTGCCGCGCAGATCGCCCATTTGCCGATGCGTGTTTATGTGATGGGTGATCGCGCAATCCGCCGGGAACCCGCGACGGCGGATGACATTGCAGAAATGCGGCGGCTTACAATCGAGGCGTTGCGAGCCGGCGCCTTTGGCTTCACCACGTCGCGCACTGACTCGCACAAGACACCCGACGGCGAGCTGGTACCTTCTCGCGACGCCGACGACCTGGAGCTCTTGGGCATCGGCTCCGCGCTCGGTGTGACCGGTACCGGTGCTTTCGGCATGAACAGCGACTTCGACGACGAGGACTATGAGCTGCGCTGGATGCGGAAGCTCGCCAGGGAGACCGGCCGTCCGGTCTGGTTCCTGCTCACTGATCGCTACGAGGATCCGGAGCGCTGGCGCCGGTTGATGAAAGCTGTGCACGCGGCGCGATCGGAGGGTCTGCCCCTGACCGCACAGATTGCCGGCCGTCCGATCGGGGTGATGATGGGCATCGGCACAGCGCTCAATCCATTTTCGGTACGGCCGAGCTTTAAGGCGATCGAAGGTCTTTCCATTGAGGAGCAGCGCCGGCGGCTGCGCGACCCCGAGTTGCGGCAGAAGATTTTAGCCGAGCAGCCATCCGACGCCGAGGTCGCCAAACTTGCCCAGTTCCGCCAACTGATCACCAAGCGCTGGGACAAGTTTTTCACGATGGGCGACCCGCCCGACTATGAGCCGGCTCCGGAAAAGAGTGTTGCTGTGATCGCGACGCGCACGGGCCGCAGCCCCGATGAAGTCGCCTATGACTACATCATCGAGGAGAACCAGTACCTATACTTTCCCGTTGTAAATTATGTTGTGGGCGATCATGAGCCGATTCGGGAAATGCTTGGCGATCCCGCCTGCGTGCTCGGTCTGAGTGATGGTGGCGCACACTGCACGTCAATTGTCGATTCAGGCACGCCGAGTTTCATGCTGACGCATTGGGGGCGCGATCGCCACCGCGGGCCGCGGCTGCCCCTTGAATACCTGGTCAAGCGGCAAACGAGCGAAACCGCGGACTTTTTCGGTCTGTCGGATCGCGGCCGGCTGGTGCCGGGCCAGCGCGCCGATGTGAATTTAATCGACTTTCATGGTCTGCGGCTCCATAAGCCGGAGCTTGTCCATGATATGCCGGCTGGCGGCCGACGCTTCGTGCAGCGCGTCGATGGATATGAAGCAACGCTTGCGGCAGGCATTCCTATCTTCGAGCGCGGCGAGCACACGGGCGCGATGCCGGGGCGTCTCGTGCGGGCAGGTTGCGACGGCCGGCAAGGCAACTAAAACTGAAGCAAGCTGGTGCTGCCGGTGTGGATTGAACACACGACCTCCCCCTTACCAAGGGGGTGCTCTACCACTGAGCTACGGCAGCGAGAGTGCGTACGGCCGCCAGATGCGGCGTAAAACGCGGCGGAAACTGCCACACGGTCCCCGGTGACGCAAGGCGACGGCGGCAAGTTGCAACGCCGCGTGACAGGCCGATAATGCTGCCGCGATGGACAAAGAGAAATCCAACAAAGACAAAAAGCCTGACAGCCGCAGCCGGCGCCTGGCCGCCGAACTGCGTGAAAATCTGCGCCGGCGCAAGGCGCAGGAGCGCGGCCGCAAGGCGCCGGCCGCCGGTGACGGCCCAAGACGCCCCGGCTTATCGTCCGGCAGCCATTAAATTCGTTGAAATAAGGGGCTTTTCCGGACCGGACTTTCGCCGCAATTCCCCGGCGAAGGTGCTAGCCTGCCTTGGAAAGGCTTGTACCAAGGTGGTGGCGGTTCCTCCAGCGGATCTGCAAGGGTTCTGAGAGCTAGCGGGGGCGGCATGGATCGAATCCGGATCGTTGGCGGGCAGCGTCTGAACGGGGCTATCCCGATCTCGGGCGCAAAGAATGCAACGCTCCCGTTGATGATCGCCAGCCTGCTCACGGAGGACACGTTAATCCTCGAGAACGTTCCCCGGCTCGCCGACGTCATCCAGCTTCAGCGCATTCTCGGCAATCACGGCGTCGATGTCATGATCGCCGGCAAGCGGCAGGGGGAAGATCCCAATCAGGGCCGCACCGTCCATATTTCCGCAAAGCACATCGTGGACACGACCGCGCCTTACGAGCTGGTCTCGAAAATGCGTGCGAGCTTCTGGGTCGTGGCGCCGCTGCTTGCACGCATGGGCGAAGCCAGGGTTTCGATGCCGGGCGGTTGCGCGATCGGCACGCGGCCGGTTGATCTGCTGATCATGGTGCTCGAGAGGCTCGGCGCCGACATCGAGATCGAAGGTGGCTACGTCATCGCGCAAGCAAAAAAGGGTCTGCGCGGCGGCGAGTTCGCCTTTCCGAAAGTGACCGTCGGCGGCACGCATACCGCGATGATGGCGGCATCGCTCGCCAACGGCACCACGCTGATCGACAACGCCGCGCGCGAGCCGGAAATCGTGGATGTCGCCGACTGTCTCAACAAGATGGGCGCGAAGATTTCAGGTGCGGGCACATCGCGGATCGTGATCGAGGGGGTCCCGGTATTGCACGGCGCGCGCCATGCGGTGCTGCCGGACCGGATCGAGACCGGTACCTATGCGATGGCCGTGGCGATGACCGGCGGCGACGTCCTGCTGCAGAATGCCCGCCCCGAGTTGCTGCAGTCGGCGCTTGATGTGCTCGCGCAGACCGGCACCAGCGTGACGCCGACCAACGAAGGCATCCGCATTGCCCGCAACGGGGGAGGGCTCGAGCCGGTCGAAGTGACCACCGCGCCGTTTCCCGGGTTTCCGACCGACCTGCAGGCGCAGTTGATGGCCCTGATGACGCGCGCCAGCGGCACGTCGCGTATCACCGAGACCATCTTCGAGAACCGGTTCATGCACGTTCAGGAGCTGGCGCGGCTCGGGGCGCATATCCAGCTCGATGGCGACACCGCCACGATCGAAGGCGTCGACCAATTGCAGGGCGCTCCGGTGATGGCGACTGACCTGCGTGCGTCGGTATCTCTCGTCATCGCCGCACTTGCCGCCGAAGGCGAGACCATGGTCAACCGCGTCTATCACCTAGACCGTGGCTTCGAGCGGCTCGAGGAAAAGCTCGTGCGCTGCGGCGCCGCGATCGAGCGCATCAGCGCCTAGACGAAATCATTTTGCTCGGTCACGATCCGCCCGCAATCGGGAGGGGATGGCCGTGGCTGACATCAAGGTCATGAGCGCGGGCGCCGTGAAGACGATGGTCACGGCCCTCGGCGCCGAGTTCGAGCGCGAGACCGGCAACAGGCTCGATCTGAATTTCGGCACTGCGGGAGCGCTGCGCGAGCGCATCAAGAACGGCGAGACGTCCGACCTCGTCGTCCTTTCGGAATCCGCAATCGCCGAGCTGGCAAAACTCGGCCTGGTGGTGCCGGGAAGCAGCGCCGATCTCGGCCGCACGGTCACCGGGGTTATTGTGCGCGAGGGTGCTACCGAACCCGATATTTCAACGCCCGATGCATTCAAGCAGGCTCTGCTGGATGTGCGCTCGGTTGCCTATACCGATCCGAAGGCCGGCGGCTCCGGCGGCATCATGTTTTCTGCGATGCTGCAGAAGCTCGGGATCGCCGACGAAGTGAACAAAAAGGCAGTGCTCGGAAAGGGCGGCCACGACGTGGCGGTCCTGGTTGCCGAAGGCCGTGCCGAGCTTGGGACGACCTTCATCAGCGAAGTCCTGCCGGTGCGCGGCGCCAAGGTGGTTGGTCCGTTGCCGGGCCATCTGCACACCGCCAATACTTATACCGCCGCGATTCATACAGCCGCCGCCTCGCGTTCAGGGGCCGAAGCCCTGCTGCGCAAGCTCACCGACCCGGCGACGCGCGGCCGCTATACGGCGGCCGGGCTCGAGCCGGCATTCTGATCTTGCGCGGCGGAAAAGGTCTGCCTAATTATCGCGGCAGGAGAGCGCGAGCGCCAAGTACCAACTATGGACCAACTATGGACCAATTATGGACCAGCTGAAATTCGTGGTCCTCGACGAAGAGGATCTTGAGGTCGCCTCCACCCACCTGCAGGACGCGGTGGTCAGGGTCTCGGACATCCTGTGGCGGCCGCAGGAAAAGCGCCTCGTCGTTGCTCTTAACCGTTTCGACTGGGAGGGAGTGCAAGGCGACAATCCCCAATTCCGGCGGCGGCGGGCCGCCCTGCGGTTCGAACGTGTTTTGACGTGCAAGTGCCGGCACGTCGATCCGGGACACAAAGACGACGTGCTCAATCTTCTGGCGGTGGAATTCAGCGAGACCGAGGCACCGTCCGGTGTTGTCCTGCTTGAGTTCTCAGGTGGCGCCACGTTGCGGCTGGAAGTTGAATGCCTCGAGGCTGAATTGGCCGATCTTGGGTCGAGCTGGACGACGGGTCATTGCCCGGCCCATGCCGACGTCGGCGACGGGACGCCCAAGTCAAAACGGGCCTGATTAAGCATTTCGGCAACTCCGAGGGTTGACGCCAGCACGCGCATCACCCATTGACCTGTCGACCGGGCCGCCCCGGCAGGATCAGGTCATGCCCCTTCGTCTGGACAGTCAAAACGCGGATTTCGCGGACCGGTTTCGGAATCTGCTTGCGCTCAAACGCGAGACCGCACAGGACGTCGAGCAGGCGGTTCGCGACATCATTGCCGATGTTGTGGCGCGCGGCGATCGCGCGTTGTTCGACCTGACCGCCAGGCTTGATCGCGTCGATCTCGCGAAGATCGGATTGTGCGTGGCAACCGCGGAGATCGCCGCCGCCGAAAAATCCTGCGATGGAAATGCGCTCGCCGCACTCAAGCTCGCGCACGACAGGATTGACGCATACCACCGGCGACAGAAGCCCAGCGACGATCGCTTCACCGACTCGCTCGGCGTCGAGATGGGCGCAAAATGGACCGCCATCGAGGCGGTAGGTCTTTACGTACCGGGCGGCACGGCTGCCTATCCGTCGTCGGTCCTGATGAATGCAGTGCCGGCCAAGGTTGCCGGGGTTTCCCGGCTGGCGATGGTCGTTCCGGCGCCCGATGGCAGGCTCAACCCGCTGGTGCTTGCCGCGGCGCGCCTGGCCGGCGTCGACGAGATCTATCGCATCGGCGGTGCCCAGGCGGTTGCGGCACTGGCCTATGGGACAGAAAGCATTGCGCCCGTCGCCAAGATCGTCGGGCCTGGAAACGCCTATGTTGCGGCCGCCAAGCGGCTGGTGTTCGGCAAGGTCGGCATCGACATGGTCGCCGGTCCGTCCGAGGTTCTGATCCTGGCCGACAGGACGGCCAATGCCGACTGGATCGCCGCTGACCTGCTCGCACAGGCCGAGCACGATGAGAGCGCGCAGTCGATCCTGATCACGGACGATGCCGGTCTCGCCGACCGCGTCGGACACGCCGTCCAGTCGCAGCTCAAGACGCTGCCGCGGGCAAAAGTCGCCGGCGCGTCATGGAACGACTTCGGTGCCATCATTGTCGTGCGCAAACTTGACGATGCGATCGCGCTGGTCGATCGACTCGCTCCGGAGCACCTCGAAATTCTTGCCGATGATCCCGAGCGGCTGGTGAAACGGATCCGCAATGCCGGCGCAATCTTCATTGGGGCACACACGCCGGAGGCGATCGGCGATTACGTGGCGGGTTCCAACCATGTGCTGCCGACCGCGCGCTCGGCGAGATTTTCGTCCGGCCTGGGCGTGCTCGATTTCATGAAGCGCACGTCCTTGCTCAAGTGCGGGCCGGAGCAGTTGCGCGAACTTGGTCCCGCGGCGATCGCACTCGGCGAGGCGGAAGGCCTGAGCGCCCATGCGCGCTCGGTATCGATGCGCCTCAACCGGAAATGAGCGCGGCAAAATCAGCGCCGGCAGGAGCGAAGCGGCGCCTCGGCGCCGTGGTTCTCGACGAGGAATCGATCGGCCGTTCCAATCCGGATGTCGAGCACGAGCGCCAGGTCGCGATCTATGACCTGCTCGAGCAGAATTCTTTCGCGCCCGTCGGCCACGAGACCGGACCCTACACGCTGCACCTGAGCATCAACGGCAACCGCCTGGTGTTCGACATCCGGCAGGAAAACGGAACGCCGGTCGTCGCGCACCTGTTTTCGCTGACGCCGCTGCGCCGGATCGTCAAAGATTACTACATGATCTGCGACAGTTACTATCAGGCCATCCGCACTGCGACGCCCGACAAGATCGAGGCGATCGATATGGGCCGCCGCGCCATCCACAACGACGGCTCGCGCATCCTGATGGAGCGGCTCAAGGGCAAGGTGACGGTGGACGTCGATACCGCGCGCCGGCTGTTCACGCTGATCTGCGTGCTGCATTGGAAGGGCTGAGCGATGTTGCGGTCAAACCCGGCAGGTAGCCGCTCATTCCCGCGTCAGCGGGAATCCGGCATCGGTGCGACAAGTCATGCCTTTCAGCCCTGGGTCTCCGCTTCCGCGGGGACGAGTGGGGAATAAAGCTGGTGGAGGCCGAGCGCCCGTCGCGTCCTCACGCGGTGCTGTTCGCCTGCGGCATGAACTCCGTGCGCTCGCCGATGGCGGCGGCCTTGATGCGGCAGATGCTCGGCACGAACGTCTATGTCGGCTCGGCCGGCGTGCAGAAGGGCGAGCTCGATCCTTTTGCGGTCGCCGCGATGGAAGAGATCGGCATCGATATTTCCAGGCACAAGCCGATTACGTTCGAGGAACTGGACGACCTGGAAGGCCTCAACTTCGACCTGATCGTGACGCTTTCGCCGCCCGCGCATCACAGGGCGCTCGAATTGACCCGCACGGTGCCGGCCGAGGTCGAGTACTGGCCGACGGTCGATCCGACCGGGACCGAGGGCAGCCGCGAGCAGCGGCTCAACGCCTATCGCGAGGTGCGCGATCAGCTCACAGCGCGCATTCGCGAGCGCTTCGGACGGCCGGGCGGCGGCAATGAGTGACACCTCCGGGCCCGCTCGGGTTGTGAATATGGGCCTATTCCGTTAGGTTCCGCGCCCTTGTAGCTTTTCTCCAACGCATCCACTGGCGCTCCGGGCAGATGATCGGCCGTCCCAAATTCGTGCTTGCTTCCGGCTCGCCGCGCCGTCTCGCGCTCATCAATCAGGCCGGCATTGAGCCGGATGCGCTCAAGCCAACCGATCTCGATGAAACGCCGCACCGCGGCGAGATCCCGCGCGCTTACGCCACGCGCCTTGCGCACGCCAAGGCGTCGGCGGCCCTGGAAAACGTGAAGCTCGACGATGCCTTGCGAGGCGCCTATGTGCTGGCTGCGGACACGGTGGTGGCGGTCGGCCGGCGCATTCTGCCGAAAGCGGAGCTTCTTGATGAAGCGGCGCAGTGCCTGCGTCTTCTCTCGGGCCGCAATCACCGCGTCTACACCGCGATCTGTCTTGTGACACCGAAGGAAGCCTTTCGCCAGCGCCTGGTGGAAACGCGGGTGCGCTTCAAGCGCCTGACGGAAGAAGACATCGAAGCCTACCTCGCGTCGGGCGAATGGCGAGGAAAGGCAGGTGGGTATGCGGCGCAGGGGATCGCAGGATCCTTCATGGTGAAGATCGTCGGCTCTTACACCAATGTCGTCGGCCTGCCGCTCTACGAGGCCATGACGTTGCTGGGCGGCGAGGGCTATCCCATCCGTTTCGGCTGGCTGAACCCGGTCTGAAGGACTACATCAATCTTGTTCGATAATCGGAAATTTTGTTCTGCCATGAACGAGATCGACCGCAAAACATCGGCTGTGCGGTCCTGCCCGATCTGCGGCAAGCCGGTCGAGCCGGCCTTCAGGCCATTCTGCTCCAAGCGCTGCGCGGACATCGATCTCAATCGTTGGCTCTCCGGCGTCTACGCGGTCCCTGCGAAGGACGAGGAAGATGAAGACGGTCAGCGCCCGGCTGAAGGAGAGGCGGGCGACCGATGAGTGCTGCGCAAGCCGGGCAGTGGCCCGACCGGTTGTTTGAAACGATCAAGCGCGGCGGGGTGCGCCAGGTCGGCTATGTGCCCGATGCGGGTCATGCACGCTTGATCGAACGCTGCCGCGCCGATGCGGACATCCACGATGTTGTTCTCACAACGGAGGAAGAGGGGGTTGCCCTTGCTGCGGGCGCTTGGCTCGGCGGGCAGCGCGCCGCGCTGCTGATGCAGTCGAGCGGCCTCGGCAATTGCATCAACATGCTGTCGCTGGCGCGTAGCTGCCGGTTTCCGCTGCTAATGCTGATCACGATGCGCGGCGAGTGGGAAGAGTTCAATCCGTGGCAGGTGCCGATGGGATCGATTGTCGATCCGGTCCTCAGGTTGTGCGAGGCCGAGGTCTATCGGGTTCGCGAACCCGATGAGGTGGCTGGCCTCGCCGAGCGTGCCGTCCAGCAATCCTTCGGCGACGAACGCATCGTCGCCGTGGTGCTTTCGCAGCAGCTGATCGGCAGGAAGGTCTGGACCAAATGAGGCTCGAGCGCCGCGCCGCGATGGCTGCACTGGTCAAAGACCGCGATGACAACCTGCTCGTTGTGCCCGGGCTCGGCTCGACGACCTGGGATCTCGCCGCGGCCGGCGACGACCCGCGCAACTTCTATCTATGGGGCGCGATGGGCGGGGCGGCGATGATCGGATTGGGGCTCGCGCTCGCGCGCCCGGATCGCCGCGTCGCGGTCATCACCGGCGACGGTGAAATGCTGATGGGGCTCGGGGCGCTTGCGACCATCGGCAACAAGCGGCCGCCCAATCTCGCCGTCATCGTGTTCGACAATGGCGTCTACGGCGAGACCGGCATGCAGCCGAGTCATACGCAAAACGGGGTCGATCTCATCCGGGTTGCCGGAGCCTGCGGCATTGCGACCTGCCTCGATGTCCGCGACGATCGCGCACTGGCCGATCTTGCCTCCCGGCTGAAAAATCTGCAGGGGACACTGTTCGCACGTGTCCTGATATCCGCCGACGAGCCGCCGCGCGTATTGCCTTTGCGCGACGGCGCCGAGATCAAGAACAGGTTCCGCGCGGCCCTCGGCATTAAAGCCTGAACGGGCGTTCTGGACAGTGCGGATTTGGGCCTTTATAACGCCCGCGCCTTGCTGAGCGGTCCATTTGGGCCGGCCCGGCGCCCAGGTAGCTCAGTTGGTAGAGCACGTGACTGAAAATCACGGTGTCGGTGGTTCGATTCCGC
>DASSRJ010000016.1:0-30691 GCA_035701845.1 Pseudolabrys sp. | reverse complement strand
ACGCTGCTCGATGTCGAGGTCACACGTATCTCGCTTGCCGACTATCCGTTGCCGATTTACGACGCGGACGCCGACGCGCGCGCGGGGCAGCCGGTCAACGCGCTCAAGCTCAAGCAGATGATCATGGCGCATCACGGCGTCTTCATCGCCAGCCCGGAATACAGCGCGTCGGTGACCCCGCTTTTGAAAAACGCCCTTGACTGGGTCTCGCGCGTGCGCGAGCGGGGTGACCCGACCTATGCGGCATTCAAGGGGCGTGTGTTCGCAATATCGTCGGCCTCGCCCGGACGCGCAGGCGGGCTGCGCTCGTTGATGGCGCTGCGGCAAATTCTCGAGCTCGGCTGCGGGGCGCTGGTCATTCCCGAGCAGGTGACTATTCAGCGGGCCGACACTGCATTTGACGAGATGGATAACATCATCGATACCGGAATCGCCAATCAGCTTCGCAGCCAGCTCGAACGTCTGATCGAGATGGCGCGTATGATGGCGCGGGGAGGATGATCGTGCCGCTGGAGGCCCGCGAACGCCTGATCGTCGCGCTCGATGTGCCGTCGGTGGCTGTCGCCGAGGCAACGGTCGCACGTCTCGGCGATTCGGTCCGGTTTTACAAGATCGGATACCAGCTTGCCTTCGCCGGCGGGCTGCCGTTCGCGGATCGCCTGATTGCCGCCGGCAAGCAGCTGTTCCTCGATCTCAAGCTACACGACATCGGAAATACCGTGGCGAAAGGAGTTGAGAGCGTCGCGCAAATGGGTGCGACGTTCCTGACAGTCCACGCCTATCCGCAAACCATGAAGGCCGCGATGGAAGGCAAGCGGGGGTCGAAATTGCGGATCCTCGCGGTAACCGTGCTCACGTCCTACGACGACGCCGATCTTGCAGCCGCGGGCTACGAGATGAGCGTTAAGGAGCTCGCCGTGGCGCGCGCGGCGCAGGCGCGGGATACAGGGGTCGACGGGCTGGTTTGCTCGGCGGAAGAAGCGGCCTCGTTGCGGGCGATCATGGGTCCCGGCATGGTGCTGGTGACACCCGGCATCCGGCCGGCCGGAAGCGCCAGCGGCGATCAGAAAAGGATCATGACTCCGGCGCGCGCGATCGGGGCCGGCGCCGATTATCTGGTGGTCGGCCGGCCTGTTCTTGAGGCGCGCGATCCCAGGACCGCCGCAGACGCAATCGTGGCCGAGATCGAACAAGCGGCCAAATCATAAGGAGCGAAGGCATGGCGAAGGGCTACTGGATCGGGCGCGTCGACGTGAAAAGCGACGAAGGCTACAAGCCTTACGCCATAGGCAATCAGGCGATCTTCAAGAAATACGGAGCGCGTTACGTCGTGCGCGCCGGCAAGTTCGAATGTGTCGAAGGCGCCGCGCGCTCCCGCAATGTGGTTATCGAATTTCCCGACTATGCGACCGCGCTCGCCTGCTACAATTCGCCGGAATATCAGGCGAACATGAAGCTGCGCCAGCCGCATTCCACCGCGGATATCGTGGTTATCGAGGGTTACGACGGCCCGCAGCCCTGAGACATGCTCCGGTCGCCTTTTGCCCGGCCCCGCGCTATACCCCACGCCACGTTCCGGGAGTTGACCCATGGCCGAGATGCGGCTCGTGGTCGCCGGTGCCGGCGGGCGGATGGGCCGCACGCTGGTCAAGGCGATCGCCGACAGCAAGGAGTTTGCGCTTGCCGGCGCGCTTGAGGACGCGCGTTCGCCGCTGATCGGCTGGGACGCGGGCGTTCTGGCAGGCCTGCCGGAGAATGGCGTCAAGCTGACCGGCGACGCCGGCCCGCTGCTTCCGAAGGCTGACGGAATTGTTGATTTCACCGCGCCAAGCGCGACGCTCGAATTTGCAGCGCTCGCTGCCAAGGCCGGCAAGGTGCATATCATCGGGACCACGGGGCTGAGCGCCGCCGACGAGGCAAAAATCAAGGATGCCGCCAAAAGCGCAGTGATCGTCAAGTCGGGCAATATGAGCCTCGGCGTCAATTTGCTCGCGGCGCTCACAAAACGCGTGGCAAAGACGCTCGACAATTCGTTCGACGTTGAAATCCTGGAGATGCATCACAACCAGAAGGTCGATGCGCCCTCGGGTACCGCGCTGATGCTCGGGCGGGCGGCCGCGGAAGGGCGCGGCATTGCACTCGACGAGCATTCCGTCAAAGGCCGTGACGGCCACACCGGTGCGCGCAAGGCCGGCGACATCGGCTATGCCGCGTTGCGGGGCGGCACCGTCGTGGGCGAGCACAGCGTGATATTTGCGGGTGCTGCCGAGCGGGTGGAACTTACGCACAAGGCCGAAGACCGCATGATCTTTGCGCGCGGTGCCCTGCATGCCGCGCGCTGGGCGCGCACGCAAAAGCCGGGACTATATTCGATGATGGACGTTCTAGGTTTGAAAGACTTCTGAGGAATTCATGACTGACCGTCTTCTCGTGCTCGTGCGCCACGGCCAAAGCGACTGGAACCTGAAAAATCTGTTCACCGGCTGGCGCGACGTCGACCTCACCGAAAAGGGTGTCGCTGAAGCGCGTGAGGCCGGCCGCAAGCTCATGGCGCAGGGAATCAAGTTCGACGTCGCGTTTACGTCCGCGCTCAGGCGCGCGCAACGGACGCTCGACCTGATGCTGACCGAACTGGGTCAGACGACGATCCCGGTTTTCAAGGATCAGGCGTTGAACGAACGTGACTACGGCGATCTCGTCGGGTTCAACAAAGACGACGCGCGCAAGAAATGGGGCGAGGAGCAGGTGCACATCTGGCGCCGTTCCTACGACGTGGCGCCGCCAGGCGGCGAAAGCCTGAGGGACACGCTCGCGCGCACGTTGCCTTACTACGTGACGGACATTCTGCCGCGCGTACTGCGCGGCGAGCGCGTGCTGGTCGCCGCGCACGGCAATTCATTGCGCGCGCTTGTCATGGTGCTCGACAAGCACACCCCTGAGAGTATCACCAGGCTTAATCTGGATACCGGCGTGCCGATGATTTACCGGCTTAATGCCGATTCGACGGTGGCCTCGAAGCTCGATCTCGCCGCCTGATCAGGCCGCTGCGGCCATTCCCGCTTCCCAGCCGAGCATGGCGCGCTTGCGCGTGATGCCCCAATGATAGCCCGTGAGCTCGCCACTCTTGCCGATGACACGATGGCACGGCACCACGAAACAGATCGGGTTCTTGCCGACCGCGGCGCCGACCGCGCGCGCCCCATTCGGGGCGCCGGCCCTCGCGGCGAGGTCGGAATAAGTGGTGAGCTTGCCCATCGGGATGTCGAGCAGCCTTTCCCACACGCGCACCTCGAAGTCCGTGCCGATCAATACCACGCGCAACGGCTGGTCCTTGCGCCAGAGAGCGGCATCGAAAATTCGGCGTGCGGTCGGAGCTGTTGCGGCGAAGTCCTCGACATATTTTGCCTTCGGCCAGCGCGATTTCATGTCGCGGAGTGCCGCGCGTTCCTTGCCGGCGTCGGCGAGCGCGAGGCCCGCCAATCCGCGCGGCGTGGTCATCACCAGCGCCATGCCGAACGGGCAGGGGTGAAATCCGTAAGTGATCGTGAGACCGTCGCCGCCGGCTTTCCACTCGCCCGGCGACATTGCTTCGTGCGTCACAAACAGATCGTGCAGCCTGCCCGGCCCGGACAAGCCCACTTCGTAGGCGGTTTCGAGCACGCTCGCCGATGAGCGCAGCAGCTCGCGCGCATGGTTGAGCGTGAGCGCCTGCAGGAACGCCTTCGGCGTCAGCCCGCACCAGCGGCGAAACAGGTGATGCAGGTCGGTTGCGGATACGCCGGCGGCGTTCGCGATGACGTCGATTTCGGGTTGGGCGCGCCAGTTTCCGCGGATATGGGCGATGGCCCGGCGCACGATGTCGTAATCCGCGGCCGCCGTCGAAAGCGGGGCGAATTCGGTGAAACGGTCGGTCACGCTGTTTCTTGCCAGGTTCATGTTCATGACCGCTATCTAGGGCTACCCAGGCACCCCGACCACCCGATTTCTGGCTATTCAAACACGGTTCTGGTTGGCCCGCGGCGGGCTTCGATAAGCGCATTTCCGAGCGCTTTCGCAAAGCCGGCTTTTTCGTCGGGCCCGAGGAACGTCGCGATTGCGAGTTTCTTGCCGCGCGACACGAGGAAGAGCCTGTCGATGCCGAACTCCTCCAGCTCGACCTTGTCGAGCCGGACCCAGAGCGGGTTGAGCACCCACTCGCGCGCGCGGCCAAGATGACTCACCTTGCGCACCTTGAGTGTCGAGGGCGTGACCGTCACCTGCTCATAGGCCTTTGCGTGCGAGTAGTTGAGCCGGAACGCCCAATACAGCAGCAGCACGTCGAGACCGAAAAAGCCCAAGACCGGCCAGGCACCGATCGCGAGAAAAAGCATTCCGGCCACGAAGCTGAGGCCGCCGAACAGCAACATCAAAACCAAAAAGCCGACGCGGCCCAGCGAGCGATGCGGTGTCAGCGTCGCCGAAAAGATGGTGGGTTCGAGATCGCCGGCGTTGTCGGAGGTCATTGCGCTCACTATACCAAAATGATGGCAAGAAAACCCGCCCGTAATGGTCCGGCCAAGCGCAAGAAAAAATCGCGCACGGGCAAACGCGCGAAGGTAAAGCCGGCATCCAGGCGCGCAGCCGCCGACGTCGAGGCGGCGCAAGGCGCGCTGCCGCAATGGACAACGGCGCAGATCGCGGAGGCGTTCCGCCGCTTCAAGGCCGCCAACCCGGAACCGAAGGGCGAGTTGCGGCACATCAATCCTTTTACGCTGCTGGTCGCGGTGGTTCTTTCAGCGCAGGCAACCGATGCCGGCGTCAACAAGGCCACGCCCGCGCTTTTTGCGTTGGCAGATACGCCGGAGAAAATGGCCGCGCTCGGCGAAGCGCGCGTGCGCGAGCTCATCAAGACCATCGGGCTGTTCCGCACCAAGGCAAAAAATGTCGTCGCCCTGTCGCAGAAGCTGATCGCCGAACATGGCGGCCAGGTTCCGCGCGCGCGCGAAGCATTGGAGGCGCTGCCCGGTGTCGGCCGCAAGACTGCGAATGTCGTCCTCAATATTGCTTTCGGCGAGCCTACAATTGCCGTCGATACGCATATCTTTCGCGTCGGAAACCGCACCGGAATGGCCACCGGCAAGACGCCGCTCGACGTCGAGATGAAGCTGGAGCAGGTGGTGCCGGCGGAATACAAGAAGCACGCGCACCATTGGCTTATTCTGCACGGGCGTTACACTTGCGTCGCACGCAGGCCTTTGTGCGAGAAATGCATCATCGCTGACTTGTGCCAGTGGCCGGGCAAGACGGTCGTCTGAAGTGCCAGTAGAGAGAGTGCGTATGGAAGGCTCCCGGATCGCGAGAACAAGAGAAACGCGCCCCGATACCAGTGAAATCCTTCGTCGCGGCGGACTGCCGGCGAAGTCTGCCGGCGCGTGGGTCAAAGCGTTGCCGCGCGTGACGGGTTCGCTCAAGCGGGACGCAGCGGCGGCGACGAAATTCTGGCGTGCGGGCGATGGTCTGTTGACGAAATTGCCCAAGAAGCGCGGGCGGACACCGGAGCAGCAGTCGGCGGCCGACGCCATTCTTTTCGCATGCCGGCGTTTCCGCGAAGATTTCCTGAGAAAGCATGCGGACGCGATCTATCGCAGACTTACAAAGAATTTGTCCGCCTTCCATCGCGTGGACGAACTCGCATATGACGTTGCCAGGCTGGTTCCGGGATTGGCCCCGACAAGAAAGCAGGTCGACGCCGAGAGTGCGCTGATGCAGAGCGAGAAAGATGGCGTCGAGATCGATCAGGGGATTTTCCTGGCGCACGCGCTCGCGCTGCCTGAAACCGGAATGCATTTGTGCGAAGCGATGCTGCGCCCCAAGCAGGAGTCACTCGCGCGTGTCGATGAATTCATCCGAAATGGCGTGATCGATTTCGGTCCGGCCCGCATCGAACGGCAGGGCAAGGCTGCCGTGGTGACGATCCAAAATCCGCGTTTCCTCAACGCTGAGGATGACGACACGCTCGGCGATACTGAAACGGCCACCGATATCGCGATTCTTGACCCGTTGAGCGAGATTTGCGTGCTGCGCGGCGGCAGCGTCGATCATCCAAAGTACAAAGGCCGCAAGATCTTCTCGAGCGGGATCAATCTCACTCATATTTACCGCGGCAAGATTTCCTATCTCTGGTACATCCGCCGCGAAATGGGCGTGGTGAACAAGATGTTCCGCGGGATTGCGACCGGTGTGGCAAGCCCAGATGAGGTTTACGGCGGGACGCGGGAAAAACCCTGGGTCGCCACGGTCGACGGCTGGGCGATCGGCGGCGGCTGCCAGTACCTTCTGGCGATGGACTATGTGATCGCGGGCAGCAATGCCTACATGACGCTTCCTGCCCGCAAGGAAGGCATTATTCCGGGCGCGGCCAACCTGCGCATGCCGCGCTTTACAGGCGACCGCATCACGCGCCAGGCCATCCTGATGGGCCGCCGGCTCGATTGCGATACCCCGGAAGGCCGCACGATTTGCGACCTGATTGTGCCGCCGGACGAAATGGACGATGCAGTTGCCCGCGTGGTCGATGATTTCACTGGGTCGGGCGTGGTCAGTGCCGCCGGTAACCGGCGCGCCATTCGGGTTGGTGAAGAGCCGCTTGATCTGTTCCGCCGCTACATGGCGGTTTATTGCCGCGAACAGGCCTATTGCCATTTCAGTCCGGCGCTGATCGCCAATCTGGAAAAGCACTGGAACGCCGTGCAGCGAAAAATCTGATGGCGGATTGTCGGGTGTCGGGGATTTGAATGCCTGGTCTGCAGCTCAAAGGCATCAATCTGATGCCGGCACGCGAAAGTTTCGATCCGATCGAAACCGCCTCGCGTGACGAGATCGCAGCACTTCAGCTGGAGCGCCTGAAATGGACGCTCAACCATGCCTACAACAACGTCGCGCACTACAAGAAGGCATTCGACAAAGCCGGCGTTCATCCTGCCGATCTCAAAACGCTTGATGACCTGCCGAAATTTCCATTCACTGCCAAAGACGACCTGCGCGGCCACTATCCGTTCGGAATGTTTGCCATGCCGCGCGACCAGCTTCTGCGCATTCATGCGTCGTCCGGGACGACCGGCAAGCCAACCGTGGTCGGCTACAGCCGGCGCGACCTCGACACTTGGGCCGGCCTGATGGCGCGCTCCATGCGCGCCTCCGGTTGCAAGCCGGGCATGCTGGTGCAGAACTCGTACGGTTATGGACTATTCACCGGCGGCATCGGCTTCCACTATGGCGCCGAACGACTCGGCATGACCGTCGTGCCGGTTTCGGGCGGCATGACGGAGCGGCAGGTGCACCTGATCACCGATTTCCGTCCCGACGTCATCTTCGTCACTCCGAGCTATATACTTGCAATCCTTGATGAATGTCGCACGCAGGGCGTCGACCCGCGCCAGTGCTCGCTCAAGATTGCAATGTGCGGCGCGGAGCCGTGGACCAATGCGATGCGCGCCGAGATCGAAGAGGCGTTCGATCTCCATGCCATCGACAATTACGGATTGTCGGAAATCATCGGTCCGGGAGTTTCCTGCGAATGCATTGAAAGCAAGGACGGCCCGCACATCTGGGAAGATCATTTTTATCCGGAAGTCATCGATCCGGTCACCGGCAGAGTTTTACCCGACGGTGAGGTGGGCGAACTTGTGTTCACCACGCTGACCAAGGAGGCGATGCCGGTCGTGCGCTATCGCACGCGCGATCTCTCGCGTCTGCTACCCGGCACCGCGCGCTCAATGCGCAGGATGGAGAAAGTCGCAGGACGCTCGGACGACATGATGATCGTGCGCGGCGTAAACGTGTTTCCAAGCCAGATCGAGGAAATCATCCTCAAAGACCAGCGTCTCGCGCCACATTTTGTCATCGAGTTGCGGCGCTCCGAGCGTCTCGACGAAATTACGGTCGTTGTGGAATCACGCACAGATGCGGAAAATATCTACGCCGGATGCGATCACGATCTCGCACATCATATCAAGGCCACGATCGGCGTGACCGCAGAGGTCCGTACCGTCAAGCCCGGCACGGTCGAACGCTCGCTCGGCAAGGCCAAACGCGTGATCGATTTGCGTCCGAAAGGATGACGCTCAGCGCGGCGCTTCGACGAGCTCGATCCGCGCGCCGGCCAATCTTTTATGCACGTGGACCATAAAGGCCATCGCAAAGACAGGCGTCGCCAGGTTGACGATCGGGATCGATACGAAAGCAGCAACCACCATGCCGGCCAGGAATACGTAGGCGGCATTGGCTTTGCGCATTGACTTCGCTTCGTCCGGCGCGCGGAATCGCATGGCGGCAAGCTCGAAATATTCGCGTCCGAGAAGATAGGCGTTTGCAAGAAACAGAATGACGATGCCCAGTCCGGCAAGCAGAACGAATGGCAGTGCACAAAGATAGACAAGAACCGCGAGCACGGCGATCTTCACGCCCTCGATGAGGGCGCGGAAAAACGGCAAGGCACGGCCAGGCCGATGCGCCGGATAGTATTCCCGCTCGACGGCTTCGGCGACTTCATCGACAAAAAAGCTCCCGACGAAGGCGGTGACCGCCGGCATAAGGAACAGGGCACCGGTAATGATGCCCAAAGCAGCAATCACCGACAGCACCCAGGCGAGCGCGGCCCAGGCAGCATGTGGCGCCATTCCGGACGCGTGCTCAGCCCAGTTTGCACCGGCATCCGCCCAGGCAGCCAGCAGCCGCTGCATGAGGATGCCGATGATGACAATGACAATAAGTGCCAGACCCGCCGCCTTGAGCAGCACACGCCGCAGGGCGGGAGTAAACATCTGGGAAACCGCTTTGATGAACGCGTCGATCATGGCGGCACAGGTAATTCCGGCCGCGACGTTCGGCAAGGCCGTCGGCTAGGACACCGGCGAAAGTGTGTCGTCTTCTACTGCCACGAGAGCGATGCTCTCGGTTGCCGGCTGATCGGCCCAGGCGATGGTTTTGTAGTCGAAGCCGTGCACCAGGGTCGGTTTCACGACCTCGAAATAAGGAGAAATGTCGAAGTCACGCGGCGCATAAAGCGATGAGTGGCGGATTTCAAGGATTTCCTGACGCGCTGCCTCGCTCTCGAGCCGCGTGATCTTCGGCAGGATCGGGTACCGCACGGTGTCAAATGCTTGCGCGATCAGCGCCGAGCAGATGATACGGGTCGGATGGCCGGAGCCAAGCGCAATCATGCGGCGGCGCCAGCGTTGCGGCACCGGCAGCGGAAACAGGTAGCGCATCAGATCGATGATGTTCTTGAGGTCGTAATCGAACCCAATGCGTTCCGCGGCGTAGGCGCAGACGCGGGCACGATCATCTTCGTTGAGCTGGGTCGGCCGGCAGATGCGGGTATGGAATCGCACGTATTTTGAAAGCGGCGCAGCCACCACGCCCTGACCGATATTGGCCTCGACCAGGACCAGCGGCTCGCCGTCGGCGCTCATGCGGTCCCCGATCGGCCCGACGTAAAGGGCCGCATGCGACCATGTCGATTGCGTCAGATACTTGATGACGCCGGAAATATGATTGTTGCCTTCAACCAGCAGCACATCACCGGGCCGCAAGGTTGCCCGCAACGCGTCAGGATCCGACGGTGTGAACGGCTCGTAACCTTGTACCGGCTTTTCCAGATAGCGCGCCAGAACGCGCCCCACCCCATCGACCACCCAGCTCATGACCGGCCCTCGGCGCCAGTTCTTGGCGCTCAAGACGTTTCCCCTTGCAGGAATGACCCGCGCACGTCTCGCAAAAGTCTAGTGAGGACTCATTGCAATTTAGTTCACCCGGGCAATTGGCGCGGCAGGCTGTCGGTGTTACCGATCATTAGCCATAAAGTTTGCCGCACAATGCCGGTCGGAACCCGGCCTGCAACACTTTGGATACCATGCCGACTTCTCCCAAAGCTCTCATCGCATGGTCGAGCGGCAAAGACAGCGCATGGGCGCTGCATGAGGCGCGCGCTGCCGGTGAATTCGAAATTGTCGGCGCTCTGACCACGGTGACCGACACGTTCCACCGCGTCAGCATGCACGGAGTGCGTAAAGACCTGCTGCACGATCAGCTCGATGCCGCTGGCCTGCGGCCGATCATTGTTCATATTCCGTATCCGTGCCCGAACGGAATCTATGAATGCAAGATGACGGAGGCCATGGCTGCCGCGCGAGCATCGGGCGTGACACACATAATTTTCGGCGACCTGTTTCTGGAGGATGTACGCGCCTACCGCGAACGCCAACTTTCCGGCACCGGTATTTCGCCGGTTTTTCCGCTGTGGGGCCGGCCGACGCGAGCGCTTGCGTATGACATGATTGCCGCCGGGACCGAGGCCTATGTTTGCACCGTCGACCTGAAAAAGCTGCCTGCGTCATTCTCAGGCCGCCGTTTCGACCGTGCGCTGCTTGAAGCGTTTCCTGCGCGGATCGATCCGTGTGGCGAGAACGGCGAATTCCACTCGTTCGTCTCAGCCGGTCCGATGCTGTCGCACAAAGTTGCGACCGAGATCGGTGAAACCGTCGAACGCGACGGAGTTGCCTACACGGATCTGCTGCCGGCTTAACTGCGCAGCACGCCGCCGGTTCTCTTCGAAACTTCGGCGACGATCTTTCCGGCGAGCGCCTCGATCTCGGCGTCGGTCATCGTCTTCTCACGCGGCTGAATGGTCACCGCAATCGCTATCGATTTCTTTCCGGGATCGACGCCTTTGCCTTCATACACGTCAAAAACAACAACGTTGCTGATAAGCCTCTTGTCCACGTTCTGGGCCGCACGCACGAGGTCGGCGGCCTTCACCGTGCGGTCGACAACGAAAGAAAAATCGCGCTCGACCGGCTGGAATGGCGACAAGTCGAGCAAAGGCTTTGCGCGCGTCGGACGCGCTTTCGGTTCGGGAATTTTCTCGAGAATCACTTCGAAGGCGACCAATGGGCCCTCGGCCTTCAGTCCGGCAACCGCCCGCGGATGCAATTCGCCGAAGTGTCCCAGGACATTCTGCGGGCCGATCTGGATCGTGCCGCTGCGCCCGGGATGAAACCAGGCCGGACCGCCAGGCACGACTTGCAAAGCCTGCATCGGGGCGCCGGCGGCAGCCAGCACAGCGAAAGCGTCGGCCTTGGCGTCAAAAACATCGACGGGACCCGCCTTGTCCGACCAGTGACGGCCGCTTCCTGATGGCTTTGCGAGGCCTCGGCGCAATCCGCTGGCCGCCGTGAACTGATCGGCAGGTTGATCGCCTTTGAAGACCTGCCCAACTTCGAACATTGCGGTGTCGGGAAAGCCGCGATCCGCATTGCGTTGCGCGGCCATGATCAAGCCGGGAATAAGGCTCGGCCTCATGTCGGACAACTCCGCGGCGATCGGATTGGCAAGCGCAAGCTCCGGTGCGCCGCCGCCAAACAGCTCGGTTTCGTGCTTCGATACGAACGACCAGGTAACGGCTTCAAGCAATCCACGCGTGGCAAGCGCGCGTTTTGCCTTGCGCGTGCGATTCTGGATCGGCGTAAGCACCGGCTTGCGTGCCTGATCCCGCGCAAAACGGGTCGACGGCACGTGATCCACGCCGACAATGCGCACAAGTTCTTCGACAATATCGGCACGGCCGTGAACATCGGGCCGCCAGGATGGCACCGCGACTTTCACGCGCTCTCCCTGACCGGCCGCAAAAAACCCGAGCTTCTCCAGAACACGCCGTAAATCCGCAAGCGGCAGCTTCAGTCCGGTGAGTCGCGGCAGTTCGCTCAAGGGGAAGTCGATGATCTTTTCCTTCGGCGCGGGGTCGCCGGCAACAACGATCTCGGATGCTTCGCCGCCGCAGAGGTCGAGCACCATCTGGGTGGCGAGCTCGAGGCCGGGCAGCATAAAGGCGGGGTCGACCCCGCGCTCGAAACGGTAGCGCGCGTCGGAATTGATGCCGAGCTTCCGGCCAGTCTGGGCGATGTTGAGCTCATCCCAAAGTGCCGATTCGATAAGCACATTTGTGGTTTTCTCCGAGCAACCGGTTGCCTCGCCGCCCATGATGCCGGACAGCGATTCGACACCCTTTTCGTCGGCGATCACACAAACTGCTTCGTCGAGCGTGTAGGTCTTGCCGTCGAGTGCCAGCAGCTTTTCGCCGTTTCGTGCACGCCGCACCGTCAGATTGCCGTGCACCTTGTCGGCATCGAATACGTGCAACGGCCGGCCGCGGTCGAAGGTGATAAAATTGGTAATGTCGACAAGCGCGTTAATCGGCCGTAGTCCGATTGCTGTCAGCCGCTTCTGCAGCCAATCGGGCGAAGGCCCGTTCTTGACGCCGCGCACCAGGCGCAGCCCGAAGGCCGGGCACAGCGATTGCGTTTTGCCGAAGTCGAGCGTGACTTTCACCGGGCAGGGGAAGGAGCCTTTCACCGGTTTTGGAATCTTGTCTTTATAAGTGCCGATTGAGGTCGCGCCGAGGTCGCGCGCGATGCCTGAAACGCCGGTACAGTCCGGGCGATTGGGCGTAAGGTTGATTTCGATCACCGGTTCGCCTGCATCCGCCCATTCAACATAGGATTTGCCGACGGGCGCATCTGCCGGCAGGTCGATGATCCCTTCATGATCGTCGGATATCATCAGTTCGGCGGCCGAGCACAGCATGCCGCGGCTTTCGACGCCGCGGATGGTACCGACCGTCAACGTGATGTTCTTTCCGGGGATAAAGGTTCCCGGCGCCGAGAAGACACCTTTCATGCCGGCACGCGCATTGGGTGCCCCGCAGACAACCTGGATCGGTTTGCCATCGCCGATATCGACCATGCAGACCCGGAGGCGATCCGCATTGGGGTGCTTTTCGGCGGAAATGACGGATGCGATTACGAACGGCTTGAGCAGATCCGCCTTGTCCTCGACATTCTCGACCTCGAGGCCGATCATCGTAAGCTTGTCGACGATCTCGGCCAGCGACGCATCGGTGTCGAGATGCTCCTTCAGCCAGGGCAAGGTGAACTTCATACCGCTTTCTCCGTCCAGAAATAAAGAAGCGGCAGCATGACGAACACCACCATCGTGAATACGATCGCAACACGAATGCAGAGGCTGTAAAGCTCGGCACGAATGATCAGTTCACGATGAATGGCGGCCTGAAAATGAGCGTCGACATCAAGTTCATGAGCGCGGAACACCGACAGGCATCGCAGGCAGCCAAGAGCGATGAGCAGATAGACCGCAATTTCCGCGACGACGATTCCAACTTCAATGTGGTTGTCGGCGACCAGGGGTGCGATCAGTCCGAGGCCGGCGATCATCATCGACGTATGCGTCAAAAGACCGGTGGCTTTGGCGTCGATCGAGGCGAAGGTATGCGAGGCCTCGGCCGACATCTCCTTGTCGCGCTTGCGCAATCCCGATTCGTAACCTGCGATCCTGTGCGCATCCCAGCCGCGCGTGACCAGCGCGAAGAAGGCGCGATCGAGCGGAGAGGGCAGCTGCGGCGCGGTCATGAACTCAGACCCCCGGCCAACGTCGGAAAGTCGAGCGGACGGAAACCATAGTGCGAAAGCCAACGTACGTCGGCCTCGAAGAAGGCGCGCAGGTCATTCATGCCGTACTTGAGCATTGCGATACGGTCGATCCCCATGCCCCAGGCAAAACCCTGATATTCGTCCGGATCGAGGCCGCAATTGCGCAGGACGTTCGGGTGCACCATTCCGCAGCCGAGAATTTCAAGCCAATCCTCGCCTTCACCGAAGCGGATTTCGCCCTTGTCGCGTCTGCACTGGATGTCGACCTCGAGCGACGGCTCGGTAAACGGGAAGAACGACGGGCGGAAGCGCATCTTCACACTGTCGACCTCGAAGAAGGCCTTGCAGAACTCCTCGAGAATCCACTTTAGATGACCGAGGTGAGAACCCTTGTCGATCACGAGACCTTCGACCTGGTGGAACATCGGAGTGTGCGTTTGGTCCGAGTCGCTGCGATAGGTGCGGCCGGGGCAAATGACGCGGATTGGCGGCTTTTTGCTGAGCATCGTACGCACTTGAACCGGCGAGGTGTGCGTGCGTAGCAGAAGGCGCGAGCCATCCGGCTTCGGCGCGAAATAGAACGTGTCGTGCATCTCGCGAGCCGGATGGCCTTCGGGAAAATTCAGTTTGGTGAAATTGTAGTCGTCGGTTTCGATGTCGGGCCCTTCGGCGACCGCAAAACCCATGTCGGCGAAGATGGCCGTCAGCTCATCGGTCACCTGGGTGATGGGATGGATGCGTCCGGTCTCTGCCGGCGCTTCGCGCACGGGCAGCGTGACGTCGACCGTCTCGGTGTTGAGCCGCGCATCGAGCGCCGCAGCACCGAGAGCATCTTTGCGTTGTGCAATCGATTCGACGACTCGGTCTTTGAGGCGGTTAATCGCCGGACCCTGTGTCTTGCGTTCGTCCGCAGACATCGTTCCGAGCGTCTTGAGCAACGCCGAGACCGAGCCGCTCTTTCCGAGCGCGGCGATACGAACGGCTTCGAGCGCCGCTTCATCCTTTGCCGCGGCGACGTTCGCCAGAATGTCCTTTTCAAGCTTCGCGATGTCGGACATGGCTTACCACCCTGTCATGCGCGGGCCCGGCCCGCGCATCGCCTTGGTTGGCGTTTGACGCGGACCTTACGCCGGCAACGCGGCTTTGGCCTTTTCCACGATTGCCTGGAATGCGGCCGGTTCGCGAATGGCAAGATCGGACAAAACCTTTCGGTCGACTGTCACGCCGGCTTTGGACAGCCCGGCGATGAAGCGGCTGTAGTTCAACCCAAACGGCCGAACCGCCGCGTTCAGTCGCTGGATCCACAAGGCACGAAACGTGCGCTTGCGCCGCTTGCGGTCACGGAAGGCATATTGGTTCGCCTTCTCCACCGCCTGCTTGGCGATGCGGATCGTGTTCTTGCGGCGGCCGTAGTAGCCCTTGGCGGCCTTCAGAACTTTCTTGTGCTTGGCGTGCGAGGTGACGCCACGTTTGACGCGGGCCATGGAAATTCTCCTTGCAGATACGGGCAGGTTACTGACGAGGAACAGCCGCGCTTGCGCGGCCGGCGAGAACCGGTCAGCCGTTCGGCAGCCAGTACTTCTTGATGTTGTCGCCGTCGGTCTTGAACAGCACGTTGGTGCCGCGATGTTCACGGATCGTCTTTGTCGTCCGCTTGATCATGCCGTGGCGCTTGCCGGTCTGCTGGTATTTAACCTTGCCGGTCGCTGTAATCTTGAAGCGCTTTTTGGCGCCCGATTTGGTCTTCAACTTGGGCATTTGGCTCTCCATTATCGGCTCGCCGCGGGCGAACCCGCCGGCCGAAATATGCTCCTTGGGCACATCAGGCCCGGGAGCGGGTGCTCGGGATTGAGCGTTGATCGCCGCCACGGCAGCCCTTACTGGCCGGGCGGCGAATGCGCGGCGTTATGGCAGAGGCAGCCGCAGCATGCAACCGCCCGCCGCCGGAAAGCTAAACGGCGCTAAAACCAGCGCGCCACCCGCAAATTGCGAGTGGCGCGTTTGACATGCCTGTAAAGCGTTCGGCCGCGCTACCGCGGTGCCAGCATCATAACCATTTGCCGGCCTTCGAACCGCGGTTCCGATTCGATTTTAGCGAACGGACCGGTGTCTGCTTTCACGCGTTCGAGCAATTTGTAGCCGAGCTCCTGGTGGGCCATTTCGCGTCCTCGGAATCGTAAGGTGATCTTGACCTTATCGCCTTCTTCGAAGAACCGCTTCATGGAGCGCATCTTAACATCGTAGTCGTGGTCGTCGATCATCGGCCGGAGTTTGATCTCCTTGACCTCGACGACTTTCTGCTTTTTGCGGGCTTCCGCCGCCTTCTTCTGCGCCTGGAATTTGTATTTGCCGTAGTCCAGGATTTTGCAGACGGGGGGCGTAGAGTTCGGGGCGATTTCGACTAGATCGAGGCCCGCAGCCTGCGCCATGTCGAGCGCGGCTTGGATCGGTGTGGGACCGTGGTTGTGGCCACTGGCATCTATCAGTTGGACCTCGCGGACGCGGATCTCCTCGTTTATGCGCGGGCCGTCCTTCTGAACGGGCAGCGCGGACTTCATCGGACGACGAATGGCTACTTTCTCCTTATCCTGTTTCAACTGTCCGCCGGCAACGAAGGCCTTCGGAATAGCCGTAGATTGGTAGAAACGGCCCAGAAGTCAACGCAGTTCCGCTGGTATGGGCGCTTAGCGTTTTGAATCCGAAGGTCAAACTGTTCAAATTGCTCTTATTTTGTCGTGATTTAATTTTGTGCGGAGACATCCGGCCGCATGCTCAGGCCGGCAACGTCCCGATAGAGGCGAAGCGTCTGTTCGGTCACAATCGCGGTATTGAAATGTCCCAGAACCCAGTCGCGACCCCGTCTGCCGATGGTTGCCCGGTTCAGTTCGGGCATAGAGAACAGGCGGAGCAGGGCTGCGGCGAGTGCCGCATCGTCACCGGACTGGAAACGAAATCCCGCGATCCGGCTTTCGGGTACCGCGGGCGCAGTGAGTACAACGTCCGCTCCAGCGCCGAGGTCGGACACGATGACCGGCCGCGCCATCGCCTGGCCTTCCAGGATCGCGCGCTGCACGCCCTCCGGCTGTATCGCCGCTGAAACGATGACAGATGCCGCCGCAAAGGCCGCGGGCATGTCGGCGACCGGAGCCGCCATGCGGATCACGTCCATCGTTCCGGTGGACAAGACGAGGTCCCAAAGCTCGCCGGTGTAGCGCGTGCGTCCGCGATCTTCGCCGACGAAGACGCACAAAAAATCTTTCAAACCCATTTCCTTGAGCCGCTTCACCGCCTTGACGACGACGTGATGGCCTTTCCGGCGCAAGATGCGTCCCGTGATCAAGATGACTTTCGTCTCGCGCTTGACTCCCCACGCGCTTCGTATCGCATCGACGCGTTCGCGTGTGACCTTGTCAGGATCAAACCGGTCGAGATCAATGCTGCAAGACACGACGGCAATCTTGTTCCACGCCGTACCGTAGCGATCGTTGATCAGTTGCGCGATTTGCTCACTTGAAGCAATGACATGGTCGGCACGCGCCATGATGCCGTTATAGAAATGTTTGAAAATATTCTGCTCACGAAAGCCTTTGTAGCAACTGGTCACAAGCGGTATCCGGCACAGCCGTGCCGCGATCAATGCACTCCAGGCGCCTGCGCGGCCAAAAGCGTGAATCACGCGGCATTTCCGATCGCGAGCCATTCGCGTCAGCTTGATCGCGTTGCGCAGCATCAGGAGCGGGTTATTGCTTGAGACGTCGAGTGGGACGAATTCGCCGCCGGCCGCAGTTATGTCGGCGACCAGGCGCCCGGCGCGCGACACAACGATGGCGCGAAAACCGGCGCTTGCAAGAATGCGCACGAGTTCAACTGCGCCTGCGTCCGCAGCGCCGACATCGAGCGTAGGAACCACCACCAGCACCGAGATGGAGTCGCGCGCAGTCTGAATTTTCCGCGCAACAACCTGCGACTGCACGCTCGGTTCGGGGCTTGGCGCGGGTAAACTCGACATGACATCCGTTGGTGTTCAGCAGTGAGGTATAGACTTCGCTGGCAAGCTGGGCAACGGCTGCGCATTGCCACGACGGCGGTCTTCCTGCGAAAAGTAGTCCATGAACGAAATGCGCGTCACATCCATCACGGTCGGCTCCGGTAAAGACGCTCGACCTATAGCTGTACGGGAGCGAAAGGGCACGAATCCGGGGCTTTTTTGGCTGAGCGGCTTCAAATCCGACATGAAGGGCACGAAAGCCGAGGCACTCGATCGCTGGGCCGGAAAAGAAGGCCGCGCGTGTTTACGCTTTGACTATTCCGGCCACGGCGAGTCAGGCGGATTATTTACCGACGGGACGATCGGGCGGTGGCTCGAAGAAAGTATCGACGTCTATCTGCGCTTTGCGCGCGGACCGCAACTGATAATCGGATCATCGATGGGCGGATGGCTGGCATTGTTGCTTGCCAGAGCGCTGACAACCAACAAAGACGCCGCACCGATCGCGGGCATGGTGCTGATTGCCCCGGCAGTCGACTTCACCGAAGAATTGATGTGGAAGCAGTTTTCCGACGCGACCAAATGCGAAATCGAGGAAACAGGAAGATGGCTGCGGTCCTCGGAATACGGCGATGAACCTTATCCGATCACACGCGGCCTCATTGAAGACGGCAGAAATCACTTGCTGCTCGGCGGGCTGATCGAAACCGGCTGCCCGGTTCATATTCTGCAGGGCGTACAGGATCCGGACGTGCCCTGGCGGCACGCGGTCGAACTTGTGTCGCGGTTTTCCCGCGACGACGTCGTGCTCACCCTGATCAAGGACGGCGACCATCGACTTTCACGGCCGGAAGATATTGATCGACTTATTGCGGCGGTGAAGGAGTTCTAGACTGAGCCCGCTGCCCACTCTTCCCGGACCGTGGAATCGGAATCGCTGTGTTTGTGTCGAAGTGCGGCGAAGCGTTCACGCGGCAACAGTTTCGATAGCGCCCAGACCGCCGCGCCTCGCACGAGCGGCGATGGATCGCCAAGCAGTCGCTCAGCTTCGATGCTGAGCGCGACGTCGCCCGAGTTGCCGATTGCGATCAGCACGTTTCGAATAAACCGGTCGCGGCCGGTCCGCTTGATTGACGTCTTTGAAAAGAGCGTGCGGAAACGCGCATCGTCAAGACCCGCGAGATCGGCAAGCTGTGGTGCGCGCAACGCCTCGCGCGCGGCAAGCCTGGCCTCACGCCCCTGGCTCGCAAACTTGTTCCACGGGCAGACCGCAAGGCAGTCGTCGCAGCCGAAGATGCGGTTGCCTATCGCAGCACGCAATTCGCGAGGAATAGGCCCTTTGTGCTCAATTGTGAGATAGGAAATGCACCGCCGTGCATCGAGCTTGTACGGTGCGGGGAAAGCCGCGGTTGGGCAGATGTCGAGACATGCCTGGCAGCTGCCGCAGCTGTCGGGTTCCGCGGGGTCGGCCGGCAAGTCGAGCGTCGTAAAGATCGCGCCGAGAAACAGCCAGGAGCCGAACTGGCGCGAGACCAGGTTGGTGTGCTTGCCCTGCCATCCAAGTCCGGCGTGGGCGGCCAGAGGTTTTTCCATGACGGCCGCAGTGTCGACGAACACCTTGACGTCGCCGCCGGCGCTGGCCGTAAGCCAGTGCGCAAGGTCCTTGAGTCTGGATTTGATGAGGTCGTGATAATCATCGCCCTTTGCGTAGACCGAGATTGCTGCTCGATCACGGGCTTTCAGGATCGCGAGCGGGTCATCATCGGGTCCGTAGTTCAGCCCAAGCATGACGAGCGAGCGGACGTCCGGCCACATGGCGAGCGGCGAAGCGCGCCGCTCCGCGCTTGTTGCCAGCCAGGTCATGTCGCCATGTGCGCCGCCGGCGATATAGCTTTCGAGACGCGCTTTGAGTTCCGGCGCGGCATCCGGCTTTACGACCCCGAATGCGTCGAAGCCGCGCACATGCGCCTCTTCGGCAAGGGCAGACTTGATCGCGTCCGGATCGTTCAAAAGTCGAGGTCGGCGTAGCTTTTCGACGCCGGCAGGCCCGCGAGCGCGTCGGCGAGGATCGCGCGAAACGACGGACGCGACTTCACACGTGCGTACCAATTCTTTGTCGCTTCGTCTTCGTTCCACGGCACTTCGCCCAAATAGTCCGCAGCTGAAAGATGCGCCGCCGCTGCCAGGTCAGCCAGGCTAAGCCGGTCGCCTGCGAGCCAGTCGCGCGTGCGGACGAGCCAGCCGATATAGGCCAGATGATAGCGGATATTGTGGCGAGCTGCGCGCAACGCATCGGTGTCCGGCGGACCGCCGCCTTGTTCCTGTGTCATGTGGCGCTTGAATGCACGTTCGTGCACCAGTGGCCCGCTGACCTCGGCGTAAAACTTGTCGTTGAACCAGTTTGCAAGCCGCCGCACCTCAACCCGGCGCCCGGCCGGATCAGGCAGCAGACGATCCTGTCCACCCTGTGGAAGGGTTTCCTCGACATATTCCGCGATTACTGTCGCGCCAGGAATGGGCGGCTGTCCTTCGGTGACGAGCACCGGCAACTCGCCGGCCGGGTTGAGCAGCAGAAATTCTTCCCTGCGCTCCCAAAACCGTTCCTCCACGAGGCGGGCGGCAATACCGTACTCACCGAAAATCAGGCGCACGTAACGCGAACGGGGGCAGAGCGAATGATGAAACAGCGTCAGCATTGGCGCTCGGTCTGGAACGGGCCGTTGGGAATCAACGCCGCACTATAGAAAGGCAGGGCGTCCGCGCAATCGCTACAAAAATTTTCACCTTTTTTCGTTGCCAGTAATCCCGCTTTAAGTCAAAAGCGCTGGCCGTTTCGTCGCTCGCAAGCAAAATTTCCGGAGCAGTTCATGCATCTCGACCTTATCAAGGCGGCCGTGCTCGGCCTCGTCGAGGGTCTGACCGAATACCTTCCGGTGTCCTCTACCGGGCATCTGCTCTTGATGGAGCACCTGTTCGGCTGGGGAGACGATGCGTTTGGCAAATCGTTTGCAATTCTGATCCAGCTCGGCGCTATTCTGGCGTTGCTTTCAATTTATTTCGGGCGCCTTTGGGCACTGGCCAAGGCGATGTTCACGCAGTGGGAGGCAGCACGTTTCGTCATCGGTGTGCTCCTTGCGTTCCTGCCTGCGGCGGTGGTCGGGGCCCTCGCCTATCGCGTCATCAAATCGTACCTGTTTGACGTGCGTGTTGTGTGCGTTTCACTTGTCATCGGTGGATTTGTCCTGCTTTGGGTCGACCGCATGAACCTGAAGGCGCGCTACCACGATGCGACAGCCTTCACATTGCCGATGTACATCGGAATCGGAATTATCCAGTGCATCTCGATGATCCCCGGGGTGTCGCGTGCGGGAGCGACGATTGTGGGTGCCATGCTCTTCGGTGCCGACCGCCGTTCGGCTGCGGAATTCTCGTTCTGGCTTGCCATGCCGACGATGGTCGGCGCGTTTGCGTATGAGATTTTCAAGAGCCGGGGAGACCTTGCCGTCGGCGGAAATATTGCGGTGACCGCGGTCGGCTTCATTTTCTCGTTTATCTTTGGGTGGATCGTCGTCAAGACGTTCCTGGGTTACGTCCAGCGGCACAGCTTTGCACTGTTCGCCTGGTGGCGCATTCTCGTAGGCGGCGTCGGGCTTTTTGCGCTCTATATTCTGTAGAGCAGGCGTCAGACGACGCGGCTGCGGAACTGGCCGGTCTTGCGAAATCGCCACAGATAAGACGGCACGATCGCTTCAATGGGCTCCGGCTCGATGCCGAGACCCTGCAGCGTACGCAGTTCCGTCCTTGCCGTGCCGGACACGACATTGTCGGCGCGCAGCAATTCGACCTGGTCCGGAGTTAGTGGCGGCTTCGGAAAATATTGCAGAACCGAGGCCTGCATCTTTGCAAGGAAGAAGGGCAGAGGCACCAACAGGCGCTTGCGCTCGATTGTCCGGAGCACGAATTGCATGAGCTCCTTGAACGTCCGCACATCAGGGCCGCCAAGTTCGTATATCGTGCCCGGGCGCGCGGCGCCGTCAACGGCATCGGCAATCGCCCGCGCAACGTCGCCGACGAACACCGGTTGAAAACGCGTCAGACCGCCGCCGACCAGCGGCAGCGCCGGCGAAAGCCGCGCAAGAGCGGCAAAACGATTGAAGAAATCGTCCTCCGGCCCAAACAAAATCGATGGCCGCATGATGGATGCCGATGGTTGTGCCGCCAGCACAAGCCTTTCTGCATCCGCCTTGGTGCGTGCATAGGCACTCGGCGAATTGGCGTCGGCGCCGATCGCCGATACGTGCACCATTCGGGCCCCGTGTGCGCCTGCCGCCAGTGCGACCTGCTCTGCGCCATGGGCATGCACCGCCTGGAAACGCTGGCGGCCGCGCTCGAACAGGATTCCCACGAGATTGACGAGCACCTGCGCATCGCGGGCGGCGGCCTCGACCGAGGCGGCGTGCCGCAGGTTGGCCTGCACCGCGTGGATCTGTCCGACGCGGCCGAGCGGCTGCAGATGGCCGGCAAGTTCGGGCCGACGAACCGCCACTCGAATACGATAATGGCGTTTGGCCAGAGCGCGGACCACGTGACGGCCGAGAAATCCCGACCCGCCATAAACGGTGACGAGGGTGTCGTAGGGACTGCGTGCGCTCATGCCGCTCACGATTTTCGCGGAGATGCCTGGAAACCGGCCAATACAGGATCGACCGAGGGCTGTACAGAGCCGGAAAACCCGTTCATTGACAAGCCGGAAGTGGCTCCGTATCTGGTCGCAACGAGCCCAGGTGGCGGAATTGGTAGACGCACTAGTTTCAGGTACTAGCGGTGAAAGCCGTGGAGGTTCGAGTCCTCTCCTGGGCACCAACGTTCCGAGCCGAAGCACCTAGCCAAGACACCTAAATGACCATCCGCCTGCATCGCGGCGACCTTCCCAACCTCTCCGCTTACAAGGGGTCGGCGGCCATCGACACCGAAGCTATGGGCCTCGATCCGAATCGCGACCGGTTGTGTGTCGTTCAGCTGTCTCCGGGTGACGGCTCCGCGGATGTGGTCCAGATCGGAGCCGGTCAGCACAAGGCGCCGAACATCGAGAAGCTTCTGGCAGACAAATCGATTCTCAAGATTTTTCACTTTGCGCGCTTTGACATGGGCATTCTTGCAAAGACCTTCGGAGTGATGGCCGAACCGGTCTATTGCACGAAGATCGCCTCGCGACTCGCCCGCACCTACACCGACAAGCATGGGCTCAAGGACCTGGCACGCGAAGTCCTCGGAGTCGACTTGTCCAAACAGCAGCAGCTGTCCGACTGGGGCGCCGAAGAACTTAGCGACGCGCAAGTAGCCTATGCCGCAACCGATGTGCTGCATCTGCATGCGCTGAAGGAAAAGCTCGACGTCATGCTTGTGCGTGAGAGTCGTACCGATCTGGCGGCAGCCTGTTTCCGCTTCCTGCCCGATCGCGCCCGGCTCGATCTCGCCGGCTGGGCGGCCGAGGATATTTTTTCTCATTCGGCATAAGTTGTTGTATTCTGAAGCTAATTGGTTGATGACGCGCGTCTGGTTGCCGTGTCAGGGCCATATTCGGGCGACATGCTACTTCTTGGGGCGCGCATGATCTCCAAGATTGCTTTCGGATGCAGACGGATGCCGGACCGGGCATGAACCGTGTGATTGCAGCTCAGTCAGATCCTGACGCGACGCGGGCTTATTGGACCATGGGCCGCGGCAATGCCGAGCGCGCCTTTCTGGCTGCGCGCCGCCATAGCCATTTGGTGCGCATCCTGCGGGTCGCAGTGCCGGCCATTGTGTCATTCGCGCTGGTTGTCGTCATTTTGATTACCTACCTCAATCCGCTCCGCATGCTCGCCAAATTGCCGATCAACATCGACAACCTTGTGGTGTCGGGGACAAAGGTGACAATGGAGCAACCGCGCCTGTCGGGATTTACGCGCGATGCGCGCGCCTACGAGTTGACGGCCGATGCCGCAGCGCAAGACATGACAAAGCCCGACATCGTCGAATTGCGCAACATCCGTGCCAAAGTCGAAATGCAGGACAAGAGCACGATGGAGATCAATGCGGCTACCGGACTCTATGATGCGAAGGCGGAAACGCTCAGGCTCAATCGGGACATCGTTCTTAATTCTTCAACCGGATATCAAGGGCGTCTGAGCGAGGCACTGGTCGACATACGCAAAGGAAACGTGGTCTCCGAACATCCGGTCGAGGTTAGATTGCTTCAGGGGACACTTAATGCCAACCGGCTGGATATTGTCGATTCCGGCGAAGTCATTCGATTCCACGGCGGTGTCGTCATGGATATGACGCTGAGTCCGGCGGAGCGGCCGAAAGCGGGCGAGCAACGATGATAGGAAAGCCCGGAATCATTGTTGCGCTCGCAGTCGGACTTGTGTCGAGCAATCCAGCTGCACATGCGCAGACCCAGACAGCCTCGCAAGGACCACCCAATGCCTTGCAGGGCTTCTCGCAAAACCGCGATCAGCCTGTGCACATCGAAGCGGCGACGCTGGAGGTGCGGGACAAGCAGAAACAAGCAACTTTCAGCGGCGATGTACGGGTGAAGCAGGGCGACACCGGTCTTCGCTGCAAGTCGCTGGTGGTGTTCTACGAGCAAAGCGGCGAGCCAACAGATTCTGACAAGACCCTTCAGGCTGCGAAGCCGGGGCCGGGCGGCGAGCAGCGTATCAAGCGCCTTGAGGCGCGCGGCAGCGTTGTCGTTACGCAAAAAGATCAGACCGCGACGGGCGAGCTGGGCATTTTTGATATGAAAACCAATACCGTGACGCTGACCGGCAATCCGGTCGTTATGACGCAGGGACAGAACATTTTGCGAGGCGGAAAACTTGTGGTCGATTTGACAAGCGGCGTATCGCGAGTTGAAGCGGGAAAGAGCGGACAAGGCGTGCAGATGTTGGTTCAGCCTGGCGGAGCCGTGCCCGATTCAAAAGGCGGAAACGGTAATGGGCATGCACCGCGTCCAATTCCCGTGCGACCGTTCAATTGAATACTCGCATGGATGCGGTCAGTCCGGTGCGGCCACGGGAATCAGGTAAGGTCGCAGGCCCGCCGCTTGCAAAAATGCATGTAGATTTATTCCGGCGTGAGGTGGCCCAGTGAATTTTCTCTCACTGTTCAGGCGCAAATCTCCGCCTGCCCGTCGGACAATGACTCCGGTTGAAGCGCGCGCGCGTCAAGCTGCGATTGCCAATGCGCAGTCGGATGTCGGGCATCAAACCTACCGAAGCCCGCAAAGCCCGCCGCAGAGCCGCCCGCGCCACGACGGCGACAACCGGCAGGCTGCACGCCACGCCTATCTTGCGGCCCACGGTGTAGAAAAAAGCTTTGGGGGCCGAATGGTCGTCAAAGGTGTCACCTTATACGTCAGGCGCGGCGAAGCGGTGGGCCTGCTTGGGCCCAATGGCGCCGGCAAAACGACCGTGTTCTACATGATCACCGGCCTGATCAACGCTGACCGCGGCCGGATCGAGCTCGATGGCTTCGATGTCACCGCGCTGCCGATGTATCAGCGTGCCCGGCTTGGCATCGGCTATCTGCCACAGGAAGCCTCAATTTTTCGCGGCCTCAACGTGGAAGACAATATTCGCTCTGTCCTTGAAATAGTCGAGCCGGACCGCCGGCGGCGCGAGACGGATCTCGATGCATTGCTTGAGGAATTCAATATCGCGCGTTTGCGCAAGACGCCGACGATTGCACTGTCGGGCGGCGAGCGGCGGCGTGTCGAAATTGCTCGCGCGCTGGCGACCCGGCCCAGTTATATGCTCCTTGACGAGCCTTTTGCCGGCATTGATCCGATTGCCGTGGGCGACATTCAGGCGCTGGTGCGCCACCTGACGAATCGCGGGATCGGAGTTTTGATCACGGACCATAACGTGCGGGAAACGCTGGGACTTACTGATCGCGCCTACATCATTTATTCCGGGGAGGTGCTGATGGAAGGCCGCGCTGACGATATCGTGAACAATCCTGACGTACGGCGGCTTTATCTCGGCGAGGAATTTCGGCTTTAGCCGGCGGCGCGCAAAAGTTAATGCGCACAAGAAGTGTGCAGGCTCTGCCTGCTAAATCACATACCGCGACTCGCAAGCAGCTGGTATAAACAAGCAAGAATCGGACCAGTTTTCCGCCGGGACATCTAATGGCTTTGTCGCAAAGGCTGGAAGTTCGCCAGTCGCAAGCGCTGGTAATGACGCCGCAGCTGATGCAGGCCATCAAGCTGCTGCAATTGTCCAGCCTCGATCTTGCTGCCTATGTGGAAGGTGAGCTCGAGCGCAATCCGCTGCTCGAACGCGCCGGCGAAGACGAAGCCGGCTTACCTGGCGACGCGCAGGCCTCACCCCCCGAACGCGATGATAATGCTGGCGGGGCTGACTGGATCAACGCCGAACTCGAAACAAGCAGAAGTTCCATCGAGCAGGGGCTCGGCACCGAACTCGAAAACGTATTTCCCGACGACAGCGGAGACAAGAATGCAACCGCTGGCGATTTGCATCCTGGGGTCTATCCCGAATGGTCGGGGGCAGGATCAGCCGCCGGCGGAGACTATAATCTCGAAGCGTTCGTGTCGGCCGAAACGACTCTTGCCGACCACCTTGCTGAGCAGATGGTGCTGGCCATTTCCAATCCGGCGGGCCGCATGATCGGTCAGTACCTGATCGATATGGTGGATGAAGCGGGCTATCTCGCGGGAGATATTGACACGGTCGCCGAAAAACTCGGCGCGCAGCGCAGCGACGTCGAGCTTGTGCTTGCGGTTTTGCAGACGTTCGATCCGCCTGGCGTCTGCGCGCGAAGCCTGACCGAATGCCTGGCGATCCAGCTTAAGGATCGGAATCGCTACGACCCGGCCATGCAGGCCTTGGTGAAACATTTGGATCTCGTTGCAAAGCGCGATCTTGCCGGCCTTCGCCGGCTGTGCGGTGTCACCGAAGAAGATCTTGCCGACATGATCGCCGAGATTCGCATGCTCAATCCAAAGCCGGGTCTGATGTTCGGCTCGACCATGGTGCAGCCGATCGTCCCCGATGTGTTCGTGCGTCCTGCGCCCGATGGCACGTGGCAGGTCGAGCTCAATTCCGATACGCTCCCGAAAGTTCTTATCAACCAGCGCTATTACGCGCAGGTTTCGGGCACCACGCGCAATGAAAAAGAAAAGGCGTACCTCGCGGATTGCCTGCAGACGGCGACCTGGTTGGTGCGTGCGCTTGATCAGCGCGCAAAGACCATTCTGAAGGTGTCGAGCGAAATCGTGCGTCAGCAGGACGGATTTTTCGCAAAAGGTGTTCAATATTTGCGCCCATTGAATCTAAAGGCCGTCGCTGATGCCATAAGCATGCATGAATCGACGGTTTCGCGGGTAACCGCAAACAAATATATGGCGACCAGTCGTGGAATCTTTGAATTGAAATATTTCTTCACCTCTGCGATTGCCGCGGCTGATGGTGGCGAGGCCCATTCGGCCGAAGCCGTCCGGCATCGCATTCGCCAAATGATCGAAGATGAAAGTACTGAGAACGTATTGTCGGACGATACGATTGTGGAAAAGCTACGCGATGCCGGAATCGACATCGCGCGGCGCACGGTTGCGAAGTACCGCGAAGCAATGCGCATTCCGTCTTCGGTTCAGCGCCGCCGCGAAAAGCAGGCCACCGGCGCCTGAAAACATGCCCTTCCAAGGCATTGACGCGTGGAACACTTCTACGCTGAAATCTCTTATGCCTGCCTGGAGGCAGCGTCGCGAGTCCCAATGGAGGCAAACAATGCCTTTGCGCGTCTCGGGTCGAAACATCAGTATCGGTACGGCATTACAACGAAAAATCACTGATCGCGTTGAAGAAGCAACCTCGAAATATTTTCGGGGCGGCTATTCGGGACATGCAACGGTGGGCAGGGACGGATTCGGGTTCCGCACCGAGTGTATCTTGCACCTCGACTCAGGCGCATTACTGGAAGCCGAAGGAATGGCGCCGAATGCTTACGATAGCGCCGAACAGGCGGCGATCCGTATCGAAAAGCGGCTGCGGCGCTACAAACGTCGCCGCAAGGATCATCAGGCGCGTCGTGGCGGCTAAATCGTCAAAACGGCACTATAATGCTGAAGTTATACCATTGACGGCGGGCCGGACGACACTTATGGTCCGCCGCCTTCAACACCCCCTTTGCAAGTCAGCGCTGCCATTCCCGATCATTGGCCATGTCCATGACGCTTACTGATTTCGTCGCGCCAAACGCCGTCATTGCAGCGCTGAAGGTTACCAGCAAGAAGCAGGCGATCCAGGAATTGGCCGTGCGCGCGGCTGAGCTCACGGGGCAGAGCGAAAGGGAAATTCAGGAAATCCTGCTTCAGCGCGAAAAGCTCGGCTCAACCGGCGTCGGGAGCGGAGTTGCGATCCCGCATGGCAAGCTGCCAAAACTCGGCCGACTCTTCGGTCTGTTCGCGCGGCTCCAGCGCCCGATCGATTTCGAGGCGCTAGACAACCAGCCGGTCGACCTCATCTTCCTGCTGCTTGCGCCGGAAGCGGCAGGTGCCGATCACCTCAAGGCACTGGCACGCGTTGCGCGGCAGCTGCGCGATCCGGAAATTGCACGCCGTTTGCGCGAGTCAACCGACGCTGACGCGTTGCACGCGGTGCTCGCGATGCCGCCAGCGAGCACGGCGGCCTGATCAGGAGTCAGGAATCAGGTATCAGCAGGCAGCAATCGAAAAAGCGCGGAACGACACCATCCCGCGCTTTTTTTCGCTACCTGATTTCCTGATTACTGATCCCTGATCCCTGATTCCTGATTACTGATCCCTGATCAGTGCACGCTGACCGGCTCGAGCTCCTGGCTCCAGGCGTTCGCAACCGCAGCCTCACGCGTGTCTGTCAGCATGATCGGCGTGCCGTCGGCCGCATGCAGAGCGAAAAGCTTGATGCCCGGCGCGATTTTTGGCGCCTGCGGGAACAGGTTGGCGACGTCCTCGGAACGGATCGTCTTCACGTAAGCAAGACGGCCGTCACCGAGTTGTGCCAGTGCCTCCTGTGTAATAGCCGGGTGGGCTGTGTTCGGTTCAATCTGTTTGTCGTTGGTCATGGCCCTCGACTCCTTCCTGATTCAACGCTTGACGCGGTCGAGTCCTGCTTCACGAATCCGTCATTCCTGCTCGTTGATCGAGATCGTTTTCACGATCCGTTCCGGTTGTGGCCGGATGAGATCGATCGACAACAGACCGTTCTTCAAGTCAGCGCCCATAACCTCCATGCCATCGCAGAGCACAAATGTGCGCTGGAACTGGCGCGCGGCGATGCCGCGGTGGAGATATTGGCGACTCTTGTCGTCCTGCTGCCGCCCGCGGATCACCAATTGACTTTCCTCGATGCTGACATCGAGCTGGTCGCGGGTGAATCCGGCAACGGCGAGCGTGATGCGTAGCCGTTCCGGATTTTGCCCGTCACGCGGCAACCGCTCGATATTGTAGGGCGGGTAGCCGTCGGCCCCCTTGGCAACGCGGTCGAGCACGCGCTCGATCTCATCGAATCCCAGGAGGAACGGGCTGGAGAGGGACGGAACTCGCGACATTGGTCTCAAAGCCCTCGCTTGAAGCGACTTTGACGGGGCCCCTTTCAGGCACCCCAACCGTACGGCGACTGCCCTTCGGTCGTTCCTAATATGGGCGGGCTGGGTTAAAGGTTCAAGAACAGGGCAGAATCCGGCCTGGACAGGCCATATCGTCGATTTTTCAAACGGTTTTTCATGGCTGCCGATCCCAAATTTGCTCCGCTGACCATCCGCGCCCTGCGTGGGACACCTGTGGAGGTTCCGCTGAACTTTGTGCTCGGCACCAGCGCGGTTGCGATACGGAAGGCTCCTCTTCTGCTGGTGGATCTGAAAACGGAAGAAGGGGTAACCGGCCGCACGTATCTTTTCTGCTACCTGCCGGCGGCTACACCCGCCATCGTCAGTCTGCTCAGGGAAGTCGAGCGGATCGTGAAAGGCGCGACTGTTGCACCGGCAGAGCTATGGAAGAAGCTTGCGCGCCGCTTCACGCTGATTGGCGTGCAGGGCGTCGTCCGCATGGCGATGGCCGCTTTCGATGCGGCGGCATGGGACGCGCTTGCCATAGCTGCAGGCAAGCCCCTTGCAAATTTCATTGGGGCCACACCGCGCGATATTCCCGCCTACAATAGCTGCGGGCTCGGATTGAAAGACGACCTCGGCGCACTCGCGGATGAAGCCGAAAGGCTGCTCGACGGTGGCTTTCGTGCGGTCAAGCTTCGGTTGGGCTATCCGACGGTCCAAGAGGATATCGCGGCAGTTCAGGCGGTGCGCAAGCGTATCGGCGATGATGTTGCACTGATGGTCGACTATAATCAGATGCTTGCATTCGAAGATGCGCTTGTCCGCGGCAAAGCGCTGGACGCCGAGAATATTTACTGGCTCGAAGAGCCGATCCGCCATGACGACTATGTCGGGGCCGCGAAGCTGGCACGCGAACTTAAAGTGCCAATTCAGATCGGTGAAAATTTCTCGCTTCCGGCTGCCATGGTAACAGCGGTCGAGCAGGGTGCAGCCGACTTCGTTATGCCTGATCTTGAAAGAATTGGCGGTGTGACCGGATGGCGCGAGGCCGCTGCTATCGCGCACTCGCACAAGCTGAAAATGTCGTCACACCTTTTTCCCGAGGTCAGCGTGCACCTCCTCGCCGCCACGCCTACCTGCCATTTCCTCGAATATGTCGATTGGGGCAATGTGCTTCTTGAAGAGCCTTTGGTGATCGCCAACGGTCATGCGCAAGTTCCTGCGCGGCCTGGTAACGGAATGACCTGGGATAAAAACGCGGTCGAACGCTATCGCATGCACTGAGCTAGCTTAGCGGGAGCCTGAAAAGCTTGATCGCGTTAGTGCGGCCGACCTTGATCCGGTCAGTCTCGCCGATCTCTGCAGTGTCGATCCACTGCGCACCTTCTCCGACGTCTTCGAACGGCCAGTCGACCGAAAACATCACGCGGTCAACCCCCATCACCGAAATGGCGTTCACCAGCGCGGCCGTGTCGAAATTGCCGGACGTTGTGAGGTGGAAATGCTTGCGGAAGTAGTGCGCCACGCTGTGTTTGGCCGGATAATTGTGCCGAGCCTTCATCCAGCCGTTGCGGTTGTCGATGCGCCAAAGGTAGACGGGGATCCCTTCGCCGATATGGCC
>DASSRJ010000015.1:0-21405 GCA_035701845.1 Pseudolabrys sp. | reverse complement strand
AAGCAGTCGATCAAGCAACTCAGGGGTAATTGTCGAATCAGTCGTCATGTGAGTCTCCCGTCAAAGGTAAACTCACAGAAACCTACTTACACATCGTTCCTGACAGTCTCCCGTGCCGTGCCTGGCCACTGGGAAGGAGACCTTCTCTCGGGAGCAAACAACACCCACATCGCGACGCTGGTCGAGCGCCATACGCGCTTTGTGATGCTGCTTAAGGTCCCCAGCAAGGACACGACGACCGTGGTCGCCGCGCTGGCCAAACAGGTGCGCAAGCTGCCTTCTGAGTTGCGTCGCTCATTGACCTGGGACCGCGGCAAGGAGATGGCTGACCACAAGAACTTCACGCTTGCCACCAAGGTGCAGGTTTATTTCTGCGATCCACGCAGTCCCTGGCAGCGCGGCAGCAACGAGAACACCAATGGCCTGCTGCGACAGTATTTTCCGAAAGGAACAGACCTCTCGCAGTTCTCTCAAGCCTATCTGAACAAGATCGCCAAGCGACTCAATCAACGCCCGCGGGAGACCTTGGGTTTTGAAACCCCCGCCGATAGACTACGAGCGGTGTTGCAGTGACCGGTTGAAACCACCGCTCTTAGCCGACATTGCTAGTTGCGCAGCACACGTCCGCTTTTGGGGGTAAAGCCGACATGATGGTTTGGGCATGTCTGCTTTTGCGGTCGCTATGGAGTGCGCCCTTAATGGCGGACAGCTTGAACTCGATGCTGTGTGAACGTTGTCTGGCCATGGCTTTCTTCCTTCGAAAGCCCAGCACATCCTGTCAAATCACTAACCTCAACCTGTCCGGCTCCAGGGGCGCACTCCACTATTGGGCGTAGAGCGGACATGACCTATTGCGCCGCACATGTCGGCTTCTGACCCAAAGCGGACATACAAGCTAAGGCCGCCGACGGTTTTCGCGACCGGCAGCGGCCCGCTTTCTCCAGCAAGATGCCGGAGCCAGAGTGCGGCCTCATCACGCACTCGAGGGCTGTCCCCCAGCGCTCGTGTCTGAGCGCGCGGTGAATTCGTGGCCTGCCGGATCGAACTACTTTTTGTCGGTGCCGCTGCCGGTGCTCTCGGGCTTGCTTCCGTTACCACGCCGCGCGTCACGCCGGTCCTGACGTCCTTCGCGCCGGTCTTCACGGCGATCGTGACGTCCTTCGCGTCGGTCTTGGCGCCGCTCCATACCGGCTGTCTGAGCGTCCGCATCTGCAATAGCCGACAGCGTGAGCGGCAACGCGAGCCCGAATGCGGCAGTCACTCCAACCAAAGAGAATGCCTTTCGACGCGAGAGCAATTCGTGTTCGAATTTTTCAGTCATGGGCCAAGCCTTCCCGGTGCGAGCACCGATAACCGTCCCAGCCTGATTGGACATGCGCCGCCGCCCGAGCACTATTGGACTGTGGTCCATCCATAGCGCGATACCTCGCGTCTTTTCTGTCTTTAACTAGTGCCCTTCCAGGAACACGTAGTTCTCCCAACTGCGCATTCGCAACAGAATTTTGCGTAACAGCGAAAGATGGTGCCAATGCTTCGTATAGATTGCGACCTGCGCTGTGGAGCCGAGCGGCAGTTGATAGTTCAACATTTCGTCACTGACATCGATGATCGCAACGGCCCGGCCAGCGGTCGTCAAGGTCGCGGGTTCCACGAGTGTCGCCGTCGTCGCCAGTTGGCCCGCCGCGATGGCATCTACAACCGAGCGCACTTTGGCGCTGAAGACGCGACCCGGAACTGCATCAAACGCAACCTCGGCATCATCGCCAGCCTCCACACGCTGCAGTGAATTTTGCTGGAACGCAGCTCCCAGTTCGTGATCACGCCTGCCAGTATTGACGAAAAGCATGGCGGTCCGCAGTTGGGTCGGAAGTATGTACATGCCGGGTCGCAAGGAGACCTGGGTTACGAAGCCGGGACCCGCCGCACGCGTGGTGGTCTGATCAAGATCGAATTGGGCATCGGCAAGCTCCGCGCGAGCCCTGGCGACGGCTGTATTGACGCCACCGATGTTTGATGTGTAAGCGAGCCGCGCACGCTCTTCCTCCGCCTTTGCAGCGGTATAGCTTTGTTTGGCAACATCGAGATTGCGTGTTGCAGTGTCGAGGGTTGCTTGAGCAATGACCTTCGATTGGAACAATTGGGCTTGGCGGTCATAATTATCTTGTGCCAACTTAAGCTGGGCATTGACCCTTTCCGCCGCTGCGGTCGCTTGATCGAGTGATGCCTTCAGCTGGTTGACATTCTGCTCAGCTTCCGCGAGCGCCGCCTTCCTCTGATCGACCACATATTCGTAGGGCTTCGGATCAATACGGAAGAGGATGTCTCCTTCCTTGAGCGGCGTATTTGACTGGACCGGCACATCGATGACGCGTCCTTTGACGGTGGGCAATATCGGGGTCACAGCAAAGTAAATTCGAGCATTGGTCGTGAACGGATGGTTGTAGTTCATAATGAGCAGGAGGAGAAAAATACCTGAAATCCCGCCCAGCACCGCGGTCGAAAGCGACCATTGGTTGACCGGAATTTTAAAAAGCTTGAAGATGACGACGCAAAATGAAACGTAAATGAGCGCGAGCAGAAGCTCCATAATCAGCTCCCCGCATTCGCTTTTTTCTCAAGCTCAGCAAGTCGGCGGCGCAAATCTTCTATTTCAGTTGTGCTGACAGACGCCGCAGATTTTGCCTCCGAGAAGCCCCAGCCGCGCTCTGGACGATAGGCCATTGCCCATATCCAAAGAAGTGGCCACAACACATGGAGAGTGAACAGGCTTACCCACCCAGCCGCATGGATCGCGTCTGCATGAGGATGATGGCGCTTTTCGGCAATCCTAGCTGGGATATCGTGGATCGCGATGACCCCGTAGAAGATCACAACAACAACGAAGATAAGCAATCCGAGGGCAAAGTAATTCAGGAATGGATCACCAATCATTTCCAACCCCGTTTTGAGTCGTATGGAATTTCACACCTTACCGAGCCACCGCATTGAGATAGGTCAACACTGGTTGGTCGGTCGATTCGCTGGGAATTATTGGCCGGGTTTTTTGCTTGGTCCGAGGCTGCGCCTCATCGCTTTCAAACGCTGAGCCTCTTTATCCAGATCGTCAATTTTCTCGTCGAGGCGCGTGGTTTTGGACTTTGGTTCTTCAGTCTCGCGCAGCTTTTCGAGCGCTTTGCTAACCGAGAGTTTAGAAGTGTCAGCCATTGCAACCTCACTCTCGCGAGTTCACTCGCCGGATTGTCTGACAATAGTTTCTGAAATTTCCGGAATCAGTGAAGCTTCTTGATCTTTCAGTCGTCGTAAAGTCGCTTCTAGAGCCTCGGCCCGTATTGCTTTGCGCTCATAGTCGGCCGCAAGCTGAAACATTTGGGTACGAGGCCTTTCGTTGCGAAAGGAGCGAGCTTTTGCTCGGCATTCCTCGGCCAGAGCACGACACCGCTCACTAAGGGTCAACTCTCTCAACATATTTGGCACCGCGCCACAAATCAGTTGCGGCTCCTAACCGCCATGAAGTCGCCCAACCTCAATGTTCGTCGAGATCCGGTGCGTGAGAGCACACCTGATTTTTGCAGTCGAGTGATGACGCGACTTAGCGTTTCAATGTTGAAACCGAGGTAATCGGCGATGTCCTGATATCCGATTGACAGGTAAACAGTGCTGGACGCGCCAGAGCGTTTTGACCAGTCTTTCAGGAATGTGAGAAATCGGTCCTTCGCGCTTATGTTGATGCTCGCCGCATGCACTCGGGCACGCTCAAGTTCGCGAGTCACAACCGTCCGTAAAAAGGTGGCCAGTTGGGTGTTCGTTTCGGCAAGAGTCGCAAGCCCTTTGCGTTTGATCAACATCACGACTGCATCGCTGGCTGCCTCGATCGACAACGGGCGAATTTCGTCGCCCCAGCCGAACATGTCGCCTGGAAGATAGAACGCGACCACGGCGCGCTCGCCATTTTGGAATGTTTTGCAACTGCGGACGACGCCGCTCATGACAAGAAAAACGTAATCTGCGCTCTCACCCTCGCAGGCGATCACATGATCACGCATAAATCGGATTGGTCCGCGTTGTAATGCTGACAACGCGCTCTTGAGCGAATGCTCGCTCGGCAGGTCGGTGCAGAGCCCACCGACAGGCACACGGTACTTGGTCACCGCGGCACCCACGCTTTTACCGTCCACTAAGATTAGCGCGACTAAGGCCCCGCTGTCATTGCCCGTTGGGCCTATGCCCTGAACCTCCTCGCTGCATTGCAGCGCGTGACTAATCCAAACGCCGCATCGAGCTGGTTTCCGTTCGGTGAGCAGTGTTGGCGCGGTTCAGCACGCGGGAGCCATTTTGATTTAGATCAACGACACCTGAGCCAACAACCAAGACCATGCCGCGCTTCAAAGATTCTAATCGAAAACAAGGGAGGAGAACAAATGCTCAGGTTGATCGCATTTGCTGCCTTCGCTTTCGTCGTTACAACCTCAGCAGAGGCAATGCCAGTTGCGCCGGTTGACCAGCCAGACAGCATAATCACGCAAATCGCCGCAGCATGCGGGCCGAGCATGACACGACGTAATGGTGTCTGCGTCGCCAGAACGACCGTTCGTCACGCTCGCAGGTGTGCGCGATGGAATGGAGAAACATGCGTCAGATGGCACTAACTGCCGAAAGGCGAGCAGTAAAGGCCCGCAACGGATAGACGCCGCGGCGGGCCTACTGGTTTCTCTGGCTAGGCAAGGGGCGTCCTTTCGGCATCCGGAGCCAAGAGTGCGGGCATGACCTGCCCGGCGCAGACCCTACTGCCCGCGCCCCACAGTTCGCGCCATGACGTCGAGGCACGGTGCACTGAGCTGGGTGAGGTTAGCCTGTAAACAGGCCTCAATCCTACCGCCGCCAGGCTGCACGTCTGAGCACATCGCTCTGATGTCGGCGCGGCATTCGTTCCCAACCGTTGCAGCACCGAGCAACACGGCTCGGCAGGGCTGAGTGAGATCCGCGAGATGCGAGTTAAGGCACGACCGGATGGCGCCACCGCCCGGCGGCACATCTCCACACGCCGCCCGAATGTCAGCAGCGCATTCCCTTATGACGGCTCCTTGTTGCGCCATCACGTATGTTGTCGAGAGCAACATGATGACACCAACCGCAAAAATACTTTTTTGCATGGGTTGTTTTCCTGATGTTTAGACTGATGACGGGTGCGGGTATTGCTAGGGCAAATGCGCCGATTGCGGCACGTGCAAGGGCAATCTCCGCAGTCACGCGCGTCGCTGACCAAGCCGGCGGCGCGCGTAGCGTCTCGTTTAGAACTCTGTCCAGTGCCTGTAATAGCGATTGCCATAGCCGTAGCCATAGCCATTGCCAGCGGCCCCGAACCACGGCCGATACGAGGATCCGAACCACGGCTGGGACGACCCGTATGCGTAGCTGCCGCCATACGGCCGATACGTCCCGTAGCCATAGCGAGTCCCGTAGCCATAGTTATATGGCTGGTAGTTTTCGCCGTATCCGTAGTACCCGCGTCGGTACGCCCGGCGAACATGCCGCCGATGAACGCCCGCAACGCTCGTTGCAGTGAGAGGACGTCCAATCTCTGCCGAGGCGGTGTTCACCGACAACGACACGCCCGTCTCTGGCGAGAAGCGAAGGGAGACAGGAGCTGCGCACAAAACACACGCGACGAGTGCGGTCGCTCCGACGGCGATTACTTTCGACATCGTGACCTCCTAAGTACGTTGCCACCACCCAGGAGCCCTCTCAGTGCAAATTACGGCTGCGATCATCAAAGTCACGTTGGACCAAGGTCCAACCGCATGCAGATACGGACGCATCATCTGTTGATGTGAAATGACATCGGGAACACCGCATTGAGATAGGCCCGCTTGTTCTTGCGGTTCTGTCGGTCGAATAGTGTCTGGAAACCCTGTGTCCGCTTTTGGCCCATAGCAGACATGAGCCGTTGCACTGCACATGTCCGCTTTCAGGTGTAAAGCAGACATCGCTCACCGCACGATGGATGATTTTGTAGGTGCTTGCGAACGACTGTGATCCAAAATCTGAACGAAACATGAATTTTGTCCCACTCGATCTGACGAAATTTTTTCGGTGTCCCACCCATTGAAATCAAAAGAGAAAAAATGGTGGTGGCGCGCCGGAAGGGATTCGAACCCCTGACCCCCAGATTCGAAGTCTGGTGCTCTATCCAGCTGAGCTACCGGCGCCTTGGGAGAATATCTGCGCGCTGCCCAAAGGCAGCGGACCGCCATATCAACGCAGTATTTGCTCTGCCGCGGTTTCCCCCGTCAAGCGGCCGGGGCACGGTGGCCATCAAAAAAACCGTTGCCGGGCAGATATCCCGCCGTCGCTGAGCGGCCGGCCGTCGCATCCAATGTCATACTGTCGCTTTCGACAACGGCAGCGTGAAAAAAAACATCGCCCCCTGGCCCGGGCGATTTTCGGCCCATATCCTGCCGCCGTAAGTCTCAATGATTGTCCGCGCGATCGAGAGGCCGAGCCCTGTGCCGTGGCCCTTTGTCGTGTAAAACGCATCAAAGATCGTGTTGATTTTGTCCGGAGGAATGCCAATTCCGGAGTCTCCGACCGAAACACGAATTGCCGAGCTGCCGACCAACGCGGTGCTGATCGACATCTTGCCTTCACCCGGAGTGCAATCACGCATGGCGTCGAGGCCGTTGATCGCGAGATTCATGAGCACCTGTTGCACCTGGATACGGTCGCCCCGAACGGGCAACGGAGAGCCCGTATTTGTGGTGCTCAGCTCAATCCCTTTTTTCAGGGCCTCCGGACCGATGATCTGAACCGTTTCCTCAACGACATCGTTGAAATCGAATTCCTGCATTTCGCTCCGATTTCGCTTCTTCAGCAGGCCGCGGAGGTGCGCGATGATCTTGGCCGCACGCTGATCATCCCGGAGGATGTTGCCGAGGATGTCCTGCGCGCGGACTATATTCGGCGGGTCAGCCTGGAGATAAAGCACCGCGGCTTCAGCAGAGCTCTGGATCGCCGCCAAAGGTTGATTGAGCTCATGCGCGACCGAAGCCGACAAAGCGCCGGCAATCGCCGTGCGGTTCAGATGGATGACCTCCATGAGCCGCTCGCGCAGTTCCCGCTCCGCCAGCTGGCGGCGCCGCCGTTCGAAATACAGGCCTGCAATAACCGCGGCCTGCAAAAGAACAATCGCGACAATGGCAACAATCTGCCAGCGATATCTCTCCCATACATTGAATTCACGATTGTGAACGTCCGACCCTTCCGGAATGCGTGAGGGATTGATGTGCCACCGCGCCAACTGGCGCGCGTCCAGACGGTATGCCTGCTCAGGCTTGTTTTCACGCTGAATGGTTTCGAGCGGTTTGCCGGCCAGAATTTGCAAGGCGACATCCGCTGCCGCCACGCCGTGCGCCTCCCAGCTATCCATGTAGCCGCCTACGATGCCCGCGCCCAGATTGGTGCTGATCGGCGAGTAAACAGGCGCCGACGAAACCCTTGCCACGTCGGCGGCGACTTTGGACGAAGCGTATGTTTGGCCCGAACCGTCAACGAAGAAGAATGACATGATGACAATTGTGTTCTTCGGCAGCCGGGCAACCTCCTTCAGGGTATCCGCGTAGGAACGGCCGACGATGTATCTTGTCGTGTAGCGTTCGCCGAATGGCTTCAGCTCACGGCGCGCATCGTCCAACCATCGCTGGTCGTAGGCGCCGGCACCGCCGACCACGACAAGATGGCGCGCGTCCGGCTGCAGCTCCTGTGCAAGCTCCAGGGTCTTTGAGAAATTGTATTCGGTGGTGATCCAGAAGACGTTTTCCAGATGACTTTCTTTCACATCGTGGATTGGCACGTTGGCAAGAATGAGCGGCACATCAGGCGCGATCGTGTCGCGATATTTGACCATGAAGGGTACAGCGGCGCGCCCTAAAGTGATCAGCACGTCCGGGCGTGCTTCGACGTACTTCCCGGAAAGATATCGCACCGTGCGATCGATGTGCGCCTGGCCCGGCAGCCGCACAAGCTCCATGTAATCGACGAAGACCTCAAATTGCTCGCTCGTCTTTTCGCTGAGTCGTTTTTTAAAGGCGTCGATGGTGCGCACCGCCGCGGGCAGCGCCGGCGAAAGGCTCTCCAGAAAATAGATGCGGCGTCGCTGATCGGCGGCGCCCGCCTGGCAGCTCATGCAAAGCAATGCGACGAACGCAGCAAAATATGTTCGCGCTGAAATACTTCGGCAAACAGGTGTCATTACAGCGGCTTCGTGGCATCACGGGTATCGACCCACGGCGTCCATTCTAGTTTTGTCATATGGCCGCTGAATTGGACCATGGGCCAACACAGGCAAAAAGCCGGGCGCGGACAATACCCGCTCGCGTCGCACGATCGGCGCCAGAAATCCTTGTTATCGGGGCGCGGATTCAAGCCGGCGTCTGAGCGTTGCAATCAATTCTGAAACTCGCCGGTCGCCCGGGTCGAGCTGGGCTAGACGCTCGGCGTACGTCAAGGCCGCAGCAACATTCCCACTGTCGCGGTTGAATGTGACGAGCGCCAGCAACGTGTCGCGGTCCGCCGGATGCCGGTCCAGGTTATTCTTGAGAGTGGCAAGCGCGTCTTCCACGCGGCCTGCCGAGTGGAGTCCGACAGCGTAAACGTAAGCATATCGGGCGCGCTCCGGATCAAGCTCGGCGGCACGGCGAAGTTCGACAAGCGAATCGTCGGATCGCTTCAGGCGGTTGAGCGTGAGTCCAAGCGCATAATGCAACCCGGCATCGCCCGGCGAAACGGCGATCGCCGCCCGCAAGGTGCTTTCGCCGTCGTCGTCGCGGTTGAGCTGCCGGTAAAGATCCGCAAGGTTGATAGCCGCCACCGCATAGTGAGGGCTTAGATGCAAGGCGGCCTTATATTCAGCCTCGGCTTCTTTGGTCAGACCCCGCCGCGCATAGAAATTTGCCAGCGTCGAACGGTCTTCCGGACGGTCGGCATTAAGCCTGAGCGCGGCAACAAACTCGGCTGCGGCGCGCTCAAAGCGTTCGCGGTCGGCCGCCGGCTGGCGTTCATTCGGTACCGCCGCAAGCAGATTGGCTGACCGAATGCGGACGCCAAGAACCGAATCTGACAAAAGCGGTGCAACCAACGGCCAGACCTGCGTGGCCGGCACATTCGCAAGCATATCCATCGCGGCAATCCGGACCATCGGATCGGGATCGGCCAGACTGCGGCGCGCCAGGTCGGCATTTGCGGGCGAAACATAAGGTGCGAGTTCGACGAGCGCGTTCGCGCGCGCAACGCTGGGAGCATTGGAGTCGCCGGCAACGGAAGCAAGAAGCTGGCGGGCATCGGCGCGATTGGCCGAAGCGGCCGCAAAGGCCTCCGCATAAGTCTGAAACCCTTTGCGATCGGAGCCGAACCAGCGGTCGACCGCATCCGCAGCCCATTGCGCCGGTTTATCGGTGTGGCAACCGTTGCAGGCGTTCGGCGTGCCGTACTTCACGGACAAATCCGGCCGGGGAACACGCAGGCTGTGATCGTGACGGGAGTCGACCACCATGTATGTGTGCGCCGGCATGTGGCACGAAACGCAGTTCGGCGCGGTATCGGTTTGCTGGTGATGGCTGTGTCTCGGTCCGGCGTAGACTTCCGACGCGTGACACTGGAGACAGGCGCCGTCACCCGCAATTCTCAGCTTGCCGCTGTGCGGATCGTGACAGTTGCTGCAGGTCACCCCTGCGGCAAACATCCTGCTCTGTTTGAAAGGGACATAATTGTAGGCTTCGGCCACGTCACGCATCTGGCCATCAGGCCAGTAGACATCCCGTGCGAGCGGCACAGAGATCGCATGCGTGTCCTGAAGCCACCGTGCGGGCACCCATGTCTCGGATAGCTCGCTGCGGCGCGCGTGACAGCGGCCGCAGGTTTCAACTTCCGTGCGTAGAAGATTTGTCGGAAGATTACGCCGCACGGTCCCGGTGGCCGGATCGTGCGTCCACACGACGCCTTCCCGCTCGTTCAGACGGGCAAGCAGGCCCTTGCCGGGATCGTCTTGCCGGTTGAATGGCCACCAGCTCCGTTGGGCGTGGGCCCAGGCGACGTGGTTGGATCCTTGCCCATGGCAGGCTTCGCAGCCCACGCTGATTTCGCTCCATGTCGTTGCGTAGCGGTCACGTTTGGCATCGTAATTTTTGCGCAGGCCGGTCGAATGACACTCGGAGCACATGAAATTCCAGTTCTGATTGAGCCTGGTCCAATGCAGAACGTCATCGTGATCAATTTTTTCATCGGGATAGAGGTGAAACCAGCGCTGTCCGCCTTTTTCCTTTGGACGGGTATCCCAGGCGATCGAAAGAGCCTGCACGCGTCCATCGGGAAACTCGACCAGGTATTGCTGCAGCGGATCAACGCCGAAGGTGTATTTCACCTGGAAAGTGGCAAGTTTTCCGTCCGGTCCATCGGTCTCGACAAAATATTTGCCGTCCTTCCGGAAAAAGCGGGAACGGATGCCGTAATGGTCGAAGGTCGCGTCGCTGAAATTGCCGAGCACCGATTTATCGGTCGCGTGGTCCATCGCGTGCTTGTGCTGCGAGCCCCGCCATAATGTGGCCTCTGCCTGATGACATCCCGAGCACGTCTCGCTGCCGACGAATTCCGCCGCAGGCCGCTGCGCTTGCTGCGGGCTTTCGAACAGTGGCCATCGGGGCGCCAACAGGCCGAATGACAGAACAATAACAAATCCGGCGGCAAGACTGGTCGCCGCAATCCGAAGCAGCGAAGCGAAGCGCTTATGGGTTTGGTCCAATGCCGCAACTGGTTTGTCGTTGCGTTCATTGTCCGTCGACTGGCCCGCTCTCGGTGGCTTGTTTCTCCTGGAGGCCAATGATCATCCTCACCGAGGTATGCAGCCCCAGTCTGACCCAGACAACGCCCGCCGCTCAAGAATTACATTTTGGGAAGCGATTTGACGTCGATCGACATTTGCAGACAGGTCAGCAGCTCGACATAGCTTTGTGATCCGACCATGTCGGTCACCATCTGTGTGCAACGAGCCCGGCTTTGAGGCGAGAAGCGCTTCCACTGACTGACGAGCGTTTTCCGGGCGTTCTGTTCATCCGTCAGGCAGCCCTTGTTGCCGCCGCCCCCTGGATAGAGGGAAACGTCGACATGGCAACTTTTTCTGTAATCCAGCTTCGGCACGTCATCCGCGAATGCCGGATTCGAGAGCAGACCGAAGAATGCAGTAACGACCAACGCACCGGCTTTTTTCATGCTCCGCCCCCGAAAAAAGTGTCACAATTTTGCGACCGCAGTCCGGCACAGCATACATCATTTCCTCAGATTGCGGGGCGTAATTTCAGAGCCCCAGCCGCCACCACCGTTCAATCCGACATAAATTCCGGTCCAGTTGTAGACCGGCGTCGGTGTCAGCAACGGTGCGGCAGCAGGCCGCCGCGGCAAGTCCGCCGCAAGCACTGTCTGCGTAAACCACGGTCGCAGCTGCGAACACTGGTCTGATTTTGAGCATGACTTCCCCGCTTCAAACTGAATTGCCATCATGAGGAAGCGGGCACCCATTGCCGGGCGCCCGCTTGTCACAAGTGGCTATTCACTTGGGGTCCTGAGGGCGGCCTTCTTGACCTGCTCCAGGATGCTCGAGAGGTTGTAACTCTCCGCGGGCTGGAGCGGCGGAAACTTCTCGAACGTCTCCAGGTGCTTCAGCCACAACTGCTGGCCGATGGGCAGCAGGTTCCAGTCATACTGGAAGGCAGTCACCGGGCCGCCGAGCGCACCGCCTATGGACATTGCTGACTTCTGTTCAATGCCGACATTCTGCTCGAACGGGTCACGCTTGATGTTCTGCACCAGGGTGAAGTGGAACGGAACGAGCGGCATGATCCAGCCGGCCGGCCCAGGCTGCGACATGGTGTAGTACATCTTCCAGTTCTTGTAGCGCACCGCCGACGGGGTCGCGCCCGAGTAATAGAAGAAGAAGTCGCGCGCCGACTTCTCCGACCTGCCGGACAGGTACTCAGTCTGGTTGACGCCATCGAGCGTGGTCCGCACGATGCCGGGATACTGTCCGGCCTCGATCCGTTGCTTCAGTCCGTCGCCTTTGGGCCCACCGCCGATCTCGACGAGGGTGGGAAGCCAGTCGAGTGCGGCGAACAACTGGTTCTTGACCGTGCCGGGCCTGATGACGCCCGGCCAGCGGACAACCATCGGAGCGCGATAGCCGCCTTCCCAGGCCTCGCCTTTCTGGCCTTTGAACGGGGTGATGCCACCATCCGGGAAAGAAATCGCCTCGGCGCCGTTGTCGGTGGTGAAGACGACGATAGTGTTATTGGTCTGGCCCATCTGCTCGATCTTCTGCAGAACGACGCCGATGTTGTCGTCCATCTGCTTCATGCCGGCTTCGTTGACGCCCCAGTCCTTGCCGCCGGGCTCGCCGACCATGGCCATGTATTTGTCCGACAACACGGTGGTCACATGCATGCGGGCCGGGTTGTACCAGACGAAGAACGGCTTGTTGGTCCGGCGCGGATCGTTGCGTTCAAGGAAGTCGACGACCTTGGCCGAGATTTCCTCGTCCACGGTTTTCGAACGCTCAAGCGTCAACGGGCCTTGATCCTGGCAGCTCTGATTCTTCCCCGATCCGTCCGATGATTTGCACCACAGGACATTGCGCGGAGGCGTCAGGCAGACGGTAGTCTTGGGGTCCACGGCCCCGGGCACCTCGGGAATTCCGGGGATCGGCGTGTTTTTGCACGGCGGCGCAACGGTCTGCTGCGTCGGGGTCTTGTTGATGTCGGGGAAGCTCACGCCCTGCATGGCGTCGAGGTGGTAGAGATAGCCCCAGTATTCCTGAAAGCCGTGCGCCGTCGGCAGTGAGTCGGTATGGTCGCCGAGATGGTTCTTGCCGAACTCGCCGGTGTTGTAGCCGAGGTCGAGCAGGAACTTGGCGACCGCCGGCGTGCCAGGCCGCAGATAGGACGGGCTGCCCGGCAGTTGCGGCGGGATCATGCCGGTGCGTACAGGATACATGCCCGTGAAGAACGCATTGCGCCCGGAGGTGCAGCTCTGCATGGCGACATAGTCCATGAAGATCGCGCCTTCATTTCCGATGCGATCGATGTTCGGCGTCTCACCAACCATCAAGCCGCGGTGATAGATGCTGGGCTGCATCCAGCCGATATCGTCGCCCATGATGAAGAGGATGTTTGGCTTGCTCTGAGTCTGAGCGGATGCCTGATGAGGAGCGATAACAATCGCCATCAGCATCGCAAACAAACTGAGCCGGAATATTCGATGAAATTTCATGACCGGTTCTCCACTTGCAGTCGTGGCCGTGCGATGAAGCGACAAATCGGTCGCCCTCGACGCCATCCTCACATCAAGGGTGGGTCGGCTTGAACTGCACTTAGGGGAAGGTCAGTGGGTCGCGGCCATTCTCGCGTCGTCTCACTGCGGCACGACGCTCTTGATTGCCTCAATCAATTGATGCGCCAGAAATGGCTTGTGCAGAAAAGTGACGCAACCTGCCTGGACCGCCTGCTGCCGGACGGCCTCGTCATCAAGCGCCGTCATGAAGATAACGGGCAGCTCGGGATGCGAGGACTTCAGTTTGCGCCGTAGCTCGATACCGGACATCCCGCTCAAATGAATATCCAGCAAAAGGCAGTCAGCGCGTGTCGCTGCACCGCTGCCGAGGAATTCTTCAGCCGATGAGAATTTCAAGGCCGTAAGACCATAAGCTCCCAGCAAATTATCGGCAGCATTGAGCATGCTTGGATCGTCATCGACGACTGCAACAACCTTTGTGCGCGCTTGCATCGAGCGAGGGCCCGCTGAATCCCGATCCAACCCGGAACGTCTCGTGACCAAATCAGTATGGCAGAAAACGTTCCACGGACGATCTGCCCCTTTGGGCAGCGCGCCACGGCTATGAAAGCCGGTCTTATGCGCTGTCTATAGTCGATTACTTTGCCCGGGCGCCGGCGGCAACCCAAGCCGCTCGGCAATCACGGCAAGTTCGGCAAGCGAACGAACCTGAAGCTTTTGCACAATTTGATGCCGATGCAGCTTGACGGTGCGGTCGGATATTTTCAGCTCATAGGCAATCTGCTTGTGAGGCTTTCCTTTCACCAGGAGGGCAAAGACCTCCCGCTCGCGTCCTGTCAGCCCGGCGTAAAGAGAGCGAAGCGCCGAAAGCTTCTTGTCGTGTTCCTGGATTGCTTCGTGGCGAGCTAAAGCGCGCTCAACGGTCTCCAACAGCTTTTCTTTCGTGACCGGCTTTGTCAGGAAGTCTTCGGCACCCGCCTTGATGGCTTTGACGCTTGTCGGGATGTCGCCGTGTCCACTAATAAAAACGATTGGAAGCCGGCATCCCAGACCGGAAAGCTGCTCCTGGAGCTGCGGCCCGCTCAGTCCTGCCATTCGCACGTCAAGCAGTATGCAGGCGGGTCCGCCATTCAGCGAAGCATCGAGCAACTCCTTCGCGGTTTCGTAGAGCGAAACTTTGTATCCGCACGCGCTCAGCAGTTCGCCCACTGCCGATCGAAAAGATGCATCGTCGTCAACGACGTGAATGGCAGGCAAAGACCGGTTCATGTGAAGCGAACATCGCCCCTGGGACCCCTTGGGGCCGATATTGGTCCCGTGGTTCCATTGTCCCCAAAACCGGTTTCCGGCCCAATTGCCCCAAAGGGAAATAGCGTGAGCCAGTCATTCGGCCCAGGATCACAATTGTGCCTGGCTTTTTCGGAGCCCGCCATGCGGAATTCGTTCGTAATTACAATCTTTTGCAGCGCGCTTGCGTTGTCGCTCGCGGACGCAGCTCGCGCGCAGAACCCTCCCTGGTGCGCGATCATGGACAATGACGGCTCGACGCAGTGCAACTACTATAGCCAGCAGCAATGCCTGCAGACGCTCAGCGGCATCGGCGGCGAATGCATCCGCAATCCTGCCGGAAACGCACCAAACGACGGGCAACGGCCACCGCTTTTTGCACCGTTTTCGGGAAATGCGCGGGGCCTGCTGCCGCTCCAGTCGCAGGATCCAGGACCGCCGCCCGGACTTGATGGCAGCGCAATGCCGCCACCGCCCAATTAACCAGCGTCCAGCAGGGAGTCGTCGTCGGGGGCTACAATGTCACACTGCCGCATCGTGCTGGGAATCTCACTGCTGATCTGCGTCCTCTCGTCGGCTGTCGTCCAACCGCAAACAATCGTCGCGCCGGACAACCTGTTCACCCAGGCCGGCTTTCTCGTGAAATATGCGACGACGCCGGAAAAGACCGCGATTCTCCGGTCGTTGCCGTCGGACAGGCTCGTGACACGACGAAAAGACGGAAAGCTTTATTACGTCTACGCCGACGCCGCTCGCTGCAATTGTGCCTACGTTGGAACGCCGGAGGCCTTTGCCCGATACCAGAGCGGTGCAAGCATCGGCGGTAACGCGCCCAATGGTCAGCCGTGGAACTCCATCCAAACGATCGATTCCGATGTCGGTGGCGCATACATTCCTGCGGACATCGGCAACAGCATGGACAGCATTCTTCAGCCTGACTTTTAAGATCCGGATTTCAGTAGCAGAGATCGACACAAAACATGCCGGACCCGATACAAGCGACGTACGACCCTAACGGGCAGAAGGGACGCCGCTGTATAAGGGGATCGCGCACCGTAACGTAGCCACCGTCATAGCGGCCGCGAAACGGCAGACGCGAATACGACAGCCCGCAGCGATCACCGCATCCGTCAGCCACCGTGATCGTCGATTGAGGTTTGTTCGCATTCAAAGCCGGCAACGGCATCGACTTTACTGCCGTCGCGGCAAGACACAGTCCAATCGCGACCAGAATTGCTTTCATGTTGTCTCTCCCGGCAACGCTTCGATCCGAGCAGTCAGCCGCAGGACCACCTTCATCTGGCACGCGCCCCGGCCTGCAAAATTCCGGCAAGCGCCTTCCACGTTTCGTTTTTCAAATCGATCAAGGGCGGATTTTTCAACTCGACGGCCGTTTCAGCCTTTGTCCCGCAGCCGGAGACCAGTCGCCCGATCCTGATCTCGCCGTCGGTATAGTACCGGTCGCCCTCCCCGTTCCGGCCTATGAGAGTCGGTCCAACACCCGAGACCTCGTATATTGCCGTCACCACCTTGGAATTCCTGAGATCGTCGATGAGCCCGTCGCGCTCGGCATCGATATCGGGCGCAATATGATGCGTGACTTGTCCGGTGTATCGGCTCAGTCCGACATCACGGTCGAACGTGGCGGAGCCAAGCCACACCGGACGGTTCTCCTCGCCCTGCTTGAGGGCTTCCCAGAACCGGACGTGATGGCGGCGGTCCGCGCTTTCTCCAACGGGCTTTTCAAACGCGAGGTCCTGGCGTCTCCCCTCGAAATAGAGCGGACTGACCGGCGCATCCCGGTAGGGCCGCCGCAAAATTACGCTCCCGACAATCTCGACGCTCGAGCGGAACGTGATGGGGTCCGCCGGGTACCACCCGGCCGCGTGCATGGCACAGAGCACATCGTCCCGTGCTCCGACCAGGCCGACATTGATTGCATCACCCGGGATGCCCTGCGAGGTATGCGTGACCATGGTCAATCCCGCGAGCCCTCTTTGATGCTCATAATGCGTCCATGCCCGCGGCAACAGCACGTAAGCGATGATTCCGTAAGCGAGGACGACGATTGCCAAAGAGACAAGCGCAGTCCTCGCCTTTGAACGGCGGAACGTCCTCCGGCCGGGAGCGGCGCTCGTCCGATTTTGCGACCACTTCATTGGAGGCGCTGCTGCAAATGGCGAAGGGTCGATAGTACGCGTCACCGAAGTGAAAAACAGAGGCTTTTATACCGTGTACGCTTTGGCCAGGATCGTGACAGCCCCGGAGGATTTCCGGGGCTGTCCAGTGGCTTTCATCAATTGCCCGTCGGCATCGGGATGCTCACACCTTCCTTCGCAAGTTCGTCACGCACCCACTGGAATCTCTGATAGTTCGTGAGCGTGACCGGACCCGAGTAGCTTTCGCTTTGCAGTTTGCGGGGCGGGTACTTGATGTACGTGGCCATCAGCTTCTTGATCGAATCGCTGATCGTCACCATCGTCCAGGTGCGCTCCGTGTAGTTGTTCATGAAGATGTCGTAGCGTTCCTGCGGGTCCTGCCAGAGATCGAAGACCTGCGGAACGGTGGCGACGTAGGATTCCGCGCCCTTCCAGCCGAGGTTTGAATCGACGGCAAGGCCGCCGGTCTTGGCGCCGTCATCGCCGCGCAGATTGAACACCGCCTTGTAGTTGCCGACGCGCGCGGCTCCCGGGGTCAGCTCGTTCTCCGTGAAGTAGAACCACTCCTTGCGCGCGGACTTTCCGGTGCCGAACAAGATCGGCGACATGTCGTAACTGTCGAAGATGATCGGCTTACCCTCCCGATCGTTCTCCGGCAGCTTCACGCCGGCGAGCGAGGCAAAGGTCGCCATGAAGTCGAGACCGCCGACGATGTCGGAGTTCTTGGAGCCGGCCTTGATCCGGGGACCCCAGGCGATGGCCGGGACGCGGTTGCCGCCCTCGCGCACCGTGCCTTTGGTGCCGCGGAACGGCGTATAGCCCGCGTCAGGATAGACGTCCTGCCAGGCGCCGTTGTCCGTCGTCCAGAACACGTAGGTGTTCTTGTCGAGACCCAGCGAACGGACCTTGTCCATGATCCTGCCGATGCGCGTGTCGTTCTCGACCACCGAGTCCGCATATTTGCTCTTGGACAGCGACTTATGCTCGAACTCGGGCGCCGGCATGTTCGGCTGGTGCACCTTCATGAAATTGATGCTCATGAAGAAGGGCTGGGTCGAGCGCGCATTGCGATCGAGGTAGTCGAGCGATGCCTTCTCGACGTACTCATCGAAGAACGGGATGCCGACCACGCCTTCCTTGCCGTTGATGACCGGCGTGTTGACGTACTGGCCGTTGATCTTGAACTCCTCTTTTGCCGGCTGTCCTGCATTGCCTGACATCGCGCCCTTGGTGACGCGCTGGAACATCGCACGCAACTCGGGGTCCATGTCCGGGAACCAGGTCGGGTCGCCATAGGTGTAGGCGTTGAGGTGATAGAGGCCTGCGTACTTCATCTCGTCGTAGCCTTGCGCATTCGGCAGCGCGTAGTCGGCTTCGCCGAGGTGCCATTTGCCGGTGAAGAAGGTTTTGTAGCCGCCGGTCTTGAGAACCGAGCCGAGCGTCCATTCCGCCGCCGGCAGGCCGCCGCCCTGACCCTGGAAGGCCACGGTCGTCATGCCGCTACGATTGGGAATACGCCCGGTCTGCACCGCCGCACGGCCGGGTGTGCAGCTTGGCTGCGCATAGAAGGACATGAAATGCATGCCCTCGTCCGCCAAACGATCAAGGCTGGGTGTCGGCATGCCGCGGTTTTCGCCGCCGCCATACACACCGGCATCGCCGTAACCGAAGTCATCGGACAGAATCAGGATGATATTCGGCTTTTGATTTTGAGCCTGAGCCGACCCGGGTCCGGCCAAAAGCGAACCGGCTGCAAGCATTGCAGCGCAGGCGTAAAGGCCTAGTCTGTATCTGATGAAAGATTTGGTCACCGTCACCTCCATGGCATCGTCCCAGGCGGACGGGCGAATCTTTACGCACCCGCCTGCTCAGGACTAAGTCGGCGCAATCTTCGTCAACAAATGACAGGGGCGATATTGCACTTTGGGGAAGGGCCCTGCGCTCGCCGGGGCAAGCACCGGGCAAAAATCGTGACCGAAGCGCTTCGCGGATGTCCCCAAAGGTCAATAATACCTGTCCCGCAAGTCGGGTAAGGTCCGTCGCTTTTGTCGTCAAAACCGGAATGCGGAGGCGCGCTCGCCGATGCGCGAAAGAAGTCCCGCCAGGAAAGGCATTGAGCGGCTTCCGGTCGCCAACGGAGGCATAAGCCGGTTGGCGTACAAGCACGCGCGAGCCGCGGGAATTGATCCCGAAGCGCAGCTGCAGGAGGCGGGCCTCACGCGGGGGCAGATCGAGAATCCGCGCGCACCGATCAAGGTGCGCGATCAGATCAAGTTCCTGAACCTTGTCGCCTCGACCCTGGATGACGACTTTCTCGGCTTTCGTCTGGCACAGGCGTGCGACCTTCGTGAAATCGGACTGCTTTACTATGTGCTCGCATCGTCCGAGATATTGATTGACGCCCTGCAACGCGCGGTGCGGTACAGCACCATCGTCAATGAGGGCGTGTCGCAAAGATGCATCGACGGCAAAAATATCGGACTGTCATTTGACTACGTCGGCGTGAGCCGTCATCCGGATCGCCACCAGATCGAGTTCTGGATCACTGCCCTGGTGCGCACCTGCCGCCAGCTGACGGGATTTCGCGTCGTCCCCGAGCGTGTCCGGCTGGTCCACCACAGGACAGCAGGACACGAATTGGCTGAAATCTTCGGCGAGAATATTGAGTTCGGTGCGCCGGTCGACGACATCGTATTTCCGGTGAGCATCAGAAACTCCCGCGTCGTCAGCGCCGATCCGTACCTCAACAACCTGCTGATTTCGTATTGCGAGGAAGCTCTTGCCCACCGCAACAGAAAGCGCGGCTCATTCCAGTCGGTTGTTGAAAATGCGATTGCGCCGTTACTCCCGCACGGAAAGGCGACAACTGCGGACGTTGCCCGGCACCTCGGGCTGAGCCGGCGAACGTTTGCCCGACGCCTGTCTTCGGAAGGACTTACGTTCTCCGAGTTGCTGGAAAATCTGCGATCAGACCTTGCAAGTCGTTACCTGGTAGAAGGCGACATGGGCGTCTCCGAAGTTGCCTGGCTGCTGGGTTATCGTGAAGTCGGCTCTTTTTCGCATGCTTTCCGGCGCTGGACCGGCAAAAGGCCACGCGAAGTGCTGCGCGCGGAGCGGTCACGACAACCCTGAGCAATCGCAACCGGCTCAGATGCGATTGTTGGCTCCTGCGGACAAACTTTTGGCATGAATTCACAAGACGCCGGCAGGCGTCGTGCGTATCAGCTTTGCCCGGCGGCGGAATATCCGCGCAAAAAAATCTTTCAGACATCTGGCCACGCAGCTCCTCCCTCGGAGCGAGATTGAGAGCGGCGTAGTCATGAGCAGTTTTACGGACGAATAAATGTCAGATTTGCAGAAGACCGTGGCCGTCGTCGACGACGACCCTGAAATGCGCGCGTCACTTGCAACCTTGTTGGGCGCTGTTGGATATCGCGCGGAAACCTATGATTCGGCCGAGACGTTCCTGACCTGCGCCTCGACCTGCAAAGCCAGTTGTCTCGTCATCGACATCAATCTCGGCGATATCACCGGGGTGGAACTGGCGCATCAGTTGTGTGCCGATGGCATGAAATGGCCGATTATTTTCATGACCGGACTCGACGACGCCACGGTCAACGACCAGGCCTCGGCGGTAAGCCCTATCGCATTCCTGCAAAAGCCATTTCGGGCAAATGATTTGATCGACGCCATCAAGAAGGCGATTCAATAGGCCTGAGACCGAGCGCGCTTTGCCGTCATCAACAGCCATGCTCGATCAGCTTCCGGCAATCATGCTGGCGGTCGTCATAACTTATGGCGCCTCCAGGTTCCTCGATGGCTTTTTCCGGGCATTCGACCAGCTCGATGCCGTCATCGTCCGCTGGATGCGCGAGGTCCGCTTTCGCAGGTAGGCCAGCGAGCACCACTACCAGTGGTTTCAATACGGCTTGCGCTGTCGCTGCGCTTTGGCCGCTTCCACCCACCACGTAAAGTCGTCGAGCGGCGGAACGCCGCGATGACCCGATCATTATTTATTTTTGCATCGACTTGAGCTTTGCGGGTCCCGTTGGACCGTGGTCCAATGGTTTGTTGCCCTGAGGTGGGCGATCCTAAAAACAAGAGAGGAGAGACACCATGTTGCGCACACTGTTTGCGGTCGCGGTTGCAGGTTTGGTCTTTGCAGCGGTATCGGGGACCGCACACGCTGCACCGATTGCGCCCCTGCCCCCGGGCTACACTGTCGACCTCGGAATTTTATCGGACGTCGCGTGGCGCCGTTGCTGGCGTGACCGATGGGGACGCCTGCATTGCCGGCGCTGCTGGCGCGACAGCTGGGGCCGTGTCCGCTGCTGGTGAATTTTCGCCGCGAAAAACAGAGAAATATTTTGACCGGGGCAGATGCTCTGCCCCGGCAGCGTTGATTGACCGCCTATAGTGACGTGAATGTCACCCGCCGATGCTTGAGAACCTGCTCAGGTGTGGATTTCGTTGCGCACCAAGACTGTCACGATTATCGAATGCGACCGGTTGATCCACATCAGCGGACAACCGGCAAGGCATCAATCCGGTAGTCGCATCTCATCTCGCGGCCGAGGACCGGATCCTCGAGCAGAGCAGTAAACTGTGCCGCCGGGCGAATGCCTCCGATGGC
>DASSRJ010000014.1:0-22641 GCA_035701845.1 Pseudolabrys sp. | reverse complement strand
AACGCCAGAACCGCCAACGTACTCGAATTCGCAGCCACCGGCCGGCCGACCAGGTCAATCAAGATCAAACCGAGCCATAGCAATATGCAAATCTCGCCGGGACCGAGCGGAGACCCACCTATTCTGAGCTGAGTGGCTGTGGACAGAAGAAGTCCCAGGGCAAGTAGCACATCGGGCATTTCGGTCTGTCCAGTTCACCGGTCGAGTCTTGTGACCGGCCGCAGCGAGCAAAATCTGTTTCTGCGCGCGCGCTTGCTTTTTAAAACGATTACATCGAACCGCACGTCTGTAAATTGCCCATTTGCCGTCTCCTCGTATTAATACCGACCTACTCCTTTCTAGGCACTGAGTACTCGCAGGCGCTGCCCTTTTTAGCAGACCCGCGATTGGGCCGTCCGTCGTATACGTTTCATGATCCCACTAGCTTGCGCAGTCCTCTGCGCACAAAGCTGCAACTTCACAGGCGCCCCGTCAAAAACCTGGAAAGACACGGCTATGGTGCAAAAGATCGGAACCTCTGCGAACGAAGATCTTATCGGCACATCGGGCAACGATTTGCTGGATGGGAGGATCGGTACCCATCGGATGTACGGCATGGCCGGCGATGATCAGCTTCTCGGCGGATCGGGCAACGATGTTCTGGACGGAGGTGTCGGCCAGGATGTGATGACCGGCGGCATGGGTGATGATCTTTACAGGGTCGACAACATCAACGACGTCGTAACGGAGCTGAACGGTGAAGGGGTCGACACCGTCGAAGCCTCCATCAGCTACACGCTCGGTGATTTCGTGGAAAAGCTGGCTCTGACGGGAACTGCGAGCATCAATGGCACCGGCAACGATCTTGGGAACCGGATAAAAGGCAACGACGCCGCGAACGTGCTTATCGGAAACGGCGGCGCGGATACAATTTCCGGAGGAGGCGGAAACGATCTCATCATCGGTGGCACGGGCAAGGACACAGTAGACGGCGGTGCGGGTGCGGATACATTCCAGTTGAGCGGCCCGAGTGCGGATAACAGCGACAGGATACTCGATTTTGTCGCATCGGAGGATCGGATAGCAGTCCTTTCGAGCGACTACGGTTTGCGGGAAGGCCGCGGTATGATCTCCGGATCTCTGGATCCATCATATTTCGCTGTGATCACCGGCACAGCTCTGGGCCAGGGCACCGTGTCGGGGCACGGACAGTTTCTCTACAATTCGACCACTTTAACTCTGACGTGGGACAAGGACGGCGCAGGTACTGCCTATTCAGGCGAGATCATCGCGACGTTTGCAGCAGATCCGCAACTCTCAGCCACAAACTTTACGATCATCGACGATGGTGCGTCGAACAGTGCGCCGGTGGCACCTGCGAGCACCAGTTTCGTCACGAAAATGAACGCTCCTTCGGCTGCGATGTCCATAAATGCCACCGACCCCGACGGAGATCCGCTCACTTATGCAATCAAGGACAACTTCGCTCCGGCGCATGGAACCGTCACTTTCGATCAAACCCTCGGGACTTACACTTACACGCCGCAAAATAACTATCTCGGGACGGATTCATTCACGATAAAGATATCGGACCAGTTCGGCGCCAGTACGGAAGAGGCCGTGTCGCTCACGGTGCAGCAGTTCGATCCGACGCTTAATCAAAAGATCGGAACTTCTGCGAACGAAGATCTTATCGGCACACCGGGAAACGATTTGCTGGATGGGAGGATCGGTACCCATCGGATGTACGGCATGGCCGGCGACGATCAGCTTCTCGGCGGATCGGGCAACGATGTTCTGGACGGAGGTGTCGGCCAGGATGTGATGACCGGCGGCATGGGTGATGATCTTTACAGGGTCGACAACATCAACGACGTCGTAACGGAGCTGAGCGGTGGAGGGGTCGACACCGTCGAAGCCACCATCAGCTACACGCTCGGCGATTTCGTGGAAAAGCTGGCTCTGACGGGAACCGCGAGCATCAATGGCACCGGCAATGATCTCGATAACCGCATAAAGGGCAACAACGCCGCCAATGTGCTTGTCGGGAGCGGCGGTTCGGACATTATTTCGGGAGGCGGCGGCAACGACTACATTATCGGCGGCTTAGGCAAGGATTATTTGGACGGCGGCGCGGGAGCCGATACGTTCCAGCTGAGCGGCCCTACTTTTGCCGACGCCGATAGAATAACGGATTTTTCTGCGCTAGAAGACCGGATAGCCGTGCTTGCCAGCGACTACGGTCTCCGAGAAGGCCGCGGTTCGATTTCTGGATCACTTGACCCGTCGTATTTCGCTGCGATCAGCGGTAAGGGTGTCGAATTTCAGGGCACCGTGTCGGGGCATGGTCAGTTTCTCTACAATTCAACGACTTTCACCCTGATGTGGGACAAGGATGGAGCGGGTCCTGCGTTTGTAGGGGAAACCATTGCGACGTTTCCGACGGATGTGCAACTCACTGCCGCGAACTTTACGATCGTAGATAACAACGTCGGCAACAGCGCTCCGGTAACGCCGGCGAGCATGAGCTTTGTCACGAAAATGAATATTCATTCGGCGGCGATGAACATAAATGCCGTCGATGCCAACGGGGATCCTCTCACTTACGCGGTCAAGGACAATTTTGGCCCGACGCATGGATCCGTCACGTTCGATCCGGTCGTCGGCACCCTCACATACACGCCGGACGCCAACTATACGGGCGCCGACGCATTCACGATAACCGCGTCGGACGGCTTTGGTGGGACTGCGGAAGAGGCTGTGTCGCTCACGGTCCAGCAATATGATCCCGTGCCCATATCCACGCCTACTCTCGTCAACGCTACGGATACTCGGCTCGGCTTCGGTGCCGACATCGGCGCGGTTGATCCGGCCGGAATCGTGTGGGTTCCTGCAAACAACGGCCATCCAGGAACTCTCTTTCTTTCTGACTCGGAGGTCGACGAGCCGCCGTACAACAGCCCAAACAATCTCTTTGCGTTGAATACGGACGGTACGCCTCAGGGTGATGCATTCAGATTCAACATAGAAAACTTTACGAAGGAACCAACTGGTCTCGCTTACAATCCGCTGAACGGATACATGTATATTTCCGACGACGATCTCGACAAAATTTTCTGGGTTGATCCGAATAATCCGACCGTCAAACTCGGGGAATTCGCCACGAGGCCCATTGGCGGGACGGACCCTGAAGACATCGCGATCAATCCGAACAACGGCAACATCTTCATCTCAAACGGCGTGCCGTCACATACAATCGTGGAAGTTACCAGCACCGGAACCCCTGTTTCAATCACAACGGTGCCGGACGTCGTCAAGGATATGGAAGCTCTTGCCTACGACCCCCAGCATGACGTTTTCTTTGTCGGCGGCGGTTTCAGCTCGAACATTTGGGTCGTTGATCGGGCCGGGACGATTCTCGATACGATCGACCTGAGCGCCTATCGCAATCCGGTCAGTGGAACTCATGTTGCAGTAAAAGATATTGCATTCGCACCGACGAGCAATCCGAACGATGATCCGTCTCAAATGAATCTCTATGTCGCCGACTATGGGCTTACCCACTTGCCCAATGACAATGACGGCAGGGTCCTCGAGGTAAACCTCGGATGGCACCTGACGGCGTGACGCCCTGGGGGTGACAATGCCGCGAATCGTGATGAGTAAGATTTCTCCAGAAAATCGTGCATTGGCCATACTTGAAATGGGCATGACCCATCAGGGGCGGTTATGAAATTCAGGATTCTCGGTCACGCTTGTCTCGAGGTGACGAGTGGTGAAAAACAGCTTCTTTGTGATCCTTGGCTCGTCGGCTCCGCGTATTGGCGTTCGTGGTGGAATTATCCGCCGGTCCCGGCGGGGCTCGTCGATAAGCTCGATCCCGACTACATCTATTTGACGCACATGCACTGGGACCACTTCCACGGTCCCACGCTGCGCCGGCTCGGCCTTCAACGCCATATTCTGATCCCGCGAACGCCGGACCGACGAATTTACAACGACCTCAGGGACATGGGTTGTACGAGGATCACCGAATTGACCCATGCCAGGCCCTTCCGCATCGGCCAGGATCTCGAGATCACCAGTTATCAATTCGGGCATTTCCCGGACTCGGTCCTCATGATCGCTGCTGGCGGGAAGACGATCATGAATGCCAATGACTGCAAGATCATGGGCGCTCCGCTTAAACAAGTTATGAGACGCCATCCAAAAATTGATTTCCTGTTGCGGAGCCATAGCTCCGCCAATGCGAGACTTTGCTTTGAGATAATCGACAGGGGCGGTGTTCACGTTGACGATCAAAGCAAGTATAACGCGGAATTCGCTGACTTTGCGCGCGCGGTGAAACCGACCTATGCGATTCCGTTCGCCAGCAATAACTGCTACCTTCACCCCGAGACCGAAAAATTCAATAAGTACTTGAACCTAGGTGATCGAGTTAGAGACTACTTCGAGACACATAAGATCGTTAACCCCAAATGCGTGGTTTGTGTGCCAGGCGACGGTTGGGATGACGAGAAGGGTTTCATTCTGAGTGACAAGGACTGGTACACCTCGCGTGAAGAACACATTCAGGCATACAAAGACAGCAAACTTCCTGTCGTTAAGACGGGGATGCTGCGCGAAGACAGAATCGTTTTAAAAGAAACCAGTGTCGCACGATACGCGGAGCAGCTGTTCTCTGGAACTCCCTTCTTCGTCCGCCGCCTTTTTCGCGGCAAACCAATTACTCTTATAGCGCACAGCAAATCTGGCGACGCCGCGTATGAACTGGACATTTACAACAGGCGCTTTCGCAAGCTGAAACATTGGGACGACGTGGTTTGTCCGATACAGATCCACGCTCATGCCAGCGTTTTTCTTATGTGCATTCTTCAGGTCAACTGGAACAGCCTCGGCATTTCCAAGCGCGTGCGTTTTCGCGTCCGCGATGAGGATCGAAAGATAATAGTATATTTCACCGAGTTGAATGACCTGTTCGATTGCGAGGTGCTGCCAATCTCGAAATCATTGAACCTGCGTTTCATCGGCACCTGGATGAGGCGCTATCGCGAAATTGGCTTATATCTGCGAATAGTTGCCGACCTGATACGCGGCCGCGATTTTGCCTATCGCAATTATTTGCCTAACGCCGACGCGCCCCTGACGTTTGCCATTCAGCGGCGGCGATCAGCGTGAAGCAGGTATCGAAAAATCGGCCGCACCAGGCGCGATGAAACGGTTTTCTTGCCGATAATTTCACATTCAGAACAGGGCAAGACAAATTCGCATGGTGTACCACCAAGTTACTACCTGAGTAGTGGGCGAGCATTGCCCGTCAACAACGGGTAAGTGGCCCATCCTCCTTCTGCGCAGGCACGAGTCGCGCAAGAAACTGCTTAGATTTAACAAAAATGTCATGAACTCGGACTCACCAACGAGGGCAGTATGAAGGTTGTAATTCAGTGTGGCGGACAGGGAACGCGGCTGCGTCCTTACACCATGGTGCTACCCAAGCCGCTTATGCCGGTGAAGACACAACCCGTTCTCGAATGTCTTCTGAAATGGCTCCGCCGCAACGATATTCAGGATGTCTACATAACGACGGGCTATCTCGGTCATCTGATCAGGGGCGTATTCGGTGATGGCAGCCAATGGGACATGCGCATCAAGTATACCGAAGAAAAAGAACCGCTGGGCACAATCGGCCCGCTCGGCTTGCTTCGCCAGGAACTGGATACGACCTTTCTGGTCATCAATGGCGACGTCCTGACTGATCTTTGCATCAGCGACTTCCTGCAGACACACCGAAACAGGGGCGGTCTTATCACCGTCGCAACGGCGGTGCGCAAGACGAAAATGGATTTCGGGGTCATGGAGCAAGTAGGAGGGCGCATCAAGAGCTTCAGAGAAAAACCGATTCTCTCAAATCTTATGAGCATGGGAGTCTACTGCATGGAGCCTGAGGTCCTTGACCACATACCGGTCGGTGTTCCATTCGGCTTCGACGACTTGATCCTCCGTATGCTGGCCCGGGATCTACCCGCTTACGCCTTCGTACACGACGGCCTTTGGCTCGATATAGGCCGCATTGAAGACTTCCAGAACGCTCAAGAGCTTGCATGGGACAGTCAAGCGCCGGCGTTTCAGGTTGTAGCCGCGGCGTGATCGCTCGGCCGAAGCTGACCGTTCAATGATCGCTTGTGTATCGGACGGCGGTCACACGAACGGCAATAAACAACAAAGGAGACGTGAATGCTTCTTGTCGCAGAACCTGTGCTGGGCGCGGAAGAAAAATCGGCGCTCAACGAGGTCATCGACAGCGGGTGGATTACAATGGGCCCGCGTGTCCGGGCGTTCGAGCAAGCGTTCGCCGAACTGCACGGTGTCGCCGATTGCGTTGCCGTCAACTCCTGTACAGCCGCGCTCCATCTTGTCCTTAAGGCCCTGAATGTGGGACCTGGCGACGAAGTATTGCTTCCATCGCTCACCTTCGTCGCTACCGCCAACTCAGTTCTTTACGTCGGGGCGAAACCGGTTTTCGTTGATATCGAGTCTGTCGAACGACCTCTCATGGCCATGTCGGTTGCGGAGTCAATGTGCACGAGCCGGACGCGTGCTGTTATTTTGATGCACTATGCCGGGTATCTCAGCGACAAGAAGGCGTGGGCCGACTTTGCTGAACGCAAAGGCCTCCTCCTGATAGAAGACACCGCTCATGCTGTCGGTGTTGATGAGGTTGGAACGTACGGCGACGCGGCAGCATTCAGCTTTTACGGCAATAAGAACTTAACGACCGCCGAGGGCGGCGTCGTCTTTGCAAGAGACCCGGTCGTGCTCGGTCGCGTCCGGCAGATGCGCGGGCACGGAATGACGAGTGACACCGTCCAGCGACTGTCCAGTCGGTCTTCGCATTATGATGTCACGATGTTGGGGTTTAACTATCGGATGGATGATCTCAGGGCGGCGATCGGCCTTGCTCAGCTCAAACATCTGCCTGACTGGAATCGTCGTCGTAAAACATTGACGAAAATTTACCGGGAAGCGCTGGAAGAGGCGTGCCCGACAGTATGTGTCCCATTTGCGGCGGATGACGCATCGGCGAACCATATTATGCCGGTCGTTTTGCCTTCACATGCCGATCGTGATGCGGTTGCGGGCTTCCTTCACAGCTCGGGGATTCAGACGACGGTGCACTATCCCCCAGTTCACCAGCTTTCCTATTACCGAGCACGCCATCGGGGCGAGAACCTGCAGGAAACCGAAAAGTTTGCTCGCCGCGAACTTACGCTTCCGCTTCACCCTCGTATGCAGGAGAGCCAGATCATCCATGTCGTGGCCACGCTAGCCCGCGCTTTAAATGAGGCAAGCCAATGTATGAAACCAATAAGAACTGCACCCGACTTGATCAAATCCGGCGCATCTTCGATGTCAGCATCGCCTTGGCCGCCCTGATCCTTTTGAGCCCCGTTATCCTGCTCATCAGCTGCGCCATTCTGTTGGAGTCGGGCGGACCGGTGCTGTTCAGCCAAGTGCGTGTCGGCAAGCACGGCCGCCATTTCCACATCTTGAAGTTCCGCAAGTTCCGGCAGAAGGGCGGTTCTTTCGGGTTGCCGCTGACATTAAAAGACGATCCTCGCATGTCGGCCCTGGGGCGTTTTCTCGCACGGACGAAACTGGACGAACTTCCGCAGCTCATCAATGTCCTGCGCGGTGAAATGGCTATCGTCGGCCCAAGACCAGAGAGCCTCGACTTCATCGATTGTTTCACGCCCGCCGACCGGCTCGTATTGGAGTATCTGCCGGGAATTTTCGGACCGAGTCAGTCGGCCTTCAGGAATGAATGTACGCTCTACCCGGTCAATTCCGATCCAACATCGTTTTATCGGCATGTCCTGTTTCCCATCAAGGTGAGTGTAGATCTCGCGTACTATCCCAATCGTTCTTTCCTATCCGATCTCAAGTGGATTTTTGCAGGCGTGCTCACTGTGCTGGGCCTGCCCGGAATTGCAACTATGCCATCCTTACGGGTCCCACTCGCGGCAGCGCATAAAATTCGATCCGACGGCGATCGGCTTCGCCGAATGCAAATGCAAGGTTGATCAATGGTCAACGGTTGCCCAGCGCAGATGCGAGCCGACACTGACGGCGCACCAATTGACGCGTGTGCTTACTCCGGTGCCAACGTGCTTGTGACTGGGGCCGATGGCTTCATTGGGTCACATCTGACCGAGACACTGGTGAGGCGGGGTGCGAACGTAACGGCTCTCGCGCTGTATAATTCCTTCGACACGTTCGGCTGGCTGGACGAGCTATCGGATAATGTTCGAGACCGCATCAAAGCCGTACGTGGCGACCTGAGAGACGCCGCTTTCACGCGGGGTATCGTGGCACAGCAGGATATCGTGTTTCACCTGGCTGCCCTGATCGCGATCCCTCATTCTTACATTGCCACCCAATCCTATGTAGAGACAAATGTTATCGGTTCGCTGAACGTATTTGAGGCGGCTCGCGAACATGATGTTCGTCGCGTGGTCCACACCTCGACGAGCGAGGTCTACGGCACTGCGATCACGATGCCGATCCCAGAAACACACCCGCTGCAGGGACAGTCGCCTTATTCGGCCTCCAAAATTGGCGCTGACATGATGGCGGAGGCTTACGCCCGCTCGTTTAACCTGCCCGTGGCGATTATTCGCCCGTTCAATACCTTTGGTCCACGACAAAGCGAACGCGCGATCATCCCGACCGTTCTTCGGCAAGCACTCGATCCGCATGTCCGTGCTATTCGGGTTGGCGATACGGCGCCGGTTCGCGACTTCACGTATGTGGATGACACCGTCAATGCCTTTTTAACGATCGGCTCAGCACCCACGATCGAATACGGTCGTCCCTACAACGCTGGCAGTGGCACGGCAGCGACGATTGCCCAGTTGATCGGTACGACTCTCGAACTGCTCGACTGCCAAAAGCCTGTCGAGCACGACCCTGCGCGCAAGCGGCCCGCCCAATCCGAAGTACGCGCGCTACTGGCAGATTCAACGCGCTTTGCGTCGGCGACGGGCTGGCGACCGCGAGTGGCTCTTCGAGATGGCCTCCTCCGTACTATCAACTGGTGGCGTGATCGCCTCGGCCGAGGACAAGTTCGGCAGGATGCGACCTACGCGACCTGAGGTGAACGGACAACCTGTGAGTAATGCAATGATCAGTAGATCCTCTTTCTCCGGCTCTATGGCGATTGCGATTTGTGTTCCGATGCTGCTCTTCTCTGCAGCTGCGAAGGCTGAGTATCGCGTTCAGGCCGGCGATGTAATCGAGATAACCGTGGCGAACGCCCCTGACATGCGCCAGCGAGCGCCTATCCAGCTCGACGGCACCATATCTGTGCCCCTCGTTGGCACGATCCGTGTCGAAGGGACAACGATGTCAGACATCCGCGCCCGAATCCGTGCGGGATTGGCCAGCAAGCTCATTCGCGTTCGGATGCCGGACGGGCGCGACATATCACGGGCAGTCGAGCCTGATGAGATTGTGGTCGCAATCGTCGAGTACAAGCCGATTTTCGTGAGTGGTGACGTCTTGCGTCCGGGCGAACAGGGCTTCCGTCCACGGATGACTGTTCGCCAAGCCATTATTGCTGCCGGCGGCGCTACGGTGAGTTCAGGGCGCGCCGGGCTTGGTCCCTCCGATATTCCCAACTTGCGTACCGAGTACATTTCCGCCTGGATGGGCGTTGCGACGCAATCGGTACGCTTGTGGCGGATTGGCCAGGAACTCGGCAATAACGAGGCCTTCGATGATACTTCGTTGCGTCCGAGTCCGCTACCGGCGAGCGTGCTGACCAAGCTTCTGGCGCTTGAGGACGAGACGAAAACTCAGAGCGCGGCTGATTACAATCGCGACAAGGGCTACTATGGCAACGCGATAAAAGAGGCCGACCACCAGATTGAAGTCCTCACTGAGCAACAAAAAACTGAAGATGAAGGCGCCGAGGCTGACGCGAAAGATCTTCAGCGGGCAATGGACGCCTTTGGCAAAGGCAATCTGCCGAGCCCGCGCGTGTCCGAGTATCGGCGGGCTGTTCTTCTTTCCTCAACACGCAAACTGCAAACTGCGGCATGGCTCAGCCAGGTGAAGAGAGCCCGCGCGGAGTTGGCGAGGTCTCTTGAGAAAATGGACGCCGACCTTCATGTCCGACTGGTGACTGAACAGCATGATGCCACTGTCAGGCTGGCCACGGAGCGCGCAAGGCTTCAGGCCGCGGATGAAAAGCTTCGTCTGACTGGCGCCCGGCCGCCACGACCCGGAGACGAATTTGGCAAGCCGGAGTTTGTCGTTATCAGGCGTGGAGATGGCCACCTTGAAAGGTCGCATGTCGACGAGGACACCGAACTCCAACCGGGCGATGTGGTGCAGGTCGGATTCGGTCAAGTGCAATTGGAGGCGCGGCAATAGCGGACGGCACGTCTTTGGGTTTGACAGGCGCATGATCGTAGAGCTGTTCGGACCGTCCGGCGTAGGAAAGACTACGCTTTCACATGCTCTCGCAAAGCTGATGCGGGAGCATGGCTATTCCGTTGAGTTGGTTTCCAGCGCTCGGCCGTCAGAACTATTCGGGGCTGGCCGGCCGAACTCCCGGTGGGGGCGATTCCGCGCTCAACTCAGCCGTCCTGCGAAAGCGGTTGGTGCGGTTACGGCTTGCTTGCCCTGGTCGAATGAGAGTCCGGTCGAGCGTGAACTTATGTCCATGCTTATGGACCAATCAATTTCGACCCGCGTCCGGAATCGACGCTACTTGTTGTCGATGGGTAAATCGTGGGCGGATGCCCGTTCTTCCAGCCGCATCACGATCTTTGATCAAGGTTATTTATCAGCTCTCTGCTCGGTTGTTTGCCGGAACTCAGCGCTTCGCCCAAGGATGCCAAGCGTCCTCGCCCGGCTGCCGAAACCCGATATTTTAATCTTGGTTGATGCGCCGGAACCCACAATTGAAGCTCGGCTGCGGGATCGCTTGGGCAAATTAGGTCGCATTGAGCGAATGCTGGAGCTCGATATTTCCACCACGCTTCGGCAAGTTGCGATTGCCGCAGATATAAAAAGCGAACTGGCCCGGAGGACGGACGTTGCGCTGATCGAATGTTCGGGATGCGATGCTCCGCTTCGGGTGGCGCAGATTATGGTCAATCAAATCGAAAAGCTCGCGTCAGTGAACTTATATTCCTCCCAGGAAATACTCCGGGACAGTTCGATGCGCGGATCTTCGCGCAATCCACAATCTTCGTTTGTAATCAGCCAATGAATTCCCGGCTCCTTCCCATCGAAAGGCTGCAACATCGCGCGGGGGTCTTTGCCAAAGCATTTGGGCAACTCACGGCTCGCGGGCGGCTTGAAATGGCGAGTGTCACCGCCTTCGTGGTTTTCGGGGCAGGTGCCGGTGTGTCCTTCCTCGCGCAACTCGTCGCCGCCCGGCTTCTCGGCCCGGATGCATATGGTGAATACGCGATCATCGTCGCGTGGATCATGTTGGCGGCAAACCTTTGTACGCTGGGATTTCATGTTTCATTGCTTCGACTTGTCCCGACATATCTCCGCCGCGAAATGTGGTCAGCGGCAAATGGTGCAGTACGATTTGCGATTGGCGCCGCCGGTTTCGCGAGCATAGTCGTCGCGGGACTTGGGAACGCTGTCATAGCTATTTTCATTTCGGCGCACCGCCCTGAATTTGCTTACGCATTCGAAATCGGTCTGGTCGCTTTACCCTTTTTGACGCTTCACCTCGTAGCAGCGTCAGTCGTCCGTGCTTTCGGCGGCGTCGTTCTCGCCCTTGCGCCCGAGCGCATCTTAAGAGACGGCGTGCTACTTGCGGGCTTGGCCGGTGCGGCCTGCATTGGCATGACGATGAATGCCACAACGGCCGCCCTTGCCATGCTGGTGAGTTCGGTCGCGATACTGCTCGCCGTGTGCTATGGAGCGAACAGGCTTCGGCCGATTGCACTTGTTGGGCGTGTTCCCTCCTATGCCGTCCGCGAATGGAGCGCACTGGCGTTCCCTCTGGTTTGTTTGACGCTTGCGGATAATCTTCTCGCTCGGACTGGCGTCATGGTACTGGGAATGAACGGGCTCACGCGGGATGCTGGCGTATTCGCTGTCGCGTACAGCCTCTCTCAACTGTGTGCGCTTCCTCGCATGGCGGTTGCTATCGCCTTCGCACCAACCGTTTCCTATCTTCATGCGGGGCGTGATCGATATGCGCTACAGATGCTGTCCGTCCGCGCCGCCTGGTTGTCTTTTTCGGGGACAGCGTGCGTCGCGATTCCGGTCGCCGTGCTTGCGCCCATGCTGCTGACGTGGTTTGGGCCAAGCTTTGCCAATGGCGCACATACCGCGTCTCTGTTGGCTTTAGGTCAGCTTGCCTGCGCGGCATTCGGCCCGCAACAGCACTTGATCACCATGACCGGTCACGAACGTGTAGCGGCGACGCTTCTGGCGGTATGCTCCGTGACCGCTTTTGCATTATGCATGATCATGAGCGGCACGCTCGGTATTTTTGGAGTCGCTCTTGTCATCGTTTCAAGCCTTGTGATCTGGAACATTGCAATGGCGCAATTTATCTATACGCGCCTTCGCCTTTTACCGGGGCTAATCGCGCCGTGCATGACGAAGACGGCCATCGCACTGGAGCGTTCGGAGGGCTGATTGACCATCGCACCAATGTTATTCGGAGAAGCTTCTATGAGCCGGGGGGCCGGCAGACTCAGCAGCGAGACACCGTCGGCGACGATTGATTTTGTGCCTGCAAGCTCCAGCGCTGGTCAGATCAGGCCGCTGCTTCGCCGGCTGTTCGACACGCTCGAAGCGAAGCGGATCCGGTATTGCCATTGGAAGAGCAATATGCGGCTGGCTGAAACCCTGGCCGGCGACGAAGATGTCGACATTCTTATTGACCGGCGGCAGACTTCAGAGTTTCTCACGGTCATAGCTGACGTCGGGTTCAAGCTCACGCAATCCCGCGGCGGGATCGGGCACCCCGGGGTTGTTCACGCGCTGGCAGTTGATGAAAACAGTGCGGATCTTCTCCATCTCCATATCTATTTCCAGATCGTTTCCGGCGACAGCTTGGTCAAGAACTACCGGTTTGCGATCGAGGACGCACTTCTCGGTCAAACCCGCATGCTGAACGGGATTCGCGTTCCGACATCCGAGGCGGAAATTGTCGTTTTTGCTCTTCGGGCGGCCCTTAAACATGTCAATTTGATCGAGATTTTGATGGCGCGGCGCGATGCCGGGAAAATGGCAGATGAAATGAATTGGCTGCGCGACGCTGCCAGAATGGATGCCTCGGCATGTCTTTGCGAGAATTGGTTCCCCGAATTGGATCCGGCCTTGTTCCGGCAGGCCGTTGCCGTCTTCGCTGATCGCAAAACTACGTTGTGGATTCGCATTCGCATTGGCGCGCGCATCGCACGCGCCCTGAGAGGCCGGCGCCGCTATAGAAACGGCCGCGCGTTATTTTGTCGAATGCACCACGTGGCGGCTTTGCTGTCGGCACGAATGCAGCGGCGGCGAGACCTCGTACTTCAAACTGGCGGCGCGATTGTTGCGCTCGTCGGCCCCAAGGGTACCGGCAAGTCGACGCTCACTGCGGCGATTGCCAAGTGCTTCGGCCGTCATCTGGATGTCGTTCACGTACATGTCGGCAAGCCTCCGCCGACAGCCGCGACATGGATTGCGCATATGCTGGTCCCAATTGCGCGTCGGTTTTTTCCGGGGGAAGTGAGCGGAGCGTACGAAAGCAGCGAGCGCCGAAGCGAGAAGCGCTATTCGTTGCTCTTCACCCTGCGGATGGTGATGCTGGCATATGATCGCCGGATTCTACTTCGGCGGGCGCAGCGCATCGCCACTGGGGGAGGACTTGTTATTTGCGACCGGTATCCTGCAGAGACCATCGGTGCGATCGACAGCAGTTGTTTTGATGATGCGGCAATTAAAAGTTGCCCCTCGCGTCTGAAGCGCTGGCTTATGTTACGGGAGCGTTCGATCTACCGGTCTCTCCCGCGACCGAGTCTTGTCGTTCGTCTTGTCGCGCCGATTGAGACGGCGATATCCCGTGATGCCGCACGCATCAAAGAGAGCGGGCCTAATGCCGAAGCGGTGCGTCGCCGGTGGACGCTGGAGAGAAGTGGTGAGTTCGCGACGAATGTTGTCGCGATAGAGACAGATCGTCCATTGGACGAGACGGTGAAGGCAATAATCCGGGCAGTATGGACGGCGCTTTAGTTCGGCGCGAATGGCACGCTCGCTCATTCAGCGAGCCCGGGATCAGCCTTTGGAACCATTATGATGGTGGATTGATTTATGTGGCTCATTCTGGGGCTGGATAGAAAGCCGGTCGTGGACCTCTTGCACTTCTCCATTCGAAGGTGTGCTTCGCGATGTGAGATCTGGATTATCTAGATGCGGTTTGCGATCGATACCATATTTACGGGCCCACACCGCGGCTTGTGTCCGGTTCTTGGCGCGTATCTTTCGTAGGATCGCTTTGACATGCACTTTCACGGTGGATTCCGTGATCCCACAATCTCGCGCAATGATCTTGTTGGGAAAACCGGCCGTCAGCTTTTGCAAAACTTCGGTTTCGCGCGACGACAGCATATCGAGTCGCGTATTCGCATCGACGTCAGTGGCCGCAATTTCTGAGTTCCGTTTGCAAATGTCCAAAAGATTGTTTGCCGGGAACACTTTCTCGCCCAGGACGATAAGCTCTAACGACTTGATCAATGCATCGCGCCCGATCTTGTCCAGGAAGAGTCCGTCTACGTTGCATTCCATTGCCTGTACCAAGATCGCGTTGTTAGATGTTTCGGCCAGCAGCACAACCGAGGATTGGGGATACTTGGTACGCAATTTGTCTACAACCCCGGGTAGGTCATCAAGTTGCCGCCGTAGGTCAAGCAGACAGATCAGGCGCTTGTTTGCCGGCAGACGTCCCTCGGATATCTCCGAAACGGTGGCGTAGCTGCGCAGGTGTGAAAAACCACCTTTGCGTAAAATGGAAACGATCCCTTCACGCTGTATGGGGTTGTAGCCTACCAGAGCAACGAAAACGGTGTCCTTCATGGGTACGCCCCTACTACGCGACTCGCTCAACCAACCACCGAAGAGAGTAGCCAAATATAGCGTGGTTAATACTGCACCATATCGACTAGTAGGTCGCTACCGCTTCAGCGGTATGCACCCCTGCCATTCCAGCTCGGCGACGCCGCCTGTAGTCCGGCCGTCACTGATCCGGCCAACCGCGGGCGCCGGGTTAAAATGTGGCTAACATGTTGCGTCCAAGCGGGGCGCCCGGTTTCGCGCGGCTTCAATGCCTTTTCGGTATAACGCGGTCTCAGGGGGAGGGGTCGAGCAGGAAGCTTGACCATGTCTGTACGAATTCTGGCCGCGGCTGCCGTTCTGATCTTTTTCGCGGCACTGCTTGTGGTGATGATGCGCCCGTCGACATCGGCAGAGGCGTCGCACGAGACGGCGGCTGTTGCGATTGATTTCGATGCCTTGCGCGCCGAGGCCGCGGCCGCGCTCCAGACCCTGGAGCAATCACACGAGCGCCGCCTCGCCTCCGCGCCAGTCACTCCCTTCTGATTGCCTCAGCCCGGCAGGAATGCCACCGCCCCGCTGCCCGAATCCGCGATCCGGTCGACGGTCGTGCGGTACAGCGCTTCCAGCTGATCGCGGTTGAGGACATGTCCCACCGGCCCATCGGCAATGCGCTGACCGTCGCGCAGGAGGTAGGCGCGGTCGGCCGCGCGTAGCGCATGATTGGGATCGTGCGTGGTGAACAGCACGCCGTGCCCGGATTTCGCGAGGCTGCGAATCTCGTTCATCACCTTGCCCTGGTTGCCGAAGTCGAGGCTCGCCGTCGGCTCGTCGAGCACGATGAATTGCGGCTCCTGCGCCAGCGCGCGTGCCAGCAGCACCAGTTGCCGTTCGCCGCCGGAAATCATGGTGTAGGGGCGATCGGCAAGCGCTGCGATCCCGAAGCGATCGAGCACGGTGTGCGCCACAGCTCGATCATGCGCGCTCGGCCGGCTGAACAGGTTGCCGTGCGCCGTGCGGCCCATCAGCACGACGGTTTCCACCGTGAACGCGAACGTGCCGATATGCACCTGCGGTACGTAGGCGACGACGCGCGCGCGTTCGCGGATCGAATAGCTGCCGAGCGGCCTTTCATTGAGCCGCACCTCGCCGGCCTGCGCCCTGAGCAGGCCGAGCAAAGTCTTGAGCAACGTCGTCTTGCCGCCGCCGTTGGGGCCGAGCAGCGCCAGGACCTCGCCGGTCGCGAGCGTCACGTCGAGCCCGCGCCCGACCGTGTGGTCGGGATAGCCGATGGTGAGATCATGGCCGGAGAGGTTCACGACCAGTTCCTCTGCATGCTGGCCAGCAGCCAGATGAAAAACGGTGTGCCAACGACAGCGGTCAATATGCCAAGCGGGATTTCAACCTCCGCGGTGGTGCGGGCGAGCGTGTCGATCAGCAGCAGATAGCCGCCGCCAAGGATTGCCGCTGCGGGAAGCAGACGCGCGAAATCGGGCCCGACCAGCGAGCGCGCGAGATGCGGCACTACCAGCCCGACCCAGCCGATGATCCCGGCGGTTGCGACACTGGCCGACGTCGTCAGCGTCGCGGCGGCGACGATCGCGATGCGCAGCGGCCCGGTCGCCACGCCGAGCGAGCGCGCCTCTTCTTCCGGCAGCGACATGACGTTCATGCGCCAGCGCAGCGCAATCAGCACGATTGTGCCGATGGCGACCGGCCCGAACAGCGGCAGCAGGTCGGCGACGTTTGCCGCCGCCAGACTGCCGAGCAGCCAGAACGTCATGGCGGGCAGCTGGTTGTAGGGGTCGGCAAGATATTTCACGAGGCCGACGCCGGCGCCGAGCAGCGCGCCGACCACGACACCCGTCAGCACCAGAACGAGAATTGGATCGCGCGAGCGGACCGCCGAGCCGATGACATAGACGGCGGCAACCGCCATCAATCCGCCGACGAAGGCGAAAACCTGGATCGCGACGACGCCGAGCGAGAAGAAAATACCGATCACCGCACCAAGCGCCGCGCCTGACGAAGCGCCGAGGATATCGGGCGACACCAGCGGATTGCGGAACAGGCCCTGGAACGCGGTGCCGGCAACCGCCAGCGCCGCGCCGACCAGCGCCGCCGCCAGCACGCGCGGTCCGCGCACCTGCATGATCACGCTTTCGACGGCCGGCGGCACGTCGGCGCGGTGCGCGCTGATTTTCGAAAACAGAACGTTTGCGAGCTCGGCGAGCGAGACCGGATAGCGTCCGACGGTGAAGGCAAGCAGCAGTCCGGCGATCAGCACGGCGGTTGCGATCACCAGCCCCGGCACCGCGGAGCGGGTCATGTTGGAAGGACCTGCCGCTTGCTTAACCTGTTACCGTCCGCGAAAGCGGACGATCCAGTAAACATCGGAGGCTCCGTTGCCATCTGCATGCCGATCCGCCTCGCGCACCGGATCGCCCGCTTTCGCGGGCGATGACCTCAGAGGTTAGTCTCTCCCAGCCAGAACATGGTCGATCTGCGCGTCGTCCGGCGTGCGATGATAGAACATTGTATAGAAATCCCGCGTCAGGGCACGCATGTCCTCGGGAAATTTATCGGGATAGAGGATCTTCGCCAGCCAGCGCAGCCCGATGAGCCGGTTCACCGAAGGCGGAAAATCGACCCAGCCGAACGGCATTTTCGGCGACAGATGCACGCGATTGTCGCGCACCGCCTTGATCGAGGCCCAGGCCGGATCGCTGCGGACGCTCGCGGCAAAGTCCTGATCGATGGTGACGATCACGTCGGGATTCCACAGCAAGACCTGCTCGATCGAGACATTGGCGAGGCCGCCTTTGGTGCCGCCGGCGACGTTCTGCGCCAGCATTTCGATGGTCTCGACATTGATCGAGCCGCCCAGCCCGGTGACCAGGCCGCGCGGGCCGCGCGCGTAATATACGCGCGGGCGCGCGGACGGCGCGATTGAGGCTGTACGGCCGGCAATCATCCTGAACGTGTCATCCGCATGGCGCGCAAGCTTTTCGGCATCGCTCTTGCGACCGATCAGCTCGCCGAGCTTGCGGTAGGTCTCCGCGACCGCATCAAAGCGGCCATCAAGCAGCGCGTAGGGAATGCCGGTCTGCTGCTGCACGCGTTCGGCCAGCGAGACGAAGGTGCTGCTGGTCGAGCCGACGTCGAGGATGAGATCGGGCCTGAGCACGATCACGCTCTCGAGATTGGCGGTGTTGCCGCGGCCCGTGATGCGCCCGACTTCGGGGCGCGCGCAGATATCCGGCAGCATGTACGCGCACTCTTCCGGCCGGTTGGCGCGCGGCCAGCCAAGCAGCAGTTCGGGCGCAAGCGTATAGAGCAGGATCGCCGCCGGCGGGCCGGCCGGGAAGACGCGTGCGACTTTTTCCGGCACCTGCAACGCCCGGCCGGTCGAGTCGGTGACCGTTGCCGCGCGGACCTTGCGCGGCAATACGATTGCGGCGGTGACGCCGGCGGCGAAAGTTCTGCGCGTAATAGACATGCTCATCTTTTTAGTCATGGCCGGGCAAGCGGCCGGACCCGGGCGGCCGGGCACGACGCCTTCAAAGGATTAATCCGTGCCCACCATCACGCTGGTTGCCTTGATGATGGCGTAGGCGGTCTTGCCCTTTTCGAGCTTGAGCTCGTTGACCGAATCATTGGTGATGGCCGCGGTGATGGTCTGGCCGCCGATGTCGATACGGACATGCGCGGTGGTGGTGCCTTTTTTCACCTCGACGATCTTGCCTTTGAGCTGGTTGCGTGCGCTGAGTTTCATGAAAGCCCCCTTTGCTGTTTACCTTCCGGACGCGAAGCCGTGGCTCACCAGAATCTTCTCACCCTGCGACGACAATATGAAGTCGGCAAAACGCTGCGCCGATGCCGGGGCTCCGTTGATGACGGTCAGACCATAATCGGCGCCGACGGCAAGGCCGGCCGGCAGCTGCACGATCTGCTGTCCGGGGTTTTCCTTCTGCGCCGCCAGCGCATTGGTGCAATAGGTGAGGAAAATGTCGGCGCGCGCTTCGGTAATGTGCCAGCCATAGACGGTGCGTCCATCCGGCGCCTTTGCGCTGTTGGCGGCGCCGGTCAGCTGCAGCGCCTTCTTTTCCAGAATGGCCTGCGCGCCGGGCCTGATGGCTTCAGCCTTGCGGAAGACCTCGAACGCATAGTCGCCCGATGGGTCGGCCTTCGGCGTCGAGGTGCCGAGCTTGATGCCCGGATCGAGCATGCGGTCGAGCAGGCTCGCGCTGTCGACCTTCAGTCCCGGCTTCATCAGCGCGCACAGCGAATTGCGTGCAAAGCGCGACACCGGGCCGCTTTTCTTTTCGTCATGCAGCGCCTGCGGATGCTCCATGTTCGCCGAGGCAAAGACGTCGGCCTTCACGCCTTTTGCAATGTCGCTCTTCAGCAGGCCGGACGGCCCGTACCGCGCCTCGACCTTGTTGCCGCTCGCGGCCTCATAGGCTTTCGCGACATCGGTCAACGCGGCCTTGAGGCTGCCGGCGGCAAATAGGTGAATGGTGTCGGCGCGTACGGGCATTGCGATCGTCATGAGCCAGATAACGGTAAGGACAGGGGCCGCCAATGAGGCCGAGATGCCCCGCGCAAGCGGGGCATCCGGCAGGCACCGGCACATCTTTGAATCATCGCCCTTCATTGTCGGGCACCCGGCGGATCGCCCGCTTTCGCGGGCGATGACGGTTGGTGCGCGCATCAGGCGCTGTGATCGTCGGCGTTGGGATAGAACAGCTGCTCGCCGTTGATCTTGTAATTGGCAATCGTCTTCTGCCCTTCGGGTGACACCAGCCAGTCGATGAATTGCTGGCCGTAGTCCTTCTTGACGTTCGGATGCTTCGCCGGGTTCACCAGCATCACGCCGTACTGGTTGAACATGCGCTTGTCGCCTTCGACCAGGATCTGCAGGTCGCCCTTGTTCTTGAAGTGAATCCAGGTGCCGCGGTCGGAGAGGACATAGGCGTTGCCGGCGCCGGCGGTGTTGAGCGCAGCGCCCATGCCCTGGCCGATCGCCTTGTACCAGGCGCCCTTGTCCTTCTCGATGTCGATGCCGGCGTCCTTCCAGAGCTTGAGCTCGGCGCTGTGCGTGCCGGACCGGTCGCCGCGTGAAATGAATGGTTGCTGTTTGTCCTTGATGGTGTGCAGGGCCTTGGCGACATCTTTCATGCCCCTGATACCGGCAGGATCGTTTTTCGGGCCGATCAGCACGAAATCATTATACATGACCGGAAAGCGCTTCACGCCCTGGCCTTCGGCGAGGAATTTTTCTTCCTGCGCCCTGGCATGAACGAAGACGACATCTGCGTCACCGCGCCGCGCGGTGTCGAGCGCCTGGCCGGTGCCCTGCGCCACGACCTTGACGGCAATGCCGGTCTTCTTGGTGAAGATCGGCAGCAGGTATTCGAACAGGCCGGAATCCTGCGTCGAAGTGGTCGACGCCACCACAATCGATTTGTCCTGGGCCGAAACGGGCACGCCGGACAGGACGGCGGCGGCCGCGACGGCGGCAATGAGCATGCGACGGTTGAACATGTGATCCTCCTTCTTTCATTATTCAGACGAGCAGTTCTCCCGCGACGAATCTGCGGGCTTCTTCTGTGCGCGGTGTTGCGAAAAACTGGGCGGCCGGCGTGTTTTCGATCAGCCGGCCGCGATGCAGAAGCACGACATTGCCGGCGAGACGCTTGGCCTGGCCGAGGTCGTGCGTGCACATCACGACCTTGACGCCGCGCGCGCTCACGGCGCGCACGATGTCTTCGATCGACTTGGTGGCGGCCGGGTCGAGGCTGGCGGTCGGCTCATCGAGAAACAGGATGCCGGGGTCGCGCGCGAGCGCGCGCGCCAGCGCGAGGCGCTGCTGCTCGCCGCCCGACAGGCGCCGGGCCGGCCGGCGGTCGAGGCCGGCAAGCCCGACTTCGGCCAGCAATGCGGCGGCGCGCCTGTGACGCTTGCCGCGCGGCATGCCGGCAGCCGCGAGCGCGTAACGAATATTGCCGCCGGCACTGCGCCGGAGCATCGCCGGCCGCTGGAACATGATGGCGCGGTGCCTGCGATCCGAGGATTCGCGGCCGCCCCAGGTAATAAGGCCGCTGCTTGCCGGCACAAGGCCCATCGCGGCGCGCAGCAGCGTTGTCTTGCCGGCGCCGTTGGGTCCGATCAGCACCGTCGGCAGTCCCGGTGAAACCGTGAGCGTGATGCCGTCGAGAATCGTTACCGCGCCGGCCGTGACGCGCACGTCGATGAACATGATCGGCAGGTCGAGGGCAGGTGGACGCATGCTCATCCCGCGTAGCGCTCGCCGGTGCGGCGGATGCCCCACGCCAGCGCGTTGATGATAATGACGATGACGATCAGCACCATGCCGAGGCCGACCGCCAGCGGCAGGTCGCCTTTGGATGTCTCCAGCGCGATGGCCGTCGTCATCGTGCGGGTGAAGCCGTCGATGTTGCCGCCGACGATGATAATGGCACCGACCTCCGCGGCGGCGCGGCCGAACCCGGCGAGCAAGGCAGTGACGAGCGAGAAGCGCGCATCCCAGATCAGCGTGCATACGCGGCGCAGCGGACCCACGTTCATCGCCGTGAGCTCGGCCTGGTACTCCGCCCACAGGTCCTCGATCGTCTGCCGCGTCAGCGCCGCGATGATCGGCGCGACCAGCACGGTCTGCGCGATGACCATGGCCTGCGGCGTGAACAGCAGGCCCCATTCGCCGAGCGGTCCCGACCGCGACAGCAGCAGAAAGACCGCAAGCCCGACCACGACCGGCGGCAGCCCCATCAGCGCGTTGAGAATGACGACGACGGCCTCGCGGCCACGGAAGCGCGTGAGTGCGAGCAGCGCGCCGGCCGGCACGCCGATGATGGCCGCGAACAACACCGCGCTCAGGCTGACCAGCAGCGAAAGGCGCACGATCGCGAACAGGCCCGGGTCGCCGCTGAGCACCAGTTGAAGCGCGGATCCGTCGTCTGACATCGGTGTGCAATTGCCTCCTGGACGTGACAGGCGAACGGGCGCCTGCCCGCATAAGCCTTGGTATTATTTACGGATAGTGCGCATCTGGTCCGCCAATGGTCAATCTTTGTAAAATAAACATGTCTATGCTGGTTACTTCGATAGGGGCAAATCGCGCTGGAGGTCTGGTTGTTTCCAGCCGGACCGGGTCTATAGTGCGCGCCGCCTGCGGCACCGCGACAACCTGCCGCCGCCGGCAAAGGCGTAATCCAGCGATGCGGGAGCAGGCGCCCGCCTTTTGATCAACTCAGACGTTCGCCGGTGACGAAAGCGCGACAGCGCGTGTTGAGTATTTGATGTAGAGAAGCGCGGCCCGCTCGCAGGGCCGATCAGGAGGGGTGGCCGAGTGGCTGAAGGCGCACGCTTGGAAAGCGTGTTTACGGGAAACCGTAACGTGGGTTCGAATCCCACTCCCTCCGCCACCCTCTCTGCGAGACCGCTCTCTGGCCGCTGGAGGCAAGCGCCAAAGGACCTGGATTGGTACGACGTTGTTGACTGAACTCTGCACGTCGGCGGTTACCGTTCTTCGACTTGGTGTTCTCTGAGAGCCGATTTTCTCGGTGC
>DASSRJ010000013.1:0-4646 GCA_035701845.1 Pseudolabrys sp. | reverse complement strand
TGGGCGGGACCCAGTGCTTCGGCTGCACAATTTCAACCGTGCTCTTGTTCATGAGACCTGTTCTCGCAGTTTGAAGCGCTGAATTTTTCCGGTCTGGGTCTTCGGCAGAGCTTCGACGAATTTCACAACCCGTGGATACTTGTACGGCGCGATGGTTGCCTTGACGTGGTCCTGCAGGAGCTTGACGCGGAGATTGTCACCCACGACGCCGGCCTTGAGCACGACAAAGGCGGCAACAACCTGCCCCCGCTCGGAATCGTTTGCACCGACGACGGCGCATTCCGCGACTTCGGGGTGCGCCAACAGCGCCGCCTCGACCTCGGGCCCGGCGATGTTGTAGCCCGCCGAGATAATCATATCGTCGTTGCGGGCAGCGAAATGGAAGCGGCCTTCCTGATCCCGCACAAATGAATCGCCGGTAAGGTTCCAGCCATCGCCGACGTAGTTCTTTTGCCGCTGGTCGGCGAGATAGCGACAACCGGTCGGGCCGCGCACGGCCAGGCGCCCGACGGTGCCGTCAGGCACATCCTTCATGTCGGCGTCGACTATCCTTGCTTCGTAACCGGCGACCGGCCGCCCGGTCGCCCCAGGCACGGCGTCTCCGATACGGTTTGTGATGAAAATGTGGAGCAACTCGGTCGAGCCGATGCCGTCGAGGATCGGCTTGCCGGTCCGGCGCGTCCAATCCTCGAATACCGGACCCGGCAATGTCTCGCCAGCCGACACGGCCAGCCGCAGCGACGACAGGTTGGCGCCCTGGTCCATCGCTGCCATCATCGCCCGGTACGCGGTCGGTGCGGTGAACGAGATCGTGGCCTTGTAGGTCTCGATGATCTGCACCATGTTGGCCGGCGACGCATTTTCGAGAAGCGTCGCGGTCGCGCCGAACCGGAGCGGGAAAATCGCAAGGCCACCGAGGCCGAATGTGAAGGCCAATGGTGGCGAACCGACGAACACGTCGTCCGATGTCACATTAAGAACTTCCCTGGCGTAGCCGTCAGCGATGATCAGCAGATCGCGATGGAAATGCATGGTGGCCTTGGGCTCACCGGTGGTGCCGGACGTGAACCCAAGCAAGGCAACATCGTCGCGGCCCGTAGGCACCGCGTCGAACTTCACGGGCTTGTCGAGTGCAACGCGATCAAGCTCGGCGTCATGATTGGACGTGCCGTCGAAATTGACCACCTGCGTGAGAAATTTGCTGGACTTGGCACAGGCCACCAATTCATCGGCGATACGGCTGTCGGTCAAAGCCAGCCCGATCTCGGCCTTGTCGACGATCTTGCTTAATTCACCCGCGCGGAGCATGGGCATCGTGTTGACGACAACCGCACCGGCTTTGGTGGCGGCGAGCCACGCTGCGACAAGGGCCGGGTTATTGCCTGAGCGGATCAGGACGCGGTTGCCAGGCTTGACCCCGTAATTCTCCACGAGGGCATGCGCCAGCCGGTTCGACCAGTCGGCCAGCTCCTTGTACGTGCGCCGGCGGCCATTGCCGATGAGCGCGATGTGGTCACCGAAGCCACGCTCGACCAAGCGGTCGGTCAATTCGACCGCGGCGTTCAAACGCTCGGGATACCGGAATTCGGGCCGGTCGAGCAGAATCTCGGGCCATTGATCGAACGGCGGGAGATTGTCGCGGGTAAAGGTATCGACATGCGCGGACGGCCCAAGTTTGATGTTTCGAGTCATGTCAGCGGCCCCCAGGAGATGAAAGCGCAGATCTGGCGATAATGATTTTCTGGACGTCTGACGCGCCTTCGTAAATTCGCAAGGCACGGATTTCCCGGTAAAGCGTTTCGACCGGATGGCCGGAACGCACGCCGTCACCGCCATGGATCTGCACGGCGGCGTCGATCACGCGCTGCGCTGCCTCGGTCGCGTAGAGCTTGGCCATCGCCGCTTCGCGTGTCACCCGCGCGGCTCCATTGTCCTTGGCCCAGGCGGCGCGATAAACGAGCAATGCGGCGGCATCGATTTCGACCGCCATGTCGGCGATGTGGCCCTGGACCATCTGCAATTCCGACAATGGAGCGCCGAACAGTTCGCGGCTCCTGGCGCGCTTCACTGTTTCGGCGAGCGCACGGCGTGCAAAGCCGAGCGCGGCCGCACCGACCGAGGTGCGGAAAACATCGAGTGTGGCCATCGCGATCTTGAAGCCATCGCCGGACGCGCCGATGAGATCGTCGACGCCGACACGGCAGTTCTTGAAAGCCAGGCGCGCAAGCGGGTGCGGCGCCATAACCTCGATGCGTTCCGCAACCGACAGGCCCGGATTATCACCGCCCACGATAAAAGCCGACAGGCCCTTCGCGCCCGCCGCCTCGCCGGTGCGGGCAAACACGACATAAAGATCGGCGATTCCCCCGTTCGATATCCAGGTCTTTTCGCCGTCGAGAGTGAAACCGTTGCCGTTCTTCCGCGCCGTCATTGAAATGTTGGCAACGTCAGAGCCGGACGCGGGCTCGGAAAGGGCAAACGCCGCGATCGCCGCACCGCTGCGGGTCTTCGGCAACCAACGGGCTTTTTGAGCGGGCGTGCCGAACAGCGAAATCGGGCCGGCGCCAAGGCCCTGCATCGCGAAAGCAAAGTCTGCGAGTCCGGAATGACGTGCCAGCGTTTCGCGGATCAAGGCCAGCGTGCGAACGTCGATTTTGTCCGACGGACCATCACCTGGCGCAGTGTGCTTAAGCCAGCCGTCTCGGCCAAGACCGCGCACCAGCTCGCGGCAGGCCGCATCGACATCGCGATGATCGACACGCGCGCAATGCTGCGCGGCCCAGGTTTCCAGCCGGTCGGCAAGCGCGCGATGACGCTCCTCGAAAAACGGCCAATGCAGGAAACTCCGGTCAAGCATCGTCAATTCCCGGCAAACTGCGGTTTCTGCTTGGCCACAAAAGCCTCATAGGCCCGATGGAAATCCTTCGTCTGCATGCAGATCGCCTGCGCGAGCGCCTCCGCCTCGATCGCCTCATCGAGCGGCATGGCGAATTCCTGGTGCAGCATGGTCTTCGTTATGCCGTGCGCAAAGGTCGGACCGCTTGCGAGTTGCTGCGCCAGCACCATCGCATCGGCTTCGAGCCTGTCGGCGGCAACGATGCGATTGAAAAAGCCCCAGCGCTCGCCCTCCTCCGCCGTCATGACGCGCCCGGTATAAAGAAGCTCCGACGCGCGGCCGTGGCCAATGACGCGCGGCAGCAAGGCGCAAGCGCCCATGTCGCAGCCGGCAAGCCCGACGCGGGTGAACAAAAACGCAGTCTTGGCCTGCAACGTGCCGAGCCGGATGTCGCTGAACAGGGCAATCATCGCACCCGCTCCCACGCAGACACCGTCAATCGCCGCGATGATCGGCTGCGGGCAGGCACGCATCGCCTTCACAAGCTCGCCGGTCATGCGCGTAAATTCGAGCAAACCTTTCATGTCGCGGCTTGTCAGTGGCCCGATGATGTCGTGCACATCGCCGCCGGAACAGAAATTGCCGCCATTCGAGCCGAACACGATGACCTTGATATCGCGGGCCCGGGCAAGGTCGCGGAAGGTCTGTCCGAGTTCGGCATAGCTTTCGAAGGTGATCGGGTTCTTCCGTTCGGTACCCTTGAGCGTTACTACCGCGACACCGTCTCTCGTCGCCCAATTAAAGTGCTTCGGCTTGAAGGCACTCATGTTCATGCGCGCAATCCTCCGTTACGAATGCGGCCCGACAATCCTTCAAAATGATGGATCAATGTGCTCGCCTCCGCGGCGTCAAATTCCGACAGCAAACTGTCGACCCATGACTCGTGCGCCTTGGCCATTGCCATGAACTCTTTGAGGCCGCGTGGCGTCAGCCGCACGATGATGGCACGGCGGTCGTCGGCGGGCGCCTGGCGCACGACCACCCTGTCCGACACCAGCCGGTCGATGATCCCGGTGACGTTGCCATTCGAGACCATCAGAAAGCGCGACAGTTCCGTCATGGTCATGCCGTCCGGCTTCTTTTCGAGCGCCGCCATCACATCGAATTGCGGGAGTGTCACATCGAACTGGACACGGAGCCGCTCGCGCACCTCGGCCTCGATCGCACGCGCGGCGCGCAATATGCGGATCCATAACCGCAGTCTTTGTTTGCTCAGCGGCGGCGTTGTTTGTCGTGCTTTCGATCTGACGGCGATCGTCATGCCGCACCTCCGGCAATGACAATGGCTTCGCCGTTGACCGCGTTCGCCGCCGGCGAACACAACCACACGACCTTGGCCGCGACGTCGTCCGGGGAAATCAGCCGGCCATCGGCGTTGTCCCTGGCCAGCGCGGCACGGGCCTCGTCGACGGAGCGCCCGGTCTTGCCGGCAACCGCTGCGGCGGCCGCATCCAGAAGCGGCGTGTCCGTGTACCCGGGGCACACGGCATTCACCGTCAGCCCCTCGGCCTTGAGCTCCGCCGCCAGGGCGCGCGCCAGGCCGACAACTCCATGCTTGGCGGCACAATAGGCCGCCACATAGGGATAGCCCTTCAAGCCTGCTGTCGAGGCGGTGAACACGATGCGCCGTGTGCCTTTGCCCTTGCGCGTCACGTCATCCAAAGCGGCCTGCACCGTCAGGAACGCGCCGGTCAGGTTGACCCCGATCATCCGCTGCCAGTGCTCGGGCGAGATTTTCGCCGCCGGCGCG
>DASSRJ010000012.1:0-15864 GCA_035701845.1 Pseudolabrys sp. | reverse complement strand
GACAGCGTGCCGCCAAGCACGTGATAGCGGCCATTCACCGCATGCGCGCGTTCGAGCGCCCACAAATCGGCGACGTCGGCGACCACAACGATAATCGAGGCGTCGCGCTTGCCGTCGGTGCAAACGGTGCACGGATTATGCGTATCGATATTGCCGCAGACCTTGCAGACCTCGATCTTCTCCATGGCCGTTTCCAGGGCAGCAGCAAGCGGTGCCATCAGCAATTCACGTTTCTTGATGAGGTGCAGCGCCGCCCGTCGCGCCGAACGCGGGCCCAGGCCGGGCAGCCGCGCCAGCAGCTGGATCAGGCGCTCGATTTCAGGTCCGGCAACGGCGGTGGGCATTGAATAAGAATATCAGGTCAAACCCAGCCCCGGCGGCAGCGGCAGTCCGCCGGTGACTTCCTTCATTTTTTCCTGGAGCACGCCTTCCGCCTTGCGCCGCGCATCGGCATGCGCCGCGACGATCAGATCCTCGATGATTTCCTTTTCCGACGGCTTCAGCAGCGAATCGTCGATCTTCACACCTTTGAGGTCGCCCTTCGCCGAAAGCGTAACTGTCACGACACCACCGCCCGCGGTCCCCTCGACCTCGATCTGGTCGAGTTCCGCCTGCATCGCCTGCATCTTTGACTGCAATTGCGCGGCCTGTTTCATCAGGCCGAGGAAATCCGCCATCCGTTAGTCCTCACGCTCGTCATCGGAACCGCCATCCGGCGTTTGCTCCGCCTGATCCGGGCCATTCTGCGTCACACCAACGATCTTTGCGCCCGGAAAGCGGCTGAGCACGGCCTGCACCAGCGGATCGTTTTGCACGCCGCGCTCGATTTCGGCCTGATGTGCATCAGCCTGGGCGCGCATGGTGGGCGCGCCTTGCTCCTTGGACACAACCACGATCCAGCGCTTGCCGGTCCAGCCGGCCAGCTTGCGCTGGAGGTCGTGTACCAATGTCTTCGGTGCGCGCGCCTCGAGCGCAATTTCGAGCTGGCCATCCTCGCAGCGGACCAGCCGTACGTCGCGCTCAAGCGCCATCTTGGTGGTGATGTCGCGCTTCTCCGCCGCAAGCGCAATCAGATCCGCGAACGAATTGATCGACAGCGTCGGCGCAGCGACTGCTTCGTCCCGATGCGGTATCGAATCCTCCGCTGGCCGCGGCGATACGGCGGCGGAAGACCTGGGCGAACCGCGCGGCGCCTCATAGTGCGGTGCATAGCTTTGCGACGATGCCTGGGCGGAACCACCGTTCCCCTGCAGGCGGGCCGCTACGGCGCCATTCTCGCCCAGCGAGCGGACAACCTCATCAGGCGTCGGCAGATCGGCCGCGTAGGCAATGCGCACCAGCACCATCTCGGCGGCGGCAACCGGACGCCCGGATGCCGGTACCTCCGAGATACCCTTGAGCAGCATCTGCCAGGTGCGCGACAGCACGCGCATCGACAGCTGCGTCGCAAAAGCACGCCCGCGCGCGCGTTCCGCCTCCGACAGCGACACGTCGTCGGCAACCGCCGGAATGGCTTTAACGCGCGTAACGAAGTGGGTGAACTCGGCGAGATCGGTAAGGATGACGGCGGGATCGGCCCCGATCTCATATTGCTCGCGCAACTCTTTCAGCGCGGCGGCGACATCGCCCTTCATAAGGGCTTCGAACAGGTCGACCACCCGCACGCGATCCGCCAGCCCCAGCATCTGGCGGACGTCCTCGGCCCGAACCGGACCGGCCGCGTGCGCCATCGCCTGGTCGAGCAGCGAGAGCGAATCGCGCACCGACCCCTCCGCCGCGCGCGCAATCAAAGCGAGCGCGGCAGGCTCGATCTCGGCCTTCTCCTTCGCGGCGATGCCTTGCAGATGCTCCACCAGAAGAGCTCCGTCGACGCGGCGCAGATCGAAACGCTGACAGCGCGAGAGCACCGTTACCGGCACCTTGCGGATTTCAGTGGTCGCAAAAATGAACTTTGCGTGCGGCGGCGGCTCTTCCAGCGTCTTGAGCAGCGCATTGAACGCCGCGCCGGACAACATGTGCACTTCGTCGAGGATGTAAACCTTGTAGCGCGCGCTCATCGGTGCGTAGCGAATCGCATCGTTGATCTGTCGCACGTCTTCGACGCTGTTATGCGAGGCGGCATCCATCTCCAGTACGTCCGGATGCCGGCTTTCGATGATGGCCTGGCAGTGCACGCCCATAACCGGCATCCTGATCGTCGGTTCTTTCACCGAACCGTCCGGCAGTTCGTAATTGAGCGCACGCGCAAGGATGCGCGCAGTGGTCGTTTTTCCAACCCCGCGCACACCCGTGAGAATCCAGGCCTGCGGGATGCGGCCGCTCTCGAACGCATTCGAGACCGTGCGCACCATGGCGTCCTGCCCGATCAGGTCTTCAAAGCTTGCCGGCCGGTACTTGCGTGCGAGCACGCGATATCCATCGGCCGGCGCCTCGGCCGGGGCGGAACCGGAAACAGCGGATTTTCTGGGCTCGCTCATCGTGCCATCCGCTTCGCCGCCGCGCGACGCGCGGACTGATTGCGAACAAGTCGAGGAATTGGTGGGAGGCTGACGAGCGACCCGAACCGCGCTCGTTAGGGCTGCTTCCTTCCGGACCTGACCCGGTTGGCGAGTGGCTCGTCCACCGCCAACCTCCCGGGGTCTATATCGGGCCAATAAACCGGGAAAGCAAGCAGCGGGGCGGCGTCTCTGCTAGCTTTCCTCCGAAAGAATCGTACGGATTTGTCCAATGGATTCAGGGCTTACCAAGGACTGGTCGCTGCATCCGCAGCTCGCGCAGGACACGGTTCCGGTCGGCGACCTGCCGCTTGCCCGCGTATTGCTGACAAATGACACCAACTATCCGTGGCTGATCCTGGTGCCGCGTTTGCCCGGGCTCGTCGAGCTCATAGACCTCGAGGAAAATGCGCAAGTCCAGCTGCTCGGCGAAATCGCCGCAACGGCGCGCGCACTCAAAAGCATCACGCAATGCGACAAGCTCAATATCGCTGCGCTCGGAAACCAGGTGCCGCAATTGCATGTGCACGTGATCGCACGCCGCCATGACGATGCCGCCTGGCCCAAGCCGGTCTGGGGCGTGAAACCGCCGCTCCCCTACGAACAGGCGAGGCTGAATGCGCTTCTAAGGTCGTTGCGGCAATCGCTTGAGCCCGAAGGTCTCGCCGCCATGGACCGGTAATTCCGGTTCTGCGAGAAACCGGCATGGCCGCGACCCCCTCCCGCATCCTGATCATTTCGTTGCGCCGGATCGGCGACCTGCTGCTGACCACGCCTGTGATCCGCAGCGTCCGCCGCGCCTGGCCGGAGTCGCGGATCGATGTGCTGGTGTTCGACGGCACCGCGGGAATCATTGCCGGAAACCCGGACATCGACCATGTCCTTACGATGGCTCAGCGGCCGACGGCTACGGAAAGCCTGCGACTGATCCGGCGTCTATGGCGTTCCTACGACATTGCGATTTCGACGCAAAGCGGGGATCGCCCGACGGTTTTTGCTTTCGCCGCGGGCCGGCGACGCGTGGGGGTGACAACGGATACCGATCCCTGGCTCGCACGCGCACTTAAGCGTTTTGCACTGCACCGGGCTGTTCCCGCTGCGGAGAAGCTTCATCGCGTCGAGCAAAATCTTCGGCTCGCTGATGCCCTCGACATTCCGCGCGTTCCTGAACTGGTTTGTCCCGCAGCGGCGCCGACCGCGTCTGTCGCGGTCAACGGCAAATACGCCGTCATCCATGCCGCGCCGATGTTCGCCTACAAAGAGTGGACAACAGAAGGATGGCGCGCAGTCGCGGCGGACTTTGCGAAGCGCGGTCTCGCGATCATTGCAATCGGCGGCCCCGGTGAAGCCGAGCGCCGTTATCTCGAGAATGTCTGGCATGACGTCTGCGAATTTCATCAACTGGAATGGCCGCAGACCATGAAGTTGCTGTCGGGCGCCCGCATTTATGTCGGCCCCGACACATCGACGACCCATCTCGCCGCCGCAGCCAGATGTCCGACCGTCGCGTTGTTCGGTCCCATGGACCCGCGCGTCTGGGGGCCATGGCCGGTCGGCGGCCTTGCTGCGCCGTGGCAGGCGAGCGGCACCTTACAGAACCAGGGCAATGTCTGGATCGTGCAGAATCCCCTGCCGTGCATGCCTTGCACATTCGAAGGCTGTGAACGCAACATCCGCAGCCGCAGCATCTGTCTTGACGAACTCAAGCCCGAACAGGTGATAGCGGCCATCGACCAGGCGCTTGCCTGACCCCGCATTGCGCAGCGTGTGCCCGCGTGCGAATTTGAGTGACGTATGTCATCACGTCTCGGCCCTAAACCACGTCTGGGATACACAAACAGCCGTATTGAGCGCGCGGCGGAACTGCGCACAGATGCCTCGGCCATGGCCGCGCTCGTAAAGCATCCCGACGCAGGAACTTATGTCGTTGGCGGCGAGTGGATCGTGGCGAAGAAAGGTTCGCCTCTCAGCGCGCCGCTATTCACGCCCGCCGAAGCCCAAGAACTCGGCCCGGCCGCCGAAACGATCTTCCTTGGCCTGCTTGACGGCGCGCCGCGGTTTGGCCACGGGCTTTCACCTCAATCGGCCGAGGCCCTGAAAAGCCGCGGCGATCTGCTGATAACCGACCTGCGCTCGATCGCCGTGCAGGGGCTGGTCGCGGCGGATGACCTGCCGCCAATCGCCGAGGCCAAGGCCATCCTGCATTGGCATGCGCGCCACCGCTTTTGCTCCAGCTGCGGGGCTGCAACACGGCCCGTGTGCGGCGGCTGGCGGCGCGACTGCCCGCAGTGCAAGGCCGAGCATTTTCCGCGCACCGATCCTGTGGTGATCATGCTGGCAACCGACGGCGACCGGCGCTGTCTGCTTGGCCGCAGCCCGCGGTTTGTGCCGACGATGTGGTCGTGCCTTGCCGGCTTTGTGGAGCCCGGCGAGGCAATCGAAGATGCGGTGCACCGGGAAACGCGGGAGGAAGCGGGAATCACCTGCGGGCGCGTGGTCTATTTCGCATCGCAGCCCTGGCCGTTTCCGGCGTCCCTGATGATCGGCTGCCACGCCGAAGCATTGACGCATGACATCGTTGTCGATCGCGAGGAACTCGAGGACGCCCGCTGGTTTAGCAAGGATGAGATCGGAAGCATGCTGATGCGCAGGCACCCGCAAGGGCTGACAACGCCGCCTCCGGTAGCAATTGCACATCACATCATCCGCGCGTGGGTAGAGGACGAGGTCCGTTTTGAGTGAGCCGCGTGGTGAACAAAATCATCCCCGCATCCTGTGCGCGGGCGGCGCCGTGCAGGACATTGTCATGCGGGTGGACAAGTTTCCGGACGCCGGCACCAAGGTGCAGGCCTCGGAATTCCTGATCACGTCCGGCGGCCAGGCCGGAAATGCCGCAGTCGCTGTCGCACGCCTGGGCGGGCGCGTCAGCTTTGCCGGCCCGCTTGGTGCAAAGGACGACGAGTTTGCCGGCCGCATCCTTGCAAGCCTGACGCGCGAAAAAATCGATTGCCGTGGTGCCATTCGCGTCCCGGGCGCCATTTCCTCGGTGTCCCTGATCCTGGTCGACGCCGGGGGAGAAAAGATCATCGCGACGCGTCGCGATCACGGCCTGAGCTCGATTACGCCGGAGCATCCGGAACGCGCGGTCGCGGACGCCGACGCCGTACTCCTCGACAACCGCTACCCGAATTTCGTGACGCCGATCTGCAAGTCGGCGCAGGTGCGCGGCATTCCGCGGGTGCTCGACCTCGACAAGGCGGCGCCGCTCGACGATCCGCTTTTGATGGCGTGCAGCCACGTCATTTCCTCGGCGGAAGCATTGCGCGGAAGTACCGGACTGAACGATCTGCGCGCCGCGCTTAAAAAGCTCGGCCAGTCTTTCAAAGGATTCCTGGCATTTACTGACGGACCCGATGGCGTCTATTGGCTCGAGGACGGCGAAGTCCGCCACATGGAAGCTTTCAAAGTCAAAGCCGTCGATACGCTCGGCGCCGGCGACGTCTTCCACGGCGCCTTCGCATTTCGCTTCGTGGAGTCCGGCGACCTGCGCGATTCGATGCGATTTGCAGCCGCTGCCGCCGCCATCAAATGCACCCGCTTCGGCGGACTGATGGGCGCGGCAACGCGCGCCGAAGTCGACGATTTCCTCAGGCAGAATCCGGCTTAGGCTTACTTCTTCGATGGACAGGGCGCGCCGCACGGCGCGCATGCGCCCGCGAAGTCCTCCGGCGACACCGCGCGCCCACTCGACGGGCTGGAGAGATGATCGGTCAGGATTGCGCCGACCCCGAGCAGAACGGCAATGATGTAAACGACCCGCACGGCGCTACTCCCGCGACAGGCCGAACAGCGGCCGCAGGCGAATACCGATCAGGCAACCCGGCAGGGCCGCAAGAAACCAGATCCAGCCATGCAGCGAACCGGAGGCGACGCCGCCGACAAAAGCGCCGATATTGCAGCCAAAACCGAGGCGAGCGCCCCACCCCATCAGAAGTCCGCCAATCACTGCGGCAAGCAGTGATTTCGCGGGCGGCCAGCTGGCACGCGCGAACGGTTTTGATGCCGCCGCCGCAGCCATGGCACCGAAAATCATTCCGAAATCCGTGAGACTCGAGGTGTCGGAAAGGACGGATTCAGCAAGTGCACGCCTGGGACCCGGCCACTGCCAGAATGCCGAGTGCGAAAGGTCGACGCCGAGCGCAGTCGCGGCCTTTGCACCCCACACTGTGTAGCCGAAAGTCACGCTCCAGGGATGGCCGCCGGCCAGGAAAACCGCGACGCACAGCAGTCCGATCGCAAGGCCGCCGATAACGTAATTGCGCGAAGGCATAAAGTCGGCGCCGCGCCGGCGCGCGACCGTGATGATCAGCAACGCCGCTATCGCAATACTGACGAGGGTCGCGAGCAGGCCGCCCCAGGCGCCGAGATAATCGGACGCCAGAATCGGATCTATTCCGCCAAGCGCAAGAAAGGCCGGCAGCGACAGACTGCCGAATACGCTGCCAATCACAAAGAACAGCAGGGTCACCAGCATGCGTCCCGATCCGCCGCCGACTGTGTAGAGCGTCCCCGAGCCGCAACCGTTCGCCAGCTGCATGCCGATACCGAAGACAAATGCGCCGATGACCAGCGACGGCCCGAGCGGAGCGATCGCGCCGCCGTATTTCGGCAGAAAGGCCGCCATCGGTACCACCACGATCGCGCACACCGCGATCACGATCAGCCCGCCGAGCAGCCCTCCCGCTTCGCCGCGCGTCAGAAATCGCCGCCACGAGGCGGTGTAACTGAACTCCGCCCTGAGGAATGCGATTCCGAGACCGAAGCCGCCGATGATCAAAGCCGCTGAAGCGGGTTGGTGATCGAGAAGTACGAGCGTGACCAATATCGCCGTGGCGCCGAGCGCGAGGCCCAGAAAAAGACGGTCGACGCGAACAGCCGCGCCCTGATCGGGCGCGGCCAGCATTGCAGTAGACATTGGAACTCCGAGACGCAGGTCAGGATCCGAGGCCGAGGGCCTTCTTCAGATCGTCCCATTTCGTGCGCGAAGATTCAATTGGCCGGCTGTCATTGCTGGTCCACTCCACCATCGACCCGGCATACAGCCTGGCATCCTTGCGACCGAGAAGCTCATGAAAGACGAACCAGTCGGTGGATGCCCAGTGACCGGTGTTGCAATAGTTCACCACGGCACCGGCCGGAGCCGTGTTGGCGATGGCGGCAAGCTCGACCTTCGGTTTCAGACGATTGGTTGTCGCGTCATAGAACTCGGCACTGTCGATATTGAACGCACCGGGAATGTGGCCATAGGCCTTGGACGCCGGCGCTTTTTCCTTGCCCAGGAAGAATGATGCAGGGCGCGCATCGATAAGAGTGGCCCCGCCTTTGTTTTCGAGAGACTCGACGTCGGCGGCTTCAGCCAAAATGCTCTTGTCGACCATCGCCGTGAAAATCTTTGGCGACGGCGCCTTCGTCCCTGTCTCCAGCGGCAGGCCGGCTTTGCGCCAGCCAGCAACGCCTCCATCGAGGATGGAGACGTTCTTCACGCCAGCATATTTCAGCGTCCAGTACGTACGCGCCGCTGATCCGAAATCGAGAACACTCACACCCGCTGGAACAACGACCACGTGCGTATCCTCATCGATGCCGAGGTCGCCGATCAGTTTCTCCAGTTCGGGAACGGTCGGAACCATGAACGGAACGTTGCTGCGCGTAACCCGCCAGCCCGCCTTGTCGTAGTCGCTGTGCACACTTTTCGGGATGTGCCCGGCCGCATAGGCCTGTGCGCCGCCACCATCAATGGCGGAGCGGATGTCGAGCACCACCAGATCGGTGTTGGCGAGATGTTCGCTGAGCCACTGTGGCGTCACAAGCGGTTCGGCTGCATGCGCCCCCGCAACCGAAACAGCCATGGCTGCGCTGAACAGCATCGCGGCAGCGAGCCGGCGCATGGCGATGAGGGGGTCAAATCGGACGGAAATTTTCATGACACGACTTCAAGGTTGGATCGTCGCCGCAGGGCGGCAGAGAATTTTCATTGAAATAGAATATCTTTCTCTGTAAAGACAGATACGGCAAGCAAAAAAGAATATATTACCAAGTTATTCGAGTAGACGAGTATATTGTTCTATTTTTGAAAAGGATTAAAGAATGGATGCCATCGACCGGAAGATCCTCGCGGTCGTCCAGCAGGACGCATCGCTGTCGGTCGCCGAAATCGGCCAACGCGTCGGCCTGTCGTCGACGCCGTGCTGGAAACGATTGCAGCGGCTCGAGGCCGATGGAGTCATTACCCGCCGCGTGGCGATCATTGACCCGGAAAAGGTCGGCCTGGGCATCACGGTATTCGTCTCGATAGAAACCGGCGACCATTCTCAGGAATGGCTCAAGCAATTCGCCGATGTCGTGGGCGCAATGCCGGAAGTCATGGAGTTCTACCGAATGGCCGGCGATGTTGATTATATGTTGCGTGTTGTCGTGGCCGACATTGCCGGGTACGACGCGTTCTACAAAAAACTGATCGCCACCGTGCCGCTGAAGAACGTCACGTCGCGGTTTGCGATGGAGCGGATCAAGTCGACAACCGCGCTGCCGCTGGCGGAAGTCAAGTGAGCGCGGCGGAAGCGTGAGCTTCCTATCTCAGCGCCATCACCTTGATCGCGGCCGGTCCGAGAATGACGATGAACAGCACCGGCAGGAAGAACAGAATCATCGGAACGGTGAGCTTCGGCGGCAGTCCCGCGGCTTTCTTTTCGGCCTCCGCCATGCGCATGTCGCGGTTTTCCTGGGCCATCACCCGGAGCATCGTGGCAAGCGGAGTGCCGTATCGTTCCGATTGCTGCAGTGCCATGCAGACCGATTTGACGCCGTCCAGATCGATGCGCTTCGCCAGGTTTTCGTAAGCCTGCCGCCGATCCGGCAGATATGACAATTCGGCCGTGGTCAATGTCAGTTCTTCAGCCAGCGCGACGGATTGCGTGCCGACTTCGTCGCTGACTTTCCTGAATGCGGCTTCGATCGACATTCCGGATTCGACGCAGATCAGAAGCAGGTCGAGCGTGTCGGGGAATGCGCGTCGGATCGACAATTGCCGGCGTTGAATCTTGTTTTTCAGCAGCATCAGCGGCAACTGCATGCCGACATAGGCCGCGGCGATGCAAGCACCGATCTTGATCATGGCCGGCTGCTCGAGCTTGAGAATTACGAACAGGTAGAGCACCGAAAACAGAAAGCACGCCACCGGTGTGAGCATGCGGAAAAACAGGTAGGTGACGTAAGGCGCCTGACCGCGATAGCCGGCCTGAATGAGTTTGAGCCGCGCCTCTTCCTGGCCGACCCATTTCGTCAGATTGAAACGGTCGACAATGGTCTGGATATATTGTTTCGGCGTTTGCCGAAGCTTGGCCTTCTGACCTTCCTGCGCCAGCCGCTCGCGTTCGCGCTGCCGAATCTTCTCGCGCTCAAGGGCTACCGCGCGCATGCGCTTGTCGAGCGGGTCGACAAATACGAAAGGCATGGCCAGCGTGAGCACCGTTGCGGCGGCGGCGAGGCCGGCAAACAGCGCCGTTAGGGTCTTCACGTTGAGCGCGCTAATCAGGAATTCGAGCATCGGACCCTTTCGCCTGCCTAGAAATCGAAATTGATCATCTTCTTCATCACGAGCACGCCCATAGTCATCCAGACAGCCGACCCGGCCAACATGATGTGACCGACCGAATTGGTGAAAAGGAGCGAGATATAGTTGGGGCTGGTCAGATAGACCAACGTCATTACCGCGATGGGCAGCGCACCAATGATGCCGGCAGAGGCTTTTGCCTCCTGCGACATCGACTGGATCTTTGCCTTCATCTTTTTACGGTCGCGCAGGACCTTCGACAGGTTCCCGAGCGCTTCGGAGAGGTTGCCGCCCGACTTCTGCTGAATCGCCACAACAATCCCGAAGAAATTCGCCTCGGGCAGCGGCGTGCGCTCATACAGTTTGCCGCAGGCTTCGCCGAGCGGCATTCCGATCGCCTGCGTCTCCAGTATGAGACGGAATTCGGTCTTGATCGGCTCCGGCGCCTCGGACACGATCATTTTGATGCAGTCGAGCAAGGGCAGACCGGCCTTGATGCCGCGAACGATAACGTCAACGGCATCCGGGAAATGGTCGAGAAACCTCGTTTCGCGGCGCTTCCTCAGATATGACAGCAGCCAACGCGGGACGCCAAAGGCCCCGGCGAAAGCCAGGACGGCCGAAACCAGCAAGCCGGCACCCGCAAACGTGCCGAGGGCGAACATCGCGAGCCCGATGCCCGCCGAAATTATCGCAAACTGGCGTTTCGACCACGACAGGCCGGCGCGCGCGATGCGCACCGAAAGCGGCACACTTTTGGTTTTCTTATGACGCTCATCGAAGTCCTTGAGCGTCGACTCGATGGCGTCCCGGCGCGACCTTTGCGGTGCCGAGCGCGCCGTCCGCGTGCTCGGCGTTGTTCCCGCGACGCTTTGCATCCGCTGCTCGGCTTTGCGCTCGCCGGAAAGCATCGGATAAAGAAAAACATAGACAACACCGCCGATGGCGGCGGAGGCGAGGAAGAATATGGCAATGACCTGCACAGGGTACTCCGCCTAGGCCTCGCTGGTGGCCTCTGCAGCGTCGAGCGCTGCAGCCAGATTTTTCTCTTCGCCGTAGTAGCGGGCGCGATCCCAGAAGCGCGGGTGGCCAATGCCGGTCGACCGATGACGGCCAATGATATTGCCTTTGGCGTCCTCTCCGGTCAGGTCGTAAACAAAGACATCCTGGGTGACGATGACATCGCCTTCCATCCCCATCACTTCGGAGACGTGAGTGATTTTACGGGAGCCATCGCGCAGGCGCGCAGCCTGAATGACCACGTCGACCGAAGCGCATATCATCTCGCGGATCGTGCGTGACGGAAGCGCAAATCCGCCCATCGTGATCATCGACTCCAGACGTGACAATGCCTCGCGCGGGTTGTTCGCGTGGAGCGTGCCCATCGAACCGTCGTGGCCCGTGTTCATCGCCTGCAGGAGGTCGAACGCCTCCGGTCCGCGGACTTCGCCGACGATGATCCGTTCCGGACGCATACGCAGGCAGTTGCGTACGAGGTCACGCATCGTGACCTGTCCCTCACCTTCGAGATTTGGCGGGCGTGTTTCCAGCCGTACGACGTGCGGCTGCTGCAGTTGCAATTCCGCCGCGTCCTCGCATGTGATGATGCGTTCGTCGTGGTCGATGAACTGCGTGAGGCAATTGAGCAGCGTGGTCTTGCCGGAGCCGGTGCCGCCCGAGACCAGGGTGTTGATGCGGCTGCGCCCGATGATGCGCAGAATCTCGGCGCCCTGCGGCGTGATCGTGCCGAACCTGACGAGTTGATCGAGCGTCAGCTTGTCCTTTTTGAATTTGCGGATCGTGAGTGCAGGTCCGTCGATCGCAAGCGGAGGAACAATGGTGTTGACGCGCGAACCGTCCGGCAAGCGGGCGTCGCAGATCGGAGAGGCTTCATCGACGCGCCGGCCGATCTGGCTGACAATCCGCTGGCAGATGTTCAGCAGCTGCTGATTGTCGCGAAAGCGAATACCGGTCTTCTGTATCTTTCCCTGGACTTCGATGTAGACCGTACCGGCTCCATTGACCATGATGTCGGCGATGTCGTCGCGCGCAAGCAGCGGCTCGAGAGGGCCGAAGCCAAGGACGTCATTGCAGATATCGTCGAGCAGGTCCTCCTGCTCCGAGATCGACATCACGATGCTCTTGATCGCTATGATCTCGTTGACGATGTCGCGGATTTCCTCGCGTGCGGAATCGACATCGAGCCGGGCCAGCTGGGTCAGGTCGATCGCCTCGATCAGCGCACCGAATATGGTGGTTTTGGTCGCGTAATATGCTTCCGATCGCCGCGTATCGACGGCGGTCGGGGCGGGATTGGCGGGTGACCGCGGCGCAATCGGCGGCGAGACGATCGGTGCGCCGAGCCCGTCGGACGGAAACGGCGTACGCCCGGTTTCAACGGGTGCCGACTGCGCGGCCTTCGGAGCTTCGGCAGACGGAAGCGGTGCCGGGGCCGGTGCCACCGGCGCAGACGGTACGGCAAGGGGTTCTGAAGTTGCGCTTCGCTTACCGAACAAGGCGAGTTACTCCCGACGAATTTCAGCCTTTGCGCTTTACGATCTTCGAAAGCAAAGGCGGCAGCAGGCCGCGACGTGGCTTTTTGACTTCAGCGCGCCCGGTAAGCGCCTGGGCGATCTCGCGAAAGATTTCCGCGGTCTTGTGTTTGCCGGATACTTCTCCGATCATTTGACCGTTGTTGGCGGCCGGCCCAAACAGTTGTGGCTCGAACGGAATGACCGCGAGCGGACTTGTTTCAAGGGCTTTTGCAAATTCGGCTGGCGAGATTTCCGGGCGCTTCGGAACGCCGACCTGGTTGAGGCAGTAGCGGGGATGATGATCATTCGGCCGTGACGCGCGCAGCAGATCGATAAGATTCTTGGCGTTGCGCAAATTGGCCAAATCCGGCCCGGCAACGACGAGAATTTCATCTGCACTGATGAGCAGGCGCTTTGTCCACCCGGCCCATTGATGAGGAACGTCGAGAACGACGCACGGGATGGTTGTGCGCAGCGAATCCAGTATCGAATCGAAGGCTTCCGCACCGAAGTCGTAGACCCGCTCAAGGGTTGCCGGCGCCGCCAGCAGGCTGAGATGGTCGGTGCACTTCGATAACAGGCGGTCCACAAATGCGGTGTCGACCCGATCGGGAGAGAAAACAGCGTCGGCGATGCCCTGAGGCGGGTCCTGATTGTAGTCGAGACCAGCGGTTCCGAAAGGAAGATCGAGGTCCGCAACCACCGATTCGATCGTAAGATCGCGTCCGATCGCCCAGGCCACGTTGTGGGCCACGGTTGACGCGCCGACGCCGCCTTTGGCGCCCACAACCGCGACGATGCGTCCCACGGGCTTCGCGTCGGGAGCCGAGAACAGGTGACAAACAGCCCGTACCACGTCGATGGTATTGACGGGCGTCATCAGATATTCGCTCACGCCGCGGCGTGTCAGTTCACGATACAAAGTGACATCGTTGACACGGCCCAGCACAAGCACGCGCGTTCCGGCGTCACAGACCTCTGCCAGCGTGTCGAGTCCACCGAGAATGTCGGTGGCACGCGCGTCCGTTTCGATCAGGATGACGTTTGGCGTGGGCGAATTCCGGAACGCCTCGATCGCGGCGCCGATACCGCCCATTTGAATTTTAACGTGGGCCTTCGCGAGACGCCGGTCTTCGCCCGCCGCCTGGACGGCGGCTGCGCTTTCAACCGTCTCGCAGAAGGCCTGCACCGATATACGCGGCGCCGGCGCTATATGTGCTTCGGCCGCGGCACTGGAGGCGGGCGGCACCGAAGTATTGTCTGCGACCGCAGCTTGCTGAGCGTGCTTTATCATTTGCCTAGTTCGCTGATTTTACCCGTCTCGTATCCGGTATAGCTGCCTGACGGATTTTCGCCCTTGCGGTACTTGTCGAGCACGACCGAACGGCGCGGCGCATATGCCGGAATTTCGCCGCGCGGCTGCACCAGGTCCGCGGGATTGTCGACCATCGCCGCAAGGTTGCGCTGCGACGCGCAGCCGAAGTTCCAGTACGGCTGGTTTTCGGCAAATCCCGAATCCCAGGAAGGACCGAGATCCCTTGGCCATTCTCCGCACGGGCCCGCCTCCGCAATCAACTTCGTATAGTTGAGTCTGATGCTGGCGAGTGACGTCTTCGGCGGGCGATAGCTGCGTACGAAAATCGCGCTCGATGGCACGCCGACGCCAGCAAAGATCGAGCGGATCTCACGCGTTGCGTCGGAGGCGGCATGATCGGTTGGACCGCCCTTGGGAACCTCGATGATGATTCCGCTGCCGGCTTCCTTGCGCCAGGCCTGGGCAAAAGAAACGACATCCGCGCGCTGACTCGGGGTCAGTCCGCCGCGATTGCGGCCAAGCAGGATATCGACGTTTTGGGCGCCTTCGCGGATCACGATCGGGTGGCGTTGCCGAAGATCGCTCGGATATTCTTTTACCGCGACTTCCGTCTGGTAGCAGCCGGCCAACGTGACGGCAAAGCAGCTTGCCATCAGCGCCCGAAGCACCGCTCTGCTGCCGCCTTTAACCGACGCCCTGGTATTTGCCGTCATCAATCACTCCCCCACTCAATCGAGGATAAATCCGTACTTGCCGTGATAGTTGTTGCCGCGCAGCGTGTCGGATTTGCCGGCGACGCCGTAGATGCGGTTGAGGTTGCCGAGCAGAATGGCCTGCGGATCGGTCGGGTCGGCAAAGCCGTCATCCGGTCGCGACAAATTCTTTTGTGCTACAGCACGTACAACATAAGGGGTGACGATCACCATCAGCTCGGACTGGTGGTTGACGTAGTCGCGGCTTCTGAACAGTGCTCCCAGCACGGGAACCTGTTGAAGCGCAGGCAGACCGTTGATCGCCGCCTTCGTCTGCTCCTGAATCATCCCGGCCATTGCCAGGGAGCCACCGGACGGAATTTCGACCACCGTATCGGCGCGGCGTGTCTGAATTGATGGCACCGTCAACGAGCTGGCCGATCCGGTAACCTGCAACGTCATCGCGTTCTCGGTCGAAAGATCAGACACTTCGGTCATGACCTTCAGGCTGATGCGGCCTTCGGAAAGAACGACCGGGGTGAACACCAGGCTGACGCCGAATTTCTTGAACGTGATCTGCGGTTGGCAGATTGGCGGCGAGCGGGTCGTGTCGCACGACAGGCCATTCGGGATCGGGAATTCGCCGCCGGCAACAAATGTCGCCGTCTCTCCGGAAATAGCGGTCAGGCTGGGTTCTGCGAGAGTACGGATTACGCCCGCGCGCTCCATGGCACGCAACGTCGCAGTAACGCTCGGGAACGCGCCGCGAAAAAACGTATCGGCCATAGGTTGACCCGTGACCGAGAATGGATTGCTGGTGTTGAAGTTCACCACGGCCGTTCCGTAGTTGAGACTTCCAGATAGATCGATGCCGAGCTGCTTGATGACGTCGCGCCGCACCTCGGCGACGGTCACCTTGAGCATTACCTGGTCGCGCCCGCGGACCGCGAGCCCGTTTACGACTTTCGTTTCGCCGCCCACGAGCCTCGCAGCGATGTCGAAAGCATGCTGGGATTCGGCGGCGCTGGCCGCCGTGCCGGAAAGCATCACGCCGTCCGCTCCGACGCCCTCGATGTGGATGTCGGAATCGGGCATCGACTGCTTGAGCGCAGCGCGCACGCCATTGAGGTCACGCGTCACGGCAATATCAAATGCAGCGATCTGCTTGCCGTCGGCATCGAAAAAGAAAATGTTGGTCTGCCCGACCGCAACACCG
>DASSRJ010000011.1:0-37055 GCA_035701845.1 Pseudolabrys sp. | reverse complement strand
GGGTCGCCCTGCGCGGAATGCAGGCCGCATTTGCTTTGGTGCAAAGGAATTGGCTTTGGATGACGGTTGAAAGCGTCGTTGTGGCGTTTTTGACGCTTGTCAGCTTTGTCTGCAATTTGGGACGCCACGCATCGTCCGAGCCGCCGGCCAGTCAGGCCTGCTCCAGTCTCGGCCTGGTCATGCATAAAGTTGCCGATCGGCCGTTCAATCTCGAGTCGCTGGATTCGACGCTTCTCAGGGCGCCGGCGCAACGTTTTCTTTGGAACTGGACGAGCGCCGGGCCAGTTGCCGCGAACCGCCGGCAGAACATGGCCGCAAAGAAATGAGTGGCGGCCTCCGCATCGGGCTCGATTTCGACAATACGATCATCACCTACGATGCCGTCTTTCTCGCGGCGGCGCGAAAGTCTGGCCTTGTTGCGGCGGACTTCACCGGCGGAAAGCAGGCCATCCGCGACACGATCCGGTTGCTTCCGGACGGTGAGTTGTCGTGGCAAAAGCTGCAGGGACAGGTTTACGGAAAAGGACTCGCGCAGGCGGAAATGGTTGAGGGCGTCGACGCTTTTCTCCGGCGTTGCCGGGAGAGCAAGGTGCCGGTTGTCATCGTCAGCCACAAGACTGAGTTTGGTCATTATGATCCCGACCGCGTCAATCTGCGCGATGCAGCGCGAGCATGGATGTCAGGGCGCGGCTTTTTTCAGACCAACGGTTATGGCATTGCACCCGATGCCGTCTATTTCGAGAATACGCGGCAGGATAAGATTACTCGTATCGCGCAGGTCGGCTGTACGCATTTCATCGACGACCTTGAAGAGGTGCTCTCCGACCCGGCATTTCCTTCCGGAGTCGAGCGCATACTTTTTTCCGATGCAGTGCCGGCACCGGCATCATGCATCGCCTGCCCGACGTGGCGGCACATCGAAGAGCGGGTCTTCCGTGCAGGCCGATAGCAATGGACTGACGCAGGCCCGCGACGTTGCCTGCACGCTGGTCGGGGCGCCGGTGGAAATCGAGCGTTTGCTCACCGGCGGCCGTAACAGCCGTATCTATCATGTGCGATCCGGCGCAAAGGAATTCGCGCTCAAACAATATCCGTCCCGCGCCGACGATCCGCGTGACCGGCTGTCAACCGAAGTGGGGGCGCTGACATTGATGCAGCGCTACCACATCGACACGGTGCCGCGCGTTGCGGGCGTTGATCGCGAGCGCGGTTTTGCATTGCTGAGCTGGATCGACGGGACGTCTGTCACGGCAATTTCCGGCACGGATGTCGAGGCGGCGGCGCATTTCCTTTCCGCGATCCACGCGCTGCGGACGACGCCCTGGGCCAAAGAGCAGCCCTCCGCAGCGGAAGCCTGCTTTTCCGGCGTGGAGATCGAGCGTCAGATTACGGCGCGCCTGGCGCGCCTTCAGGGTTTGAGCGGTGAGGGTGACCTTGCAAGGTTTCTCAACGATACGTTTGTTCCGGCGCTCGAACGTGAGATCGTCAGGGCGAAAGCGGCGACAAAGGCGGCCGGCCTTGATTTCGCGGCCGATCTGCCGCAGGAATGGCGGAGCCTGGTGCCGTCTGATTTCGGCTTCCACAACAGCTTGCGCCGCAGGGATGGGTCACTGGCTTTTGTCGATTTTGAATATTTCGGATGGGACGACCCGGTGAAACTTTCGGCTGATATCATGCTGCATCCCGGCAAGCCGCTCGCGCCGGCGCAGGGCAGACATTTCCGTCGATTGGCTGTCGAGCTTTATGGTGCCGATCTCTCGTTCGCGACACGGCTCGGCGCGTACTTGCCGTTGTTTGGTTTGCGCTGGGTTCTCATTCTCCTGAACGAATTTATCCCGGAACGCTGGCAGCGCCGGGTGCTGGCTGGCACACGCCAGAGCTGGGCTGAGGCCAGGGCAGCGCAGCTCGCGCTGGCCTCTGAATTTCTCGCTGCGCTTCCCGCCAGGGTGAAGGACGCGTGATGGCAACCAGCGCAGAAGCCGTACCTTTCATCAAGCTTGCAACACCACCGCTCGACCAGCGGTCGAAATATCTGCGCAAGCTGGTTGTGCGCGCGCTCGAAGGCGGCGAGCGAGGCCATATCGGCTCGTCGATGTCGCTGATCGAAATCATGCGGGTGCTGTATGACGATGTGCTGCGCTACCGGCCTTCCGAGCCGGAGTGGCGCGACCGCGACCGCATGATCCTCAGCAAGGGACACGGTTGTATCGCGCTGTATGTGCTGCTGGCCGACAAAGGTTTCTTTCCGCTCGACACGCTCGATACGTTCTGCCGCCGCGATTCGATCCTTGGCGGCCATCCCGAGGCTGGCAAGGTGCCGGGAGTCGAAGCCTCGACAGGAGCGCTCGGGCACGGCCTATCGATTGGGCTTGGAATGGCGCTCGGCGTTCGAATGCAAAAGCGCGACAGCCGGGTGATCGTCGTTCTCGGTGACGGCGAGATCGACGAAGGATCGGTATGGGAAGCGGCCATGTGCGCAGGCAAGCACCGGCTGTCGAACCTGACCGCCGTGATCGACTACAATAAAGTGCAGTCCGCGGGACCGACGCGCGAAATCCAGGACCTGGAACCGCTTGCCGACAAGTGGCGCGCGTTCAATTTTGCGACGGTCGAAGTCGATGGACACGATGTCGAAGCGCTGCGCGGCGTGTTCCGGCGTCTGCCGCTGGCGCAGGACAGGCCGACCGCGGTGATCTGCCATACGGTCAAAGGGAAGGGCATTGGATTTGCGGAGAACGATGCCAACTGGCACCACAAGTCGAAGATCAACAAGGACCTGATCGCCAAACTCCACGAGGCGCTGGAATAGAGCATGCGTCAGACCTGCCTGAACATGGTCTACGACCTCGCCAGGCGCGACGAGCGCGTGGTGTTTGTCGGCTCGGATCTCAGCCCGGGCCTGCTCGCGGACATGAAGCGCGACATGCCGGAGCGCTGGTATATGGAGGGCATCACCGAGCAAAATCTGATCGGGATGTCGGCCGGCCTGGCGAAGGAAGGCTACATTCCCTATTCCAATACGATTGCGACTTTCATCACCCGGCGGTGCTACGAGCAGGTTGCAGTCGATCTGTGTCTGCACGATCTGCCCGTTCGGCTGATCGCGAATGGCGGCGGGCTGGTCTATGCCCCGCTGGGGCCGACCCATCTGGCGATCGAAGACATCGCCATCATGCGCGCTTTGCCGAACATGACTGTGACAGCGGTCTGCGATGCCAAGGAAATGATACGGCTGATGAATGCCACGCTCGCTTGGCCGCATCCAATTTATATCCGGCTTGCGAAGGGTGGAGACCCTGTCGTTAGCCGCGACGACCTGGGCTTTGCAATCGGGAAAGCCATTCCGATGCGGCGGGCCCGCTCGCGTCACGCGGCCGTCCTGATGTCGACGGGAGTCATGACGACGAACTCGCTTGCGGCCGCCGAGCTTCTCGCCAAAGACGGCATCGACGTATCTGTTGTGCATTTCCATACGATCAAGCCGCTCGACGAGGCGGCCGTTCTTGATTTCGCACGCGATGCCGACCTGGTGGTGACGGTCGAGGAGGGCATCCGGATTGGCGGCCTGGGCAGCGCGATTACCGACGTCGTCGTCGAGCAGCTGGGAACCTCGGCACCGCCGGTTCGCCGGCTGGGCCTCCCCGACGAGTTTCCGCACAATTACGGCCTGCAGGATGACCTGTTTGATATTTACGGGTTGATGCCCGCTCAGATTGCGGCAAGCGTCCGTGGCGCGTTGAAAGACAAGGCTGCCACGGGGGTTGCAGCCGTGAACGCGAGCATCGCCGCCCGCGCCTGATGATCCGGAGCCGATATGTGGCTGCTCGTCGGCGGTGACTCCGAAATCGGGGCTGCAGCGTACCAGTCGTTCAAAGCGCGTGGGGTGACTGCGGCCGCCACCACGCGGCGCAAGGCACAGGTAAGCGCTGACAGGCCGTTCCTCGACCTTTCGGCGTCGCTCGGGACCTGGGAGCCGCCATCCGGAACGAGCGCGGCATGCATCCTGGCGGCTGTTGCGCGCATTGAGGCCTGCGAGGTCGATCCCCGGGCTTCCGCACATGTCAACGTGACCCAGACGCTTGCGCTTGCCGACCGGCTGCTCGGTCGCGGAATCCCGGTGCTGTTTCTCTCGACCAATCAGGTCTTCGATGGAACTGTGCCCGACGTTGCCGCCGATGAGCCGCACAGTCCCCTCACTGAGTATGGCCGGCAGAAGGCGCGCGCAGAGGTCGGACTTTTCTCGCGCATGGAGCAGGGGTTGCCGGCCGCGGTTCTGCGCCTGGCCAAGGTTGTCTCGCGCGATATGCCGTTGCTTCGCGACTGGCGCGCGAAGCTTGCGGCCGGCCAGCCGATCCGTGCCTTCAGCGACATGACAATGGCACCGGTCGAAACCGCCATGGTGTGCGACGCGATCGCCATGCTGATGAAAGACGCCGGGCGCGGCGTTTTCCAGCTCACCGGGCCACGAGATCTTTCGTACCTGGAGATCGGACGCCATATTGCGGCGGAGCTCGGCGTTGATCGTTCGCTCGTCGGTGAAGGCACGACCGTCGAAGCCGGCCTGCCGGCAGGATCGGGGCGGATGCATACGACGCTCGATTCGTCGCGTCTTCGCGACGAATACGGGATAGCAGCTCCCGATGTCCTGTCGATCGTGAGTTCGGTCATTAGAATTTGATTCGCTCAGGTTGGAGCGATTTTCGTCATGGCCCGGGCATGACGATTCGATTTGAATGAATCCCACTCTAAGTATCAATACGGCTTCGGCGGGACCGTGATCGCGAGCGGCTGATCGCCTCGCCAGACAAGCCATGGCTCCACGGTGAAATAGGTGAACTGGCCCTGCAAGGTGATTTCCAGCGGTACCGAAACACTGCCGGTGGCTGCATGCAGGCGAAGCGAGGTCTCACCGATCATTTCGACCGGCTGTGATCCGAAGCCGCGCAAAACGAGTTGCACGTCCAGTAATCCCGTTGCTGGCGGACCGTCCAGTTGCAATTCGATGCCCTTCACGGTCGGCGACCACCAGCGCGTACGGCCAAAAGTCGTCGGCCTGTCACCGACAACATGTGCGCCGGGCGCCCGCAGCACGATGAAATCGGTGTCCGGGATGGCCGAGCGCTTGCGATCGAACGACCGCGACGCATTGTAGCCCTCGGTCGAGCCGCCGATTTCACGCCATCCCGGGTTGGCGGACAGAAAATCGCGTGCTGCGAAAAAAGGCCCGGGCTGAGCGACATTGTCGACAAATATGAAGCCTCCGGGAGCCATGTATTTTGCGGCGCGGCCGATGTCGAACAGGGCAAATTCATAGTCATGATTGCCGTCGACAAACACCACGCCGGGACGAATGCCCTGACGCTCCATCTCCATGTAGAAATCCATCGAGCTCATGGAATGGATCTTGACGTGCTGACACAGTTCTGCCGGCCAGTGAGCGATCGTCGCCGCGACGTAATCGCCCCGAAACGGATCGACCGTATGCAAGAGACCGTGGCCATTTGCCTGCAGCGCGCGGCAGAGAGCTTCCGTTGTGCCGGCCTTGTAGCTTCCGATTTCGAATACGTGGTCGGGACGCAGGTTGCGAATTATGCAATACAGCAAAGCCTGCGCCTGCCCGGATACGAGTGAACGCTGCGCGGCCGGATTATCTGTAAAAAACTGCGTCGCCGTTTCAAATTCGCGGGAGGACAAAATTTCTTTGACCGGATCGGCCACCCCGACCAGATCAAACGATGGCCACGCAATATCCGTGACGGGGTGAACTGCCAGGCCCTTGTCCAGGCCGTCAAGCTTGACTTCGAGATGTCTTGCCTTTCGCTGCAGCGAACTTGCGGCGGATGCCGTAACCCTGACGGCGCCGAGCTGAGCAATGCGAAGCACACGCGAAAGCCCGCCTGACAGCGCACTTTGCAGCCGACTTTTCATCCGACTCTCAAGACAACGCGTCCTGCATTTCCGCTTCGCACCAGATCGAGCGCGGCGTTGATTTCGTCGAGCGGGTATTCATGCGTAATAATGCCGTCGAAAGACAATCGTCTGGCCCTGGCAAGCCGGATGAGCCGCGGAATGTCGATGTGCGGCGCCGCGTCGCCGCCATGTGAGCCTGTCAGTACCTTGTTGAAATGGATCGGCAGCGTGTAGATGGAAACTTTCTCACTCGGGACGCCGACCAGCACGCAGGCACCATCCGCATGAGTGAGCTCGTAGGCCTGCTCGATGACCTGTTTCACCCCCGTCGTCTCGATGACCTTGTCGGGCCCTTTTGAACCTACGATGTCTTTAATGGCGGCCTGAACATCTTTGATCGTGCCGGCATTGAGCGTGTGCGTCGCACCGCGCGCCCTGGCCATGTCCAGCTTGGCGTCGACGAGATCGATCGCAATGATCGGATTTGCTCCGGCAAGATGCGCGAACTGGACGACGTTGAGGCCAACTCCGCCGACGCCGAAAACAACCACGGACTCCCCGATCTTGACCTTGGCGTCATTGTTGATGACGCCGGCGGCGGTCGTCACCGCGCAGCCGAGCAGGGGAGCCACCTTGAGATCGTAGTCCGCGGGGATTGGCGTCATCCGGTTTTCGGAGATGACGGCATGGTCATTGAATGTCGTGACCCAGCCGGCGTTCAACGCATTTCCGCGCCATTTGTAGGACGGTGGCTTGCACTGGATGCCAAGGCTCGGCCGCCAATGTAGCACGACCGTATCGCCGGGCCTGATGTTGGAGACGCCGGGGCCGATTTCGAGAACCTTTGCGGAGGCTTCGTGGCCAAGCAAATGCGGCAGGAACTTATCCGGTCCCTTGGCGGCCGCGATTTCATTCAGCTGCGCCCCGCAGATCGTCGTGTAGAGTACTTTGACCAGTACCTGCCCGACGTCGAGCACCTCGGGCAACTCTATCTCGTCAACGACCAGAGGCTCGCGCGATTTGGCGAGAATTGCCGCCTTGGTCTTCCTGATTTGCATCGTCCGACGCTCACTCGAAATAGATGAACTCGTAGTCGCCGGTATAGCCGAAGTGGTTGTAAAGCCAGATCCACTCCGACGTATGCAGAATGGATTCCGCTGTCAGCGCCCAGCATTCGAGGTTGAATTGCTCGAGCTCGTTTCGATATCCCTCAACCATAATGTATTTATTTTTGCCGACCCGTTCGATCTCCTGAACTGCAGTTTCCAATTCATACAGGCGCAAATTATGCAGAGTACCGAGCGATATCACCAGATCAAAAGTCTTGTCGCCGAAAGGGTAACGGTCCTGGGCCCGATAGTGGAACAGATGAGGTTTGATATTTTCGCGGGCCTCCGAGAGTCCGTGCCTGGAAATATCGAAGCCTGCGACCTGCAATTCGGGCAGAAGCTTTTTCATTTCGTAGAGCAGGAAGGCTTTTCCGCAACCGACGTCGAGGACCTTTGATCCGTTCTTGAGGCCATAGAGATCGATCAGTGCCTTCGCCACCGGCGCCCAACGTCCCTCAATAAACCTGTAGCCGCCGTAGCCGTAGCGCCGGTCACCGTCCCAATAGTCGAACTCGTACTCTTTGGCCTTGGTCATGCAGTGGACTTTGTCGTCCACCATCCGAGCGAGATAGTCCCGCTTCGTGGCCTTGTGTAACGGGGTGACAATTTCCAGCAGCCGACCCATTCTTGTCCCTCACTGCGTACAAAATCTGGAAGTATAACGATCACGACCGGATCAATGTGCAGACCATCCGGATTTCGAAGGCTCCGGCCGGGGGTGCCCGATCATCTTTTGAAAGTCAAGAATATCATGGCTATGTTAGCCGCGAGACTGGGGCGCGCGGATGCATAGTAATATGACGAGCCAACTTGCCGGCTCGCGCGAGAATTATCTACCGGCGCTTGACGGACTGCGGTTTATGGCCGCGATGCTCGTGGCGGGCGGTCACTACGCAAGCATTTTCAGCCAAGGCTCAGCATCGGCGACGATCACAACCTTGACCGGTCTTGGGATGACGCTTTTTTTCGTGCTGAGCGGGTTTGTTATTCACTACAATTATTGCCGGACAATTCCGGAAAAAGAAGGAGTGCGGGCTTTTGCGGTGGCGCGTTTTGCGCGGCTTTATCCGCTCTATATCGCGCTGTTCGCGATCGACTTTTCCTACACCGGACTAGCCGGGCATGGAGCCTGCGGGAGGGCGGGCGAGAACGGTCATTTCCTTGCGCTCGCCAATTACCTCACGCTGACGCAAAGCTGGTTCTACGCCGTCATCTGCAGATCATCACTGATCTACCAGTACGGGCCGGTGGCTGCCGTCACGTGGTCGATCAGCGTGGAGGCATTCTTCTATGTCGTCTATGTCGGCATCGCGAAATTGATCGCGCGCAGAAGATGGCCGGTGCGGCGCGTTATCGGCCTGGCTGCAGCGAGCTACCTCGCGGTCGTGATCTATTTGTTTGGTTGCGCCTATTTGCAGCCGGAAATCGACCGCGCAGGGCTCGCGCTATTCGGTCCGGTCGCGACGGTCGACGCCGGTTACCAGGATTCGCTGTTACGCTGGCTGTTTTATTTCAACCCGGTCGCGAGGCTCGGCGAATTTTTCCTGGGTATGGCTGCCGCGCATCTATTTCTGGAGCGGAAGTCGAGTCTTGTTTCACTTCGATCTGTACAGACTTCTGCACTCGCGTTTGCGTCTGTTGTGGGAGCTTTGGCAATTCACTTTTTCCTCTATGACGTGGTCGCCTCGTATAGCGTCACCATCGGCCGCATTGCCTCGCCGCTTTATGCGCCGGCGCTGGCAGTCGTGATGTATCTGGTTGCACGTTATGACACGTTCTCATCGCGCTTTTTCTCGAGTCCCATCCTTATGCGATTTGGCGAAGCGAGTTATTCGATCTACCTCCTGCACGAGGTTCTACCGTCGCTCTATAAAAGGCTGGGACTGCTCGCCGTTGACCCATCGCTGTTCTGGCCGATGTGGGGCGGCTCTCTGGTGTTGCTGGCGCTTGTCAGCCGCGCCTCGTACGTATATTTCGAACGACCGGCGCGATTTGCCATTCGCAAACGGCTGGCACCAGGGCCGGTTCGGTGATGAAGACTGCGGCTAACGGCCTTCACAGGCAGGAAGGTCAGAAGATCCGGCCAAACATTATTCTTCGATACCAATAACGCAGCTCGTACCCGTATTGGACGCGTCGAAAGCGAAGCCAGAAAGGGATATACCCGAGCGTGCGGCGAACAATGACACCTGCGAGGCGTTTGAGTTTGCTCATCGGCTCGAACCGTAATTATCCCTGGCGCAAAGCGCCGCCATTTCTGAATTCCCGATCCCGCAAAATACCCGGCAATCCGCAACAAATCCATTCACGGGGCCGCCGCGTGGAGCGCGTGCAGACTTTTTTGATTTTCGCGTTCCATTTGGATATTTTCGAACAATCCAATTTCCATAAGGCGCGGCTTTCGTGAAAGCTTGTCTCAGAAAAACGGACACTCGGTCGCACAACCATGCCGTGCAATTTGAAGGACTGCAGTTTTGAGTCACGGCCGGAAACTCGGAGTTATCGGCCTCGGCTATGTCGGATTGCCAGTTGCCGTCGCATTTGCGCGAACCGGGGTGCCGGTCATCGGCTTTGATATCGATCCGAAGCGCGTCGAGGAGTTGCGGTCCGGACACGACCGTACGCTCGAAGTCGCGCCGGCCGATCTCAGGCAGGCAACGTTGCGGTTCGAGAGCGAGCCATCATGTCTGGCGGGCGCCGATTTTTATATCGTGACGGTGCCGACTCCGATCGACGGCGCCCGCCGGCCGGATCTCGGTGCAATCCTTTCGGCCTCCGATACGGTCGGAAAAGTCGTCAAGCGGGGCGACATTGTCGTCTATGAGTCGACCGTTTTCCCCGGCGCGATCGAAGAAGAGTGCCTTCCGGTCCTCGAAAAAAAATCAGGCCTCACCGGCGGGAGAGACTTCACGGTCGGCTATTCTCCGGAGCGGATCAATCCCGGGGACAGGCAACACCGTTTCGAAACCATCATCAAAGTGGTTTCGGCGCAGGATGCGCGGACGCTCGATATCGTGGCTGATGTCTATGGTTCGGTGGTCAAGGCCGGTATCCACCGGGCGCCGTCGATCAAGGTTGCCGAGGCGGCCAAGGTCATTGAAAACACGCAGCGCGACCTCAACATCGCATTTATGAACGAGCTGTCAGCCATCTTTCAGCACCTTGGCATCGACACAGGCGACGTTCTGGCGGCCGCTTCGACCAAATGGAATTTCCTCAATTTTCAGCCTGGTCTGGTCGGCGGGCACTGCATCGGCGTCGATCCGTACTATCTGACCTTTCGCGCCGAAAAAGCGGGCTATCATCCGGAGATTATTCTCGCCGGGCGCCGGATCAATGACGGCATGGGAGCAAGGGTGGGGCGAGAATGCATGCGTGCGCTCATGCAGCGCGGCCGCGCGAACCCGACGGTGACAATCCTTGGAACGACCTTCAAGGAGAACGTGCCTGATATCCGTAATTCGAAGGTTATCGATGTTGCCCGCGAGCTTCAGCGGGTTGGCGTGGAGGTGCAGCTTACCGACCCGCTCGCCTCGCCGGATGAGGTCAAGCATGAGTATGGAATGAGCTTGACACCTTTCGCCTCCCTGCGGCCGGCGGACGCGGTTGTTTTTGCCGTCGCCCACAAGGATTACGTTGCGGGCGGGTGGCCGCTCATCGCGAAATTGCTTAAAGACGGCGGAGGCGTCGTGCTCGATATCAAGGCAAGGCTCGATCGGGAAAAAAAGCCGAAAGGAATCGATCTTTGGCGGCCCTAGCGATCAAACATAAGTGCGATGCCGATGGCTGATGGGCCCATTCTCGTCACCGGCGCGGCCGGGTTTATCGGCTTCCACGTTGCCAGGCGGCTGCTGAGCGAAGGCCGGGACGTCGTCGGTCTCGACAACATGAATGCCTACTATGATCCGGCATTGAAAGAGGCCCGCCGCGCCGAGCTCGCCAAATCGGGCCGGATCAATTTCGTGACTTTCGACCTCGCCGACCGCGCGGCAACGCCAGCGCTCTTCAGGCAGCATCGCTTTCCCTATGTCGTGCACCTGGCAGCGCAAGCCGGCGTCCGTCACTCGCTGGTCGACCCGTTTGCGTATATCGACGCCAACCTCGCCGGCTTCACGACGATCCTGGAGGGCTGCCGGCACAATGGCTGCCGGCATCTTCTTTATGCCTCGTCGTCCTCTGTCTACGGCTCGAACACGCGGATGCCGTTTTCGGTGCATGACAACGTGGACCATCCGCTAAGCCTGTATGGTGCATCGAAGAAGGCAAACGAACTGATGGCGCATGCTTATGCGCACCTGTTCGGATTGCCGGCGACTGGCTTGCGATTTTTCACGGTATATGGGCCATGGGGCCGGCCGGACATGGCCATGTGGATCTTTGCCAAGGCGATACTCGCCGGCCAGGCAATTAAACTCTTCAACAACGGCAATATGCGGCGGGACTTCACGTATGTTGATGACGTCGTGGAATCGGTTGTGCGGCTGATCGACCGGCCTGCCATGGCCGATCAGGCGTTTTCGACTGCATCTCCCGATCCTGGTTCGAGCAGTGCGCCGTGGCGCGTCTACAACATTGGAAATAACAAGCCGGTCGAGTTGCTTGAGGTCGTGCGTTTACTCGAAGAGGCGATCGGCAAAAAGGCCAGGCGCGAACTGCTGCCGATGCAGCCCGGTGATGTGCCCGCGACCTACGCCGACATTGACGATCTCAAGCGCGATGCCGGTTTCCGCCCGGCAACTTCGATCGCCGACGGAATCGCCCGCTTCGTCGAATGGTACCGCGCTTATCACCGCCTGTGAGTAATTGCGGTTCCGGCCTGAATAGTGCCGGCGCATGCATTGGATCACATGAACAATCGTCTTATATTGGGCGATACCTGCGGCATACAGGATAAGCGAACAATGTCGGCTCCAAAACTGGCCCAGTTGAAGGTCAAATTGTTTACCGACGGCGCCGACAAGGCGCAGATCGTCGAAATGGCCAAGCAACCATGGATCGCCGGCTTCACGACTAATCCGTCATTGCTCAAGAAGGCGGGTGTCAGTGACTACGCGGCCTATGCGCGCGATCTGGTCGCTGCAGTACCCGACCGGCACATTTCCTTCGAGGTGTTTTCCGACGATGTCTCCGAGATGGTCGCGCAGGCGCGGGTCATCACCACCTGGGGCAAGGACGTCTACGTCAAGCTGCCGGTGACCAACACGCGCGGAGAACCATTGTTTGACGCAGTCCGCACGCTCTCGCGCGAAGGCGTCAGCATCAACATGACCGCGATCTTTACCGGCGAGCAGGTCGCGCGTGCCGTCGAAGCGCTGGACGGCGGGGCGCCCGCCTGCGTCTCCGTATTTGCCGGCCGGCTCGCCGACTTCGGCATCGACTATCGGTCGATCGTGCAGGACGCGATCGCGCGTGCGCGGAAGACCCGCAATGTCGAGATCATCTGGGCTTCCACGCGCGAGGTCTTCAATGTCGTGGAGGCGGATGAGATGGGGTGTCACATCATCACCGCGCCCGCCGATGTGCTGAAAAAGCTCCCCTTGATCGGCACCAAGTCGGCCACCGAACTTTCGCTCGCCGCCGTGAAATCTTTCCGCGATGACGCCGTTGCGGCGGGTCTACGTCTGGCAGTTCCGGCCTCGCGCGCGGCCGAATAGCACGAAGGGTGAAGGCTGGCCGTCGCAGCCGGAGTGAATGCCTCGAGGGCATGTGGACGGACCAGCTTGATATATCGTCCCACTTAAACTGTCGCGGATTCAGGCCACGCGGGCATGCGATTTTCTCGATTCAATTGACGAATCATTCCATAGTGCGAGCCCGCAGGGGCTCTGGCTTCATGCGACTGACGCTTTTTCCCTGAACTGGAACGCTACCTCGTGTGGGCACCATGAAGTGTGTCATTCTTGCGGGCGGGTTGGGAACGCGGCTGAGCGAGGAGACGCAGCTCAAGCCAAAGCCGATGATCGAAATTGGCGGCCGCCCGATCCTCTGGCACATCATGAAGATCTACTCGGCCTTTCGCGTGAACGACTTCATCGTCTGCTGTGGGTACAAGGGCTATTTAATCAAGGAATATTTTGCGAATTACGGCCTGCACATGTCAGATGTGACGTTCGATTTGTCGAACAACCGTGTTCTCGTGCATCAGCGCCTTGTCGAGCCGTGGAATGTGACACTTGTTGACACCGGCGAGGATACCAATACTGGCGGGCGGCTCCGCGCGGTGGAAGCGCACATAAGAGAAGAAGACGCGATCTGCTTCACCTATGGAGATGGTGTTGCGGATGTCGATATTGCCAAGCTGCTGAAATTTCACAGCGATCACGGCAGGCTGGCAACCGTGACAGCCGTGCAGCCGCCGGGCCGTTACGGAGGTCTCAGTATTGAAAACGGCGCCGTTCGTGAATTTGTGGAAAAGCCGAAAGGCGACGGTGGCTGGATCAACGGTGGCTTCTTCGTGCTGTCTCCGAAGGTGCTGCGTTACATTGACGGTACGGAAACGAGTTGGGAATCCGAGTCACTGTCGCGGTTGGCCGCCGACAACCATTTGATGGCTTTCAAGCATGCCGGATTCTGGCACCCGATGGATACGCTCCGCGACGTGCGTCTTCTCGAACAACTTTGGCGCGACAACCGCGCGCCGTGGAAGCTGTGGTGACAGCAGATTTCTGGCGCGGCCGGCGGGTCCTGATCACGGGCCATACCGGATTTAAGGGTGCGTGGTTGAGCTTTTGGCTCCGGGAGCAGGGCGCAGAGGTCTTCGGATATTCGCTCGATCCGCCGACGGAGCCCAGTCTTTTCCGCGTTGCCGGGATCGGCGAGCTTGTTGCACGCGATATCCGCGCCGATATCCGTAATTCTTCGGCGCTGAAGCAGACGCTTGTGGAAGCACGACCGGAAGTCGTGTTTCATCTTGCCGCTCAATCCATTGTGCGCCTGTCTTATTCGATTCCCCTCGAGACATTCGACGTCAATATTTTGGGAACCGCGCATGTGCTCGGTGCAGTCCTTCAGACAGCTTCGGTCCGCGCAGCGGTCATCGTCACGAGCGACAAGTGTTACGAGAATGTTGGCGACGCCAGGTCTTATCGAGAAACCGATCCGATGGGCGGCAACGATCCATACAGCGCGAGCAAGGGGTGCGCGGAGCTCATAGTTGCCTCTTTCCGCGCCAGTGCCGCCGCGCTCGGACCGCCAGCCTCCAATATCGTGATTGCGTCCGTCAGGTCGGGTAACGTCGTGGGTGGCGGTGACTGGTCGCCGGACCGGCTGGTGCCTGATTGCATCCGGGCGTTTGTGTCACGTTCGCCGGTCAGGCTGCGCAATCCTGGCGCTGTACGGCCCTGGCTACACGTGCTCGAACCGCTCGCGGGATATATCGATGTCGCGGAACGATTGCTGGGCGCGAACTCAGCCCGCTACGCGACCGCATTCAATTTTGGGCCGGCTGCCGGCAACGACGCGAATGTCCTGCTGGTTGCGCAAACGGTCGCTGGCCTTTGGGGCGAGGGAGCGCGTGTGGAAGTAGTCGGCAGTGCGAACCTCCCGGAAGCCGCAACGCTTCGTCTCGATTCGACCAAGGCCATGCAGATGCTGGGCTGGAAGCCACGATGGAATCTCACAGAAACGCTTGAACGGGCCGTCGAATGGTACAAGTCCTGGCAGCAGGGTCGCGACCTGCGCCAACTCATGAGTCGCCAGCTTGGAGACTTCGCTGCGAAGGCCGCGACATGAGCCCGCGCTTCACCTTTCATCCGACGCCGCTTGCGGGGCTCACATTAGTTGAGCGAAAGCCGCTGGCGGACCAACGCGGCTACCTGGAACGGTTGTTCTGCACGGACGAATTTGCCGCGAACGGAATTCAGTTCTCGATTTTACAGACAAACCGGACGATGACTCGGCGGAAAGGTACTGTGCGCGGCCTGCATTTCCAGTTTCCGCCGCACGTCGAAATGAAGCTCGTCTCGTGCCTCGCGGGAAGGGTTTTTGACGTTGCTGTCGACTTGAAGCAGGACTCGCCGACTTTCCTGCAGTGGCACGGCGAGGAGCTGTCCGCCGGTAATAACAAAAGCCTGCTCATACCTGCTGGCTTTGCGCATGGTCTGCAGACGCTGGAGGACGATTGCGAGCTGCTTTACTTTCACAGTGCCGCCTATGCCGCGCAGGCCGAGGGCGGCATTCACCCGCAGGAGCCGAGGGTCGGCATCGCCTGGCCGCTCCCGGTCGCTGAATTGTCCATGCGGGACAGTAGCCACCCGGCGCTGTCATCCGATTTCAAAGGTCTTTCGCTGTGAAATGCCGTCACTGCCGTTCAGACCTGCGGCTGCCTTTCATTGACCTGGGCACGTCGCCGCCGTCGAACGCCTACCTGACGCGAGAGCAGCTATGCATGCCGGAGAAGCGTTATCCGCTGCGGGTGCTGGTCTGCGAAAATTGCTGGCTGGTTCAGACCGAGGACTACGTCAAGGCGCAAGAATTATTCACGGACCAATATGCATACTTCAGCTCGGTTTCCAGCACTTGGCTCAATCACGCGCGCGACTACGTCGCCACAATTTGCGATCGGCTCCGCCTTGGCCCGCAGAGTCTGGTCGCGGAGATTGCGGCCAACGACGGTTATCTGCTGCAGTACGTGCAACAACGCCAAATCCCATGCTACGGCGTAGAACCAACAGGAAGTACGGCGGCAGCGGCGCGCGCGAAGGGAATCCCTATCGTTGAGGCGTTCTTTGGAAAGGAACTCGCGTCCGAGCTTGCAAATAAAGGGCAGTGCGCTGACCTCATTGTCGCTAACAATGTGCTCGCACATGTTCCCGATATCAATGATTTCACTGCCGGCATTGCGGTTCTTCTCAAGCCGAATGGCGTTGCCACTTTTGAATTTCCGTATCTACTGAATCTCATCCGTGAAAATCAGTTCGATACGATCTATCATGAGCACTATTCGTATTACTCATTGACGGCTGTGAGTCGTATCCTTCATTCCAACGGGCTGAGGGTTGTCGATATGGAGCAGTTGCCGACTCATGGGGGCAGCCTGCGGGTATTTGCGCAGCGAAACGGCAGCGCGGAGCCTGCGAAAGCGGTCGAAGCGATGCTGGCAAACGAACAAAATGTCGGCGTCGCGACCAGTGCGCTTTACACCGGTTTTCAGGAACAAGCTGAAGGCGTAAAGGCTTCGCTGCTTTCCTTCCTGAGGGAACAAAAAGCTACAGGTCGCAAGGTCGGCGGATATGGAGCGGCAGCCAAGGGCAATACATTGCTGAACTTTGCCGGTGTCCATGGCGACTTATTGCAATATGTTGCCGATCGAAATGCGATGAAGGAAGGAAAATATCTGCCCGGCAGTCACATCCCGATTGTAAATCAGTCTCATTTGATTGCGGACAGGCCCGATTGGATTCTGGTTTTGCCGTGGAACCTGCGTTCCGAAATTGAAGAGCAGCTTGCCGTTGCGCGTCAATGGGGCTGTCGCTTCGTGCAGGCAATTCCGAAACTGGTGATTTCGTGACTGATCGCGAAACAGATCTCAAAATTGCGGACGACCGCGGCCAATTCGCCGCGCGAGCAAGAGAATTGTCATTAGCGCTTGGGAAGGACCAAGAAGTTTTTAAGCAGGCACTCGACGCGCTTCTTGCAGTCGACAACTACCGATATGCATATCTTTGGAGTTGGATGGGCGTCCCGATTATCCAGTTGCCGGCCGATATTATGGCAACTCAAGAAGTAATAGTCGCAACCAAGCCTGATGTGATCATCGAGACCGGCGTCGCTCGAGGGGGATCCGTTGTTTTCATGGCCTCGCTTCTCGAGCTTATTGGACGCGGAAAGGTGGTCGGGGTGGATCTGGATATTCGTCCGCACAATCGCCAAACTATCGAAAGCCATCCGATGGCGAAAAGAATAAGATTGATCGAGGGGCCGTCAACCGATCCAGAAACGCTGGCGCGTGTTCGAGGAGAAATCCCTCCCGATTCGAACGTGATGGTGGTGCTCGATTCTGATCACAGCCGGGATCATGTTCTCAGCGAGCTGCGCAACTATGGGCCGCTTGTAACCAAGGGCCAGTATCTCGTCGTCGCCGACACGCTGGTCGGTCATATTGACGAGAGTCGCGCACCAGAAAATCGTTCTAAAACGTGGTTTAAGGGCGATGAGCCTCTGACGGCGCTGAACATTTTTCTACAGGAGACCAACCGGTTCGAGGTCGATCCGGTGATCAACGGCAAGCTTGTTTTCTCGAGTTCGCCGGGTGGATATCTCCGGTGCATCGCGCCGTGATGAAAGCGCAGATATCATTGCGAGCCGTTACGGCGGCCGATCTCGAATTTCTTGCCTCTATTCGGCGCGACATTGCCCTGCAAAAACTACTTTTGAATCATCTGCCGGCGGAAGGTTTAAGCGATGGCGAAGTCAAAGAATGGGTCGCCCGACGCCTGGGGGAGAAGGGCGGCACCTTTCAGATTGTGATGGACGGAGCAAAAAGAAGCATTGGATTTGTCCAGATTTTCGACGTCCATCAGAAATCCCGCCATGGCAAGCTTGGCATGGCAATCGTTTCCGACGCCAGAGGGCAGGGCGCGGGTCGCGAGGCGCTGCGGCTGCTATGCGACTACGCTCGCGCAAATCTGAATCTGCACAAGATCTCACTCGAAGTGCGGCTGGACAACAAGGTTGCAGTCCATCTTTACGAGCGTTCAGGATTCCAAAAAGTTGGCGTTCTTCATCAGCATTATTTCGACGGGCGTCATTATCATGATGTGCTTCTTATGGAGCGCCTTTTGGAAGGAGGGTCACCTTCGTGACCTCTGTAGTCATATCGCAGCCACACCTATTTCCCTGGAAAGGATTTTTTGAGCTTGTGACTTCAGCCGATATTTATGTGCATCTTGACGATGCGCAGTTTTCAAAAGGCAGTTTCACCAATCGAATTCAGATCAAGCATCCGAATGGCATAAAATGGATGACGATACCGCTGAAGGGCAAAGGCCAATTTCAGCCGATCAACCGGCTCGAGGCAGCCGCCGGCGACTGGAAACGGCAGCACCGCGAACTTGTCTGCCAGTCGCTGGCGGGGGCACTGTTTATCAAGGACGCACTCCATCTCTTTGACCGGGTTTATAAAGTCGATCCACTGGTTGAACTCCTGATAGCCAGCGTCGAGCTGTCGGCAGCTTCGCTGGCTTTAAAAAAGCCATCGCGGTGGTTGAGGTCGAGCCAGCTTGAGATCCACGGTTCTTCCTGGGAGAGAGTTCTTTCAATCGTCAAGGCGGTGGGTGGCCGTCGCTATGTGACTGCGCACGGGGCCGCCAACTACCTTGATCACCAAGCTTTTGAGGCTCAGGGGATTTCGGTCGAATATGTGGACTATTCACAGGAATCCTATTCGCAACTCCATGGTTCGTTTACACCTTACGTATCGGTGCTGGATCTTGTGGCAAATCTCGGGCCGCGGGCGAACGATGCAATTCGTCCAAAGACAATCCCATGGCAGGAGTTTCTTATGCGGTAACTTGCAGACGGGGATCCGCTTCGGATTGGTCGGGGTCGGGAAGTGCCGATGCTAGATTGAAGGTCATCATGAACAATCGACCGGCAGAGCAATTTTCCAGGGACGGTTTCGTTCTGACGAAAGCATTCTATGACTACGAAACCGAAATACGGCCGATCCAGCTGGCGATCCGGGAAATCATTGGTCTTGTTGCGAACAAACATAAAATCGATGCGCCGCTCTCAACTCCAGAAGAGGCAATGACGCGCGGGTATCCCGCGATTATTGCGGTCGATCGCAAATTGGGCGGAGAGATATACGATGCGGTGAAGCAAATACCCGAGTTTATTCAGCTCGTCGCCGCGCCTAAAAATATCTCGCTGTTCAAGAGCCTGCGTCCGCACGCAAAACCGGGTATCGCTGCGGGGGGCTACGGCATTCGCATCGATAATCCAGGAGAGGAAAAATTCCGCGCACCCTGGCATCAGGAATTCCCGGCGCAGCTGCGCAGCCTCGACGGTATCGTATTTTGGTCGCCATTGCTGCCGGTGCGCGCGGAGACCGGTCCCGTTGAACTGTGCCCCGGATCGCACAAGGAGGGGCCGATACCCGTTTATTCGGATGACGAGGGCATCGGAAAGGCCGGGGCGTACGCACTTCGACTCGACCGTGAAGACGAACTGCTGAAAAAATATTCGCGGATTGCGCCCCTGACGATGCCAGGTGATCTCTTGAACATGGATTTCCTCACACTTCATGCATCGGGACAAAACGCATCACGCGCGCCACGGTGGAGCATGCAGTGGCGGATATTTAATTTTGCGGACCCGGTAGGAATAAAGCTTGGCTGGCGCGGCTCCTTTGCGGCGGGAGTTAAGTTTCAGGACGTTGTTCCCGAGCTCGTCGCGAATCGACACGACAAATCAAGTGGTACAGTTAACTAGCTGTCGCGTTTGCGGCTCTGCATTGGGCCAGGCGATTCTTATTTCGCCGCCGCCGAGCATCTCTTCCATGACGACGCTGATTGACGTGCCGACGCGGCTGTTTCTGTGCAAATCCTGTGGTCACGTTCAATCTGACAACTTGCTCGATGTGCGCAAGTATTACGACACCGAGTATCGAATCTCGCTCGAATCGGACGAGCATGACCAACTTTATGCGGTCGGTGCGAGTGACCTCATCTATAGAACCGACCGTCAGGCAGAGCTGCTTGCCGAACTCGTCGATCCTCCCAAGGGCGCGCTCTTGCTGGACTATGGCGCCGCAAAGGCTGCGACGCTGAAAAGAGTGCAGACCATTAGGCCCGACATCATTGGGCATGTTTTCGATGTGAGCATGGATTACCGGTCCAATTGGAATTCGTGGTTGCCGGAAGATCGCTGCGCCACCTACTCCTTGCCGGAAAAATGGAAACAGAAGTTCGATGTGGCTTCAGCGTATTTTGTGCTGGAACACGTTGAATCGCCCATCGAAGTACTCCGCGCAATCCGTTCCATGCTCAAGCCAAATGGCAAGTTTCTTTTCACTGTACCGGATCTTTTGGCAAATCCTGGCGACTTTCTTGTTGTCGATCATCTGAGCCATTTCACGATCTCGTCTATCGAGCGTGCTCTCGGCATGGCTGGTTTTCGGAAACTCAAGATTGATCGTGAAGCTTTTGCCGGTGGTCTTGCGGTGGTCGCGCAGGTTACCGAGAGCAGTGACGTCGGCGCCATCGGTCCTGTAGTTCTTGAGCCGGTGTTTGAAATCGCAAATTTTTGGTCCAAGGCCGCCGGCATGCTTGCCAGTGTTGCAGAACGTCGCGCGAACCAGAAAAGTGCAATCTACGGCGCCGGGTTTTATGGTTCATTTATTGCGGCCCGAATCGGCAAGCTTGCCGATCTTGTATGTTTCATTGACCGAAATCCGCATCTGCACGGTAAGACGCATCTGGGACTCCCTGTACTGCCTCCGGATCGCTTGCCGGGCGATGTCACAACCGTCTATGCGGGCGTAAATCCTTCGAAGGCCCGCGCGATACTTGCTGATGTAGTCGAGTGGAACGGAAGAAAAATAGAAAAAATTTTTATGGATGAACTCGAATGACCCGAATCCCGATCGCCGGGCCTTCCATCACGCAGAAGGAAGTCGACTATGTCACCGAGGCCGTGAAGTCGGCGTGGTACGACACCGCCAACATTTTTCATGAGCGGTTCGAGCAGGCTTTCGCTGCGCATTGTGGGCGCAAATTCGCGATCTCGCTCCCATCGTGCACGTCCGGCCTGCATCTCGCACTGCTCGCGCTCGGCATCGGGCAGGGCGACGAGGTGATCGTTCCCGATTGCACGTGGATTGCCTCGGTCGCACCGGTGCGTTATGTCGGCGCAACGCCGGTCTTCGCCGACCTCGATTCGGATAGCTGGTGTCTGTCAGCCGACGCATTTGAAGCGTCGATCACGCCGCGGACCAGGGCTGCAATCGTCGTCGATCTCTACGGCGCCATGCCCGATTGGGACCGGATTTCCGAAGTTGCCAACCGCCACAACGTTGTCCTCATCGAGGATGCGGCTGAGGCGATCGGGTCGCGCTGGCGTGAACGTCGCGCCGGTTCATTCGGCGTGATGTCTGCCTTTTCGTTTCACGGCTCGAAGACGCTGACGACCGGCGAGGGCGGCATGCTCGTCCTCGATGACGACCATCTGCGCACGCGGGTCATGAAGTTGCGCGACCACGGCCGTGTTCCGGGCGACACGATGTTCTTCAATGAGGAGGTCGGCTGGAAATACAAAATGTCGTCGATGCAGGCGGCACTGGGACTTGCACAATTGGAGCGCGTTGATGAGTTGGTAGCCAAGAAGCGCCAGATATTTTCTTGGTACCGCAAGGCGTTAGCCGACTGGAATTTGGGATCGTTGAATCCGGATGTGCCCGGACTTTTCAATTCCTACTGGATGACCACCGTTCTCCTGGATGCGGCGCTTGGTATCAAAAAGGAAACCCTCGTGCCCCGCCTGAGACAGCGAGGCGTCGATGTTCGTCCGTTTTTTTATCCATTGAGTGCAATTCCTGCGTTCCGCGACAGCCCCGAGGCAGCCAAAGCGCAAAAGGCCAACACGGTTGCCTATTCTGTTTCGCCATACGCTCTCAATTTGCCCAGCGCGCTTTCACTCGACGAGGACTTGATCGGGAAAGTGAGCGTCACCTTGCGACGAGAAGTTGGGGTCTTGAGACAGACTGCCTGACCCTCCACAGATCCATCCCGTCACATCGCCTCGACAAAGTGTGAACGTATTGGGTGTGAATTCCGGGCCCGCACGCCAGGTTGTGCGTTGCCAGTGCAGGTTGTTTCGTTCTATACGACTCATCGACAGCGGGAATCGAATTTGCATCCTATTTTGGACATTGTGCTTTTGGCGATTGCCCTGATCAGTTCTGGGCTTTTTGCGGTTGCAGCCGAGCCGAGAACACGTGCGCTGGTGTTTGGAGCGAGCCTTATTTCATTCGTTGGTGGTCTTGTGATGGGCCATTGGATGTAGAAATCCATTCAGTCATCTCATTTTTTCGAGTGACACTCGCCGTCCTCCGTTCGAAGGACTGAGCAGGCCGCAGCGGTGCAATCGAGTTGCCGTCCTTACACCGAAAACCTTGGGCGTCACTCTCTCCGCGGCTTGCATGGTCGTCGCCGTCATAAGTGGCGCCGCCTGGCGATATCGTCCGGTGTTCGGTTCCCCATGAGTCGCTGAGACGCGTCAAAGCAACTTTAGCCCAGACCCAACGCATTTTATATGTGTCCGCATTAATAACTCCTTGTTTTCCTTGCGTGTCACAGACTGACTCAAAACGTGTTCGCCCTGCTTTCCCAGGGGCTGTCGCCAGCCTTACGTCATCGTGCTAGGGGAGGATGGGCGGCGGACATTTTGGGGCGAGGGGATACCATCAGAACATGATGCAGGCTGCAGTCGCTAGCGCGGAGCGCCCGTTGCGTGTCGGTGTCGTAGGTGTCGGCGTCATGGGCAGCAATCACGCGCGCGTATTCGCCGGGCTGCCCGGAACCGAGCTGGTCGGCGTCGCCGATCCCGACCGCAGGCAGGCCGACTTCGTCGCGCGGACATTGGGTTGCATTGCTGTGTCGGACGCCAACGAACTGCTTGAGCGCGATATCGACGCGATGACGATCGCCGCGCCAACTCATCTTCATCGGGACATCGCGCTGGCCTGTATCGCGCGCGGCGTTCATGTGATGGTGGAAAAGCCGATTGCGTCATCGGTTGAAGAGGGACGTGAGATCATCAATGTGGCGCGCCGGGCCGGGGTGACGCTGATGGTCGGCCATGTCGAGCGCTTCAATCCGGCAGTCGAGGCTATCAAGGAAGCGATCCGCGGCGAGGATATCCTTTCCATTGCCATCACCCGCGTTGGCCCGTTCCCGCCGCGCATGTCGAATGTCGGCGTGGTGATCGACCTCGCGGTGCACGATATCGACCTGATCCGCTGGTTCACCGATTCCGATATAACCGAGGTGCAGCCGCAGCTTTCGAGCGCGGTTGCCGAACGCGAGGACATCGCGCTTCTGCAGTTTCGCACCGCTTCCGGCGTGCTGGCGCACATCAACACGAATTGGCTGACGCCGTTCAAGGCACGCAACGTCACCGTGGCGACGCGTGGAAAATATGTGATGGGCGATCTGCTGACACGCCAGGTGACCGAATGCTTCGGCTTCCAGCCAGATGGGAGCTATTCGATGCGGCATCTGTCGGTCGGTCACGCCGAGCCGCTGCGTTCCGAGTTGTTTGCCTTCCTTCGGGCCGTGCGTTCCGGGGCTGCGCCTGCCGTCACAGGCGAAGAGGCGGTGGCCAGCCTTGAAATCGCGACGCGCTGCCTGGCGACGCGGCCGACCGTGGTGACGCCTGTGCAACGCAAGGGTCCCCGTGTCGTCGCCGGTTGACGGGCCGGGTCGTTTTCGTTCGATGAATTTGCGCACCAATCCTCCGATCCCGTTTATTGACGTGGCCGCGCAGCGCCGCAGGATGGGTCCCGCCATTGACGCTGCGGTTGCCAGGGTCCTGAGCCATTGCCAGTTCATTCTCGGGCCGGAGGTGCGTGCGCTCGAAGCCGAGCTCGCGGCGTTCTGCGGCGCGCGCCACGTTGTGACCTGCGCCAGCGGCACCGATGCGCTGGTTCTGGCATTGCGCGCAATGGGGGTCGGCCCGGGCGATGCGGTGCTCTGTCCGTCATTCACTTTCTGCGCGACGGCGGAGGTCGCAGCCCTGGTCGGTGCGACGCCGGTCTTTGTCGACGTCGATGCAGCGACGTTCAACATCGATGCCAAGGGAATTGCGGGCGCGGTGGCGACGGCGAGGGAGACCGGACTCACGCCGAAAGCGATTATTCCGGTGGACCTGTTTGGCCTGCCGGCCGATCACGGCGCGATCCAGGCCGTGGCAAAGGCTGAAGACCTGCTGGTTCTCGACGACGCCGCCCAGGCTTTTGGTGCAACCTGCAACAATCGGCGCCTGGGTACGTTTGGCCGGGCGACGGCGACCAGCTTTTTCCCCGCCAAGCCGCTCGGCTGCTATGGCGATGGCGGCGCCGTGATGACCGACGACGACGGCTTTGCCGAGGCTCTCCGCAGCCTGCGTGTGCATGGGCAGGGCAGCGACAAATACGACAACATCCGCATCGGTCTCGCGTCGCGGCTGGACACGATCCAAGCGGCGATCCTGATCGAGAAGCTGAAGATTTTCCCCGACGAAATCGACGCCCGCAACCGGATTGCCAATCGCTACAACGAAGCTTTCGGCGACGTTGTCGTGGTGCCGCGTATTCCGGCCGGCTACACCTCGGTGTGGGCGCAGTACACAATCCGTGTCGCGGGTGGCCGCCGCGATGCGCTTGCCGCGGCGCTGAAGACTGAAGGTGTTCCGACGGCGATCTATTACCCGATCCCGCTGCATCGGCAGCAGGCCTACAAGCAATATCCGGCCGGAAAAGGCGGGGTTGCGGTCAGCGACAGGCTTGCGGCCGAGGTGATCAGCCTGCCGATGCACGCCTATCTCGACGTGGCGACGCAGGACCGTATTATCGATGCCACGCGCCGCGCGCTGAAGGAATGATGGAGCTCTCCGCTCTCCATTGTCATTCCGGACGCCGCGAAGCGGCGACCCGGAATCCAGAAAAGTAAAAAAGTTGTTGCTGGATTCCGGGTTCGCGCTTTCAGCGCGCCCCGGAATGACTCAGAAACGTCTTTTCCTCAGCGTAGATCCTGAAGGTAAAGTTGCGAGCAAGCGCCTAAGTGCGCTTGTAAATGTCGTCGAGCCGCTCGATATCGTCCTCGCCGAAGTAGCTGCCGGTCTGTACTTCGATCAGCTCAAGCGGGATTTTTCCCTTGTTCGCCAGCCGGTGCACGCTGCCGATCGGGATGTAAACCGACTCATTTTCGTGCACCGCGCGGACCTTTTCGCCGATCGTGACCTCGGCGGTGCCTCGCACCACGACCCAGTGTTCGGCGCGGTGACGATGCTTTTGCAACGAAAGGACACCGCCGGGAGTGACAACGATACGTTTGACCTGAAAACGCTCGCCTGCATCGATTGATTCGTAATAACCCCAGGGCCGGTGGACCCGCTTGTGGTCGGTTGCCTCCGGCCTTTTTGCTGTCTTGAGCTTGCTGACGAGCTCGCGAACGTCCTGCGCGCGTGCGCGCGGCACCACCATCACGGCATCGGAGGTGCTGACCACCACCAGATCGTTGACGCCGACGACAGCGGTGAGACGATCATTGGAATGCACCACGCAACCCTTTGCATCCATCGTCATGACCGAGCCTTGCAGAACATTGCCGGCGGAGTCGCGGGATGTAACGTCGAACAGTGCATCCCAGCTGCCGATATCCGACCAGCGGAAATTACCGAGGGCGACCGCCGCCAGGTCGGTCCTTTCCATCACCGCATAGTCGATTGACTTCTGCGGCGCACGCGAAAACGCTTCCGATTCCAGGCGCAGGAATCCGAGATCGTTGCCGGCATTCGCAACGGCCGCGTCGACGCTGGCAGCCATCTCGGGCTCCAGCCGTTTGAGCTCGGACAGCAGCACGGCCGCACGGAAAAGAAAGTTGCCGGAATTCCAGAGATAGCCGTCGCGGACATAGCGCGTCGCAGTTCCGGCGTCCGGCTTTTCAACAAAGCTCTTTACCGCGAAGACGCCGTCACCGATTGCTTCGCCGGGAAGAATGTAGCCGTAGCTGGTCTTTGGCTCGGTTGGCTTGATTCCAAACGTGACAATGCGACCTGCCTCGGCGGCAACGAGCCCGGCGCGGCATGTGGCGCGGAAGGCATCGATGTCCGGGATGATGTGATCGGCGGCGAGCGCCAGCACCACGGCTTTGGGGTCGCGGCGGCTGGCAACCATGGTTGCTGCAGCGATCGCAGGTCCCGAATCGCGCCGCATCGGCTCAATGACGATCGTGGCGTCGACGCCGATCTCCTCGGCCTGACGTCGCGCAAAGAAATGGAAGTTGGGGCCCGTGATGACGATGGGCGGCGCGAACATCGCATCCCGCACGCGCAACAGCGTTTCCTGGTAGGTCGACCTGTCGCCGATCAATGGCAGGAACTGCTTTGGCAGGGCGTCACGCGACACCGGCCAAAGCCTCGTCCCGGCGCCGCCTGCCAGCAGAATGGGGATGATAAGTGAGGGCATGGGTTGCGGTGGACGGCGGCTGATTTGGGCCCTTTGTTCCGGCGCGGAATTGTCTTAAGGCAGTTCCGCCTATCTGACTATCGCTATCGTCGCGTCGGGCTCAACTATCGATCGGCTGCATTAACGACCTCGGGCAGGGACTTTCCCTGATGATTGAGCGCATTTTGACCGTCGGCGGTTTCACGCTGCTCTCGCGTGTCACCGGCTTTGCCCGCGACATCATCCTGGCCGCCGTTCTCGGCGCTGGGCCCGTGGCCGATGCCTTCTTCGTTGCACTGCGGCTGCCCAACCACTTCCGCGCCATATTCGCGGAAGGGGCGTTCAACGCGGCGTTCGTGCCGGCATATGCGCGCATAAGGGAAAGCGGCGGAGCAGGGCGGGCCGCCATATTCGCCGACCGCATCTTCACCCTGCTGCTTGCGAGCCAGATCGTTTTGCTCGCGATCGCGCTGCTGTTCACGCCGGCGGTGATCGACGTGCTGGCGCCCGGCTTCTCGAACGATCCCGGCCGTTTCAAGCTCGCGGTCGAGCTGACCCGCATCACGTTTCCCTATCTGCTGCTTATAACGTTGGTGACGCTCTACGGCGGCATCCTCAATGCGCTGCAGCGTTTTGCGGCCGCTGCCGCGGCGCCGATCCTGCTTAACCTTTCGCTGATCGTTGCGCTGGCGCTCGCGGCTTTCTTTCCGACCGCAGGTCATGCGGCGGCATGGGGCGTTCTCGTTGCCGGTGTTCTTGAGTTCCTGCTGGTCGCGGGCGATGCCGGACTGGCCGGCGTACTGACGAAATTCCGCTGGCCCGAGCTCGATGCCGACGTGCGGCAATTCTTCCGCGCCCTGGGGCCGGCAATTGTCGGCTCGGCCGGGGTCCAGCTCGCTTTGTTTGCGGATACGATCATCGCCAGTTTTTTGCCGGCGGGCGCCCTGTCGGCGCTTTACTACGCCGACCGGCTCAATCAGCTGCCGATCGGCGTCATCGGCATTGCGGCCGGCACGGTCATTCTTCCGGAGATGTCACGCCGCATCGCGGGCGGCGATCTTGGGGGCGCTGCGCATGCGCAAGGCCGCGCCATCGAATTCACCTTGCTGCTGTCGATTCCCTGCGTCGCCGCATTTTTTGTCATTCCCGACCTGATCATGCGCGCGCTGTTCATGCGCGGCGCCTTCACGGCGGCCGACGCCGAGGCAGCGGGGCGTACGCTGATGGCTTATGCGTTCGGTCTTCTGCCGTTCGTTCTCATCCGCAGCGTGGTGGCGACTTTCTTCGCGCGTGGCGACACGGCGACACCGGTGAAGGCGGCGTTGATTGCTGCCGCCGTCAATATCGCGTTCAAGGTGCTGTTGATGGGACCGCTCGCGCAAATCGGCCTCGCGCTGGCGACGTCGATTGGCGCGTGGATCAATCTCGGCCTTGTGGTCTGGTTTGCCGCGCGCGCCGGTCATATGCCGCGCGACGAACGCCTGCGGCAATCAATCCTGCGTTTCGCTGTTGCCGGTCTCGTGCTTGCAGCAGTGTTGTGGCTGTGTCACGCGCCCGTTGCAGGATGGGTCGGGAGCTGGCGCGGCCTGAGTGATCTCGCCACGCTCGCTCTCCTCGCGATCCTCGGTGCGGCGGTCTACGGCGGTATCATCGTGATTTTATTCGGCGGCGGGTGGCTTGCCGCTTTTCGAGGCAAATTACATCGATAAAAAGCAGTTTTCTCAACCTATTGCCGAATTGCCGAGGTGGACATAGGTCACTGGCGACGGTATGGGGACTGCCCGCAATCATTGCTGTTCGGCTGCAGGAATTCATGAGTCCTAGACGGCGAGTTTCATCATTTTTCTTGATACGTCGCGGCGCAAATCTTGCACTGGCGCTTGCGCTTGCGACTTTCGTCGCGAGTTGCGGGGAGCGACAGCAGCAGCGCGGCGCACCGCCGCCGCCGACCGTGACTGTTGCGAAACCGGTCAAGCGCACCGTTTTCGATTATGACGAATATGTCGGGCGTTTCACCGCCGTCAATTCGGTCGAGGTGCGCGCGCGTGTGTCCGGCTATCTCGACAAGCTGCACTTCAAGGACGGGCAGCTCGTCAAGCAGGGCGATCTGCTTTTCACGATCGACAAGCGTCCGTTTCAGAATACGCTCGACCAGGCGCGCGCCAATCTGGTGCAGGCGCAGTCAAACCTCGCGTTCACTGAAGCGGACTACACGCGCGGGCAGGCGCTTGTGCGCGACAAAACCATCACCGACCAGACGTTCGAGCAGCGTGCGCAGGCGTTCCGCAATGCCAAGGCGTCGGTGACGGCAAACGAGGCGGCGGTACGCCAGGCCGAGCTTGATCTCGAATTCACCGAGCTGCGTGCGCCGGTTGACGGGCGCATCGGCGACCGCCGTGTGTCGCCGGGCAATCTGGTTACCGGCGGCTCGACCGGCAACACGACGTTGCTGGCGACCATCGTGTCGACCGATCCGATCTATTTCGAATTCACCTTCGATGAGGCGTCGTATCTGCGCTACGAGCGGCTCGCCAAGGCCGGCGGGCAGGACGTCGCCAGCCGCAATGCGAGCGTGCAGGTGGCGCTCAAGCTCATCGACGAGCGGGACTTCGATCACGAGGGGCGCATGGATTTCGTCGACAACGTCATCGAGCGTTCGACCGGAACGATCCGCGGTCGTGCCGTGTTCGCGAACGCCAATGGGGTATTTACGCCCGGCATGTTCGCGCGCGTGCGGGTGCCGGGGTCGCCGCCTTACGAGGGTCTGCTGGTCCCTGACGTCGCCATTGGCACCGAGCAGGCGCGCCGCTACGTCGTGGTGGTCGACGATCAGGACACCGCGCGCATCAAATACGTCACGCTCGGACAGCTCACGTCGGATGGTTTGCGCGTGATCAAGGAGGGCATCGGCGGCGACGATCGCGTCGTTGTCGACGGTCTGATGCAGGCCCGCCCCGGCACGAAGGTGCATCCCGAGGAGCAAGGCACAAAACCGGCAGGGCCGGTGTCTGCGGGCGGTGCGCCCCAACAATCAAAATAGCGGGCGGCGCGAACGCATGCGGATATCTCACTTCTTTATCGACCGGCCGATTTTTGCCTCCGTAGTGTCTATCATTTTCGTGATCCTCGGCGGGGTGGCGTTTTGGCGTCTGCCGGTCGCGCAGTATCCGGAAATCGCGCCGCCGACGATTACGGTATCTGGGCAGTATCCGGGCGCCAGTGCCGACGTCGTCGCTGCGACCGTCGTCACGCCGATCGAGCAACAGATCAACGGCGTCGAGAACATGATCTACCTGTCGTCGAACTCCACCGGCGACGGCCGGTTCTCCATCTCGGTGACGTTCGAACTCGGCACCAACCTCGATATTGCACAGGTGCAGGTGCAGAACCGTGTCTCGATCGCCCAGCCGCGGCTGCCGATCGACGTGCGCAACATCGGGGTCACCGTCAACAAGAGTTCGCCCGACCTGATGATGGTCGTGCATCTCTACTCGCCGGACAAATCGCGCGACACGCTCTTCATCTCGAATTATGCAACGATCGAGATTACCGACGCTGTCACGCGCGTCGATGGTGTCGGGTCGCTGATCGTGTTCGGCAGCCGCGATTACGCAATGCGGGCCTGGCTCGACCCTGACCGGCTGCAGTCGCTCGGCCTCACTGCAAACGATGTTGTCAATGCGCTCGCGGGACAAAACGTGCAGGTTGCCTCCGGCGTGCTCAACCAGCCGCCGATGGACAAATCCGGCGCCTTCCAGATCTCGGTACAGACGCTCGGACGCCTCAGCAGCACCGAGGAGTTCGGCAACATCGTCATCAAGCAGACGGCCAACGCCGTAGTGAGGATGAAGGATATCGCACGGGTCGAGCTTGCCGCACAGGACTATTCGACCAATTCCTATCTCGATCGTGACCCGGCGATCGCTATCGGCATCTTCCAGCGGCCAGGCTCGAACGCGCTCTCCACGGCGAAGAACATCAAAGCCACGATGGACGAGCTCGCGAAGCGTTTTCCGCCGGGCCTGAAATACGACATCGTCTACAATCCAACCGAGTTCATTCAGCAGTCGGTCGACGCCGTGCAGTCGACGATCGGCGAAGCCATCATCCTCGTCGTTCTCGTCGTCATCCTTTTCCTGCAGACGTGGCGCGCAGCCATCATTCCAATCGTCGCCATTCCGGTGTCGTTGATCGGCACCTTTTTCTTCATGGCGCTGTTCGGCTTCACACTGAACAACCTTTCGCTGTTTGGACTTGTGCTGGCGATCGGGATCGTCGTCGACGACGCCATCGTCGTCGTCGAGAACGTCGAGCGCAACATCGGGGCCGGCCTCTCCCCGCACGACGCCGCCGTGAAAAGCATGGACGAGGTCGGCGCCGCGCTGATCGCGATCGCGCTGGTGCTGACCGCCGTATTCGTGCCGACCGTGTTCATCACCGGCATCTCCGGCCAGTTCTACCGCCAGTTCGCGCTCACCATCGCCGGTGCCACCTTCATCTCGCTGATCGTCTCGCTCACGCTGTCGCCGGCGCTCTGCGCGCTGCTGCTCAAGCCCAGGCACCAGATCACCGACGGGCACTGGTGGAGCGCCCCGATCCGCGGCTTTTTCCGCCTGTTCAACCGCTATTTCGACAAGCTCACCCACGGCTATGGCCGCCTGTCGGCGAAGCTCGTGCGCATCGCCGCCCTGATGCTGATCGTTTACGTGGGCGTCATCGCCTTCGGCCTCAACGAGTTCCGCAAGACGCCGATCGGCTTCATCCCGCAGCTCGACCGCGGCTACCTGATCATCATCACGCAGCTGCCGCCGGCGGCCTCGCTCGAGCGCACCGACGCGGTCAACCGCAAGGCGACCGAGATCGCGCTCTCGGTCCCCGGCATCGCGCACGCGGTGAACATCGTCGGCTTCTCCGGCGCGACCTTCACCAACGCGCCCAATGCCGGCGCCATCTTCGTGACGCTCGACCCGTTCGAGAAGCGCGCGCACGACCCCATGCAGTCGGCCGCCGCCATCCAGGGCCAGCTGTTCCAGAAGCTGTCCTCGATCCACGAAGGCCTGATCTTCGTCGCCGCGCCCCCGCCGGTCTCCGGCGTCGGCAATGCCGGCGGCTTCCGCATGATGGTCGAGGACCGCGCCGGCCGCGGCTCGCAGGCGCTGCAGGGCGCGGTCTACGCCATGATGGGGCGCGCCGCGCAGACGCCCGGCCTGATGCAGGTGTTCTCGCTGTTCGAGAACACGACGCCGCAGGTCTATCTCGACATCGACCGCACCAAGGCGCAGCTGCTCGGCATCAACGTGCCGGACGTGTTCGCGGCCCTGCAGATCTATCTCGGCTCGTCCTACGTGAACGACTTCAACCTGTTCGGCCGCACCTACCGCGTGGTCGCGCAGGCAAGAAGCGACGCCCGCGCAAATTCCGAGGACGTGCTCAAGATCCGCGTGCGCAACAGCAGCGGCGAGACGGTGCCGCTCGGCGCGTTCACGACGGTGCGCACGATCACCGGGCCCTATCGCGTGCCGCGCTACAATCTGTATCCCGCGGCCGAGCTCGACGGCGCGGCGGCGCCCGGCTACAGCCAGGGACAGGCGATCAAGATCATGGAGCAGCTCGCCGCGCAGACGCTGCCGCAGGGCTTCTCTTACGAATGGACCACGCTCGCCTTCCAGCAGATCCGCGCCGGCAACACCGCGATGTTCGTCTTCATGCTGGCGGTGGTGTTCGTGTTCCTGGTGCTGGCGGCGCAATTCGAGAGCCTGACGCTGCCGCTCGCGGTCATCCTGATCGTGCCGATGTGCCTGATCGCCTCGATCGTCGGCGTGGTCCTGCGCGGACAGGACAACAACATCCTCACCCAGGTCGGCTTCGTCGTTCTGATCGGCCTTGCCGCCAAGAACGCCATCCTGATCATCGAATTCGCCAAGCAGCTCGAGGACGGCGGCCGCAACCGCTTCGATGCCGCGGTCGAAGCCGCCCATCTCAGGCTGCGGCCGATCCTGATGACGTCCTTCGCCTTCATTCTCGGCGTGACACCGCTGGTCTGGGCGATCGGCGCGGGTTCCGAGCTGCGCCAGACCCTCGGCACCGCGGTGTTCTCCGGCATGATCGGGGTTACCCTGTTCGGCCTGATCTTCACGCCGGTGTTCTATGTGGTCACCCGCTGGATTGCGGTACATTTGTCGTCCCGCCGCCGGCAGCGGCAGCGCGCGGAAAAGTCCCCTCCATGAGACCCGGCCCAGGGTAACGGCATTGACAATGAAATTCGGCTTCGGCCAGCCGCTCACACGCAAGGAAGACGAGGCGCTGCTGCGCGGGGCGGGGCGCTATGTCGCCGACGTCGCGCCCGAGGCGACGCTGCATGCGGTCGTGGTGCGCTCGCCGCATGCGCATGCCCGCTTCCAGATTGCGAAGCTTGACCGCGTGCGGGCCATGCCCGGCGTCCGCCTGGTGCTGACCGCAGCCGATATCGGGCATCTCGGGCCGCTGCCGACGCCCGGCGTGGTTCCCGACGTCGAGATCAGGATCCCCACGCACCCGGTTCTCGCGCGCGATGTCGCGCGCTATGTCGGCGACTCGGTCGCCTTTATCGTGGCCGACACGCTTGCAGGCGCGAAAGATGCTTGGGAGGCGGTCGAGATCGACTGGCAGCCGCTGCCGCATGTGACCGGCGCCATCGAGGCGCTGAAAAACGGCGCGCCGCAGGTCTGGCCCGACCGGCCCGGAAATCTCGCCTTCGAAGTCGCGGTCGGCGACGCGGCCGCCACCAAAGACGCCTTTGCCAGGGCCGCAAAGGTCGTCGAACTCACTATCGTCAACCAGCGGCTGGTCACCAATTATCTCGACACCCGCGGCGTGGTCGCCGAATACGACGGCGACCGTTATACGCTCACGCTCGGCAGCCAGGGCAGCCACATCATCCGCGACATCATCGCCGGCGACGTCATGAAGCTGCCGCCGGACAAGATGCGCGTGATCACGCCCGATGTCGGCGGCGGCTTCGGCACCAAGCTGTTTCCCTATCGCGAATACGCGCTCGCCGCGGTTGCCGCCGAGCGCCTGCGCAAGCCGGTCAAGTGGGTGTGCGAGCGCTCCGAGCACTTCCTCGCCGACAGCCACGGCCGCGACAATATTTCGACCGCGCGGCTCGCCGTCGACGACAAGGGCAAATTCCTCGCGCTCGACCTCGATATCGTTGCGGACATGGGCGCCTATCTGTCGGCCTATGCGCCTTATATCCCGTGGCTCGGCGTCGGCATGGCGACCGGGTGTTACGACATCCCGGTCGCTTACGTGCGGCTGCGCTCGGTCTATACCAACACGGTGCCGGTCGATGCCTATCGCGGCGCCGGGCGGCCGGAAGCATCCTATCTCATCGAGCGCGCGGTCGACGCCGTTGCGCACGATCTCGACATCGCGCCCGACGTGATCCGCCGCCGCAACCTGATCAGGCCGAAGGCGCTGCCCTACAGGACCCCGACCGGCAAGGTTTACGACTCCGGCGATTTCGCCGGAACGCTGGCGCGCGCGCAGGAGCTTGCCGACTGGGACGGCTTCAACAGGCGCGCGGCGCAGTCGCGGCGCGAGGGGCGGCTGCGCGGCATCGGCATTGCGACCTATGTCGAAGCCTGCGGCAATAACGGGCCCGAGACGGCGACGCTCACGCTCGACCGCGACGGCGGCGTCACGCTGCTGATCGGCTCGCAGTCGACCGGGCAGGGGCATGCCACGTCCTACGCGCAGCTGATTGCGGAGCGGCTTGGTCTGCCGCCGGAGCGCGTGCGCATGCTGCAGGGCGATACCGACCGCACCAGGAGCGGCGCCGGCACCGGCGGCTCGAGCTCGATCCCGGTCGGCGGCGTGTCCGTCGACCGCGCGGCGAAGACGCTTGGCGAGCAGCTCAGGGACATTGCGTCCCACGCGCTGGAGGCGAGCGTGAGCGATCTCGAGATCGCCGACGGCGCCGTGCGCGTCGCCGGCACCGATCGCGTCATTTCATTTGCAGATCTTGCGGCGCATCCGGGCGCTTCGCCGGAAAAGCTGCGCGCGGCGGAGGAATTCAGCGTCGAGCCGCCGACCTTTCCGAATGGCACGCATATCGCGGAGGTCGAGATCGATCCCGACACCGGCGCGGCCTCGATCCTGAACTACGTCGTGGTCGATGATTTCGGCGCCACGCTCAATCCGCTGCTGCTGGCGGGGCAGGTGCATGGCGGCACCGTGCAGGGCATCGGCCAGGCGCTGATGGAAAGCACCGTCTATGATCCGGCCTCCGGCCAGCTGCTCAGCGCGAGCTTCATGGACTATGCGATGCCGCGCGCGGGCGATGCGCCGGACTTTGTGTTCGAGACGCGCAACGTGCCGTGCAAGACCAATCCGCTCGGCGTCAAGGGTGCGGGCGAGGCCGGCGCGATCGGATCCTGTCCCGCGGTGATGAACGCGATTGTCGATGCGCTCTGGCGCGCTCACCGCATCCGGCACATTGACATGCCTGCGACACCACAACGCGTCTGGCGTGCAATCCAGGCCGCCCGGCAATCCGCTATGGTCTGAACAGAGGAGGCGTTCACGAATTCGTGATCGCCGCGAAGCCCCGCGGGTGGCCCGGAATAATCCTGATGCACCAGATGTTTGCCGTGGGGTGAGGGTTCACAGCCAGGCGAGAAAAACATGCCAATCAATAAAGCTACCGGGGCGGCGCTGGCCGCCGCTGCGTTGATTTTTGCGACGGGTACCGTCATCGCGCAATCCGATCCGATCGCTGTGCGCAAAGGGCTGATGAAGGAAAACGAGGAGAACGCCGTGATTGTCGTGCGGATGATGCGCGGCCAGGCGCCGTTTGATGCAGCCAAGGTCGACGCCGCCTTTGCGCAATGGGTCGACACCGCGCAGAAGCTGCCGTCGCTGTTTCCGGACAACTCCAAGAGCGGCCAGAAGACCCGCGCGGCGCCGAAGATCTGGATGACGAAAGCCGACTTTGATGACAAGGCGGCCGCATTCGGCAAGGTCGTCGCCGAGCATCGCGACAAGGCCAGGGGTTCGGTCGATGGTCTGCGCGCCTCTATTCCGGCCGTCGGAAATGCGTGCGACGCCTGCCACAAGGATTATCGCCTGGCGAAGCAATAGCGGCGAGCGCGATCATGAAAATGTGCCGGCGCGGCAGGGTCGCGCCGGCACGTCGATTTGTATATGACTGCGGCGGGGCGCGGGCGATGCAATGAAGAAAAGCCTGATCGCACTGTTGTTGCTTGCCGCCGGCACGCTCGCGCTCGGCGTGGGTTGGGTTCTGAGCGCGCCCGCGATGCCGCACATCGCACTGGCGGCTTACAATCCCGATCTGGCCAACGGCCGCACAATGTTTCTGATCGGCGGCTGCTCGTCATGCCACGCAATACCGAAGCAGGATGATGCGACGCGCCTCGGCGGCGGTCTTGCGCTGCCGACCGCATTCGGGACGTTCCACGTTCCCAATATTTCGTCCGATGCCAGGGACGGCATCGGCGGCTGGAGCGAGGCCCGGTTCGTCGCGGCGATGCGCTATGGCGTCTCGCCGTCAGGGCAGCACCTCTATCCCGCGTTTCCCTACACGTCCTATCACCTGATGCGCACGGAAGACCTGCGCGATCTCTTCGCTTACCTCAAAACCCTGCCGGCCATTTCGGGCACCGTGCGTGATCACGCGCTGACATTCCCGTTCAGCATCCGCCGCACCGTCGGCCTCTGGAAGCTGCTGTTTCTTGACGATGCGCCGTTCAGGCCCGACCCGGCGCAATCCGCGCAATGGAACAGGGGCGCCTACCTGGTGAACGGCCCCGGCCACTGCGCGGAATGCCATTCGCCGCGCAATCTTCTCGGCGGCGTCATCGCAAGCCGGCGTTTCACCGGCGGGCAGAGCCCGACCGGGCAGGGCGGCGTGCCCGACCTTACGCAAGGCAAGCTGCACGACTGGAAGGTCGAGGATTTCGCCGAGGTGCTGGATACCGGCATGACGCCGGATGCCGACCGCGTCGGCGGCGCCATGGTCGAGGTCGTCGCCAACACGCGGCAGCTGAGCGCAGCCGACCGCGCGGCCATCGCGGTCTACCTGAAATCGCTGCGGGCGAAATGATAGGGTCCGGCCGGCAGGTCTTGCTTAAGTGAGGGCGCTCGCCGGAATGCAGCGGATGCCGAGCGATTCAAATTGCCTGCGCGTTGCGGCAGCGGAGCCCTCGACATCGATGCTGCGGCAGGCATCTTCGAACACAACGGCCTCGAAGCCTTCGCGTCGCGCATCTTCTGCGGAATAGCGGACGCAGAAGTCGAAGGCGAGGCCCGCCAGGAACACCCGCGTGAAACCACGCTCGCGCAGGTAGCCGGCAAGTCCCGTTTTGGTCCTGCGATCGTTTTCATAGAAGGCCGAGTAGGAATCGATGTTGCGGTGATAGCCCTTGCGCAGGACCAGCTCGGCATGGCCGATGTCCAGGCCGGCGTGAAAAGCGGCGCCCGATGTTCCCTGCACGCAGTGATCCGGCCAGAGGATCTGCTTGCCGTAGTCGACGTCGATCGTTTCGAAAGGCTGCCTGCCTGCATGTGACGACGCAAACGACAGATGGCCGCGCGGATGCCAGTCCTGGGTCAGCACAACGTGCCGGAATTTGCCCGCCAGGGAATTGATCGAAGGCACGACCTCATGGCCGCGCGGCACGGCGAGGCCGCCGCCGGGACAGAAGTCGTTCTGGATATCGACCACCAGAAGCACGTCGTTTTCGCCGATGGTCAGATTTTCCTTCAAACGGAAACCCTTTCACCGGATGCAGTTTTCGATTCCCCGGCTTTGGTGCTGGTTTAATGCCCTCGGTTTTGACGGCTTATTTAATGCCCGCACCTGTAACGGCAATACCGGCGCAGCCGCTCGA
>DASSRJ010000010.1:0-31398 GCA_035701845.1 Pseudolabrys sp. | reverse complement strand
ACGGGGGCAACGGCATCTCCGAGGAATACCACGTGATGCGGGTGCTGGCGAACCTCGAGACCGTCAACACCTATGAGGGCACCCACGACATCCACGCGCTCATCCTCGGCCGCGCACAGACCGGCATCCAGGCGTTTTTCTGATCCCACGGGATCATGGACGCAGTCACCACCGCGTTTACGGTAGAGTGCGAGGCGGCGATCCGTCATCTGAGGCGTCTAAATCGACGAAACCGCACTCAGCCGTCGATGAGCGCATTGGGCTTCGCAAAGCGCTTCAATGCAAACGAATCTTCAATGACAATTTCCCGTCCGGAACTTCGCACGCCATATTTTGATAATCGCGCCAGGCTTCGCGACAGGTTCTCCGGCGTCATTCCAAGGCTCGATGCGAGCGTGCGCTTTTCAAGAGTCAATTCAATCGTTCGTTGATTGCCTTGCAGTGCATCGGTTCGCAGGATCCAGTTCGCCAATCGCTTCGTACCGGTACGCAGCTTTTTGTTCATAAGGGCCCTGACAACGCTGCGATAGTGCTCGGTCAATTCCAGAACAACCGCGCGGGCAAATGCTGAATCGCGATTGAATGCCTCGCGAACTCGCTTTGCCGGTATCAAGAGGATTTGCGACAGCGCGAGCGTGCGTGCCGAAGTCAGGTAAACCTCATCCCGGATCGTCGAAGCCAGGATAAAAGCGGCCGACGGTCGCATGATGTCAATTGTGGTTTCGTGTCCGTCATGAGTGCAGAAAAGTTCGACTGAACCGTCAATAACAATGTGCAGAAAGTCCGGTGAGGTGCCTTCGGCTATCAGGGTCATATGCTGTGGCATACGCTGTAGCTCAGCGGCGCTCATTAATTTATTGAAACTGTTCTCCTCCATACCGCAGAACAGTGGCAGTGCACGGACCATATTCCGATTGGATGGAAGCACGGCTCTTCTCCCGATGAGAAGGGTAGAAAGCCTTGTTGTTAAGACAAAAGACCAATCCGCAGCTTGATTGATGTCAAGCGATGCGAGGGTCAGCTTTAGAATTTCGCTTTTGCGAGGCGATCAGGAGAATCGCCACGTAACCGATCAGCGCAATGATCGTTGCCGGGCCACTGATTGTACGAATGTTTATCCAATTGAAGAGATCGCCCGCAATCCGGAATACCAATGAAAGGTGCAGAATCACAAGCGGTGCATAAAGGGCAGCGCTGTATTGAATACGCAATCCAAGCACTGCTGGGAGAATGATAGGGGCGTGCCCAAATATCATCGACAAAGCAAAGCCAATTGTTACGGCATGAACGATGGCGTCGTAGGGAAATGCGGCTGCGTGAGGTGAAATACCCAGCAGAACGAGCCCGGCAACGCCGAGCCAAAAATATCCCGCAAGCAGACAGCCCGCGGAAAATCGCGGCTGCCCCGAAAGCCGGATTGTTCGAAGCGCAATGTCGTGTCTGACGAGCCAGGCGGTTGCCAGCAGCAGGCCGCCACCGCCGAAGGAGGCCGTCTGCAAGTTGAGTTCTCCGCGTACCATTCCGGTGATGATCAGGGCGGCCGCAAAAGCAAAAACCAGCTGGCTTGAACGCGGTGGCGAAAGTACGCGGCTGAGTTCGAGGCGTTCAGCGCCAACCGTAAGAACGAGGAATGCGATCCACCATCCGGTAACGTCAGCCGCATCTGCTCCGTTGATCCAGACAAGAGTCCCCCCGGTCCAGCATGCTGCTGCAAGTGCCAGCATCACCGTAAACAGCGCGGGCTGCCGTGCGATGACGACGGCCGAATTAAAGGTAAGAAGGGCGCCCGCCAGCAGAAAGGCAGTGGCGGCAAATGCCGGTCTGCCAATAATGAGAGTAACCGCGCCGATGGCGGAAAATGCGGGTGCGGCATAGGCCCACCATCGTCCTAATGCCACTGCGCGCTCCAGGCTGATCAGCGTTCCGAGAAATCCGCTGATCATTAGGGCGCCGTGAAATTCGGCGAGCATATGCGTTTCGCCTGGCATTGCTATCCCTAGCCGCGCGAGGCCGCCCACCAATCCGGTAACGAGGGCGCCTGCAGCAATTGCGAGAGGGATCACACGCAGCCAATGCCAATTTCGTGTCGCCGGCGGGATGGGACGATTTCCCTTGGACAATTGGGCAGAAATGGGCGCGCCGGTCATCGGGCTACAGGTGTCTGACTGTGGTCGTTAGGAAATTCCTAGCTGCTTGCGCGCTTCTTCGCTCATCATGTCAGGGGACCATGGGGGATCCCAGACCAGTTCAACGCGGACATCGGACGCATCCGGAAAGCGCTCTCGCAAAACCGACTTTATTTCTTCAGACATCATCTCGCCCAGCGGACACGCCGGCGTAGTCATCGTCAACGCGATATCAATCCCGCTTGCACCAAGCGAGGCGAAGTACACAAGCCCGAGATCGACAATATTAGTTCCAAGCTCGGGATCGATGACTTTCTTCAGGGCAGCAAGGATATCTGCGTTCATTTGATACTTCGCCGGTACGTATCGGTCTCTTGTTTGAAGTCCATTTGCATTCGCAAACTTCGCGACAACCGAACCAAGAATGAATATCGTGTTCGCTGTCGGCCGACATCAAGCCGCATTCACTGCCACCCTGTAATTGGGCGTCGAATTGGAAATCGCAATCTCTTCTTCGTTCATATCGAATCCGATGTCAGCGAAGAGCGGAGTCGAGAGATAGCGCTCACCGGTATCAGGTAGCATGCACAGTATGGTTGAATTACGGGCGGCATCTTTGCAGACCTCAAGTGCGCCGGCAAAGGTGGCGCCTGCTGTTATGCCGACAAAAATTCCTTCCTGTTGAGCAAGTGCACGACTCCATTTCATGGCGTCAGGTGCCTGCACGGTGACAATTTGGCTGATGAGACCCATGTCGACAGCATCGGCGGTAATTTTCGGGATGAAGTCCGGACTCCACCCCTGCATCGGATGAGGCTTGAATGCCGCATTCGGCTTCGCCGGCGAGTGGTCAGGATTGCGTTCTTGCCTGCTACCGCTGGAAAGCATCGGCGCATCGGCCGGTTCGCACACGACAATCTTTGTGTCGGGTCTCGCCGCAGCAAGCACCCGGGCTACGCCTTTCAATGTTCCGCCGGTGCCAAAGCCGGTGACCCAAAAATCCAGCTTTTCCCCTTTAAAGTCCTCCAGGATCTCAAGTGCCGTCGTGCGCGAGTGCATATCGGGATTGGCTTCATTCTCGAATTGGCGGGCGAGGAACCAGCCATGGGTTTTGGCCAATTCCCGTGCCTTATTCACCATGCCGAGCCCCCGTTCGGCGGCTGGAGTGAGAATCACCTTGGCGCCAAGAAAACGCATCAGCTTGCGTCGCTCCAGGCTGAATGTTTCGGCCATGGTCACGACCAGCGGGTAACCTTTGACGGCACACACCATGGCCAGGCCGATGCCCGTATTACCGGACGTCGCCTCGATGACCGTTTGGCGAGGTTTGAGTTCGCCTGACTTTTCTGCGGCTTCAATGATACCAAGGGCGAGGCGATCTTTGACGGAGCCCAGCGGATTGAATGCTTCGTTCTTGACAAAGAGATTAACGCCTTCAGGCGCCAGCTTGTTGATACGAATGACCGGAGTGCGGCCAACCGTTTCAAGAATAGTGGCAAATTTGCTCAACGGTTGCTTCCAATCTTTTGTTCGACAGGCAAAGCAGCAAGGATCCTGTCAATGATCTTTGGGCCTGTGAGCGACCGGATCTTCGGCAATACTGCGCTTTGCCACTGCGAGAGGCCCGAACGTTGCAGGACAAGTTGATCGTCTGCGACGACGAGCCAAAGAGGAACACCGGCTCTTTGATCGATTGCCTCGCGGTAGATGCGTAGGTCTTCGGGCCAATAATTATCCTTCAGCACATCGAAGAGATTTGGCGATTTCACCTCGCGATATGAGACCCGGTTGAAGTCTGCCGATTTGCGAAATGCCGTTCCTTGATTGCGTTGCCAGTTGTCACAGGGCGCGCACTTGTCAGCGCCGACGTAAACGAGCGTTACATTTCTTGCCGTCTCTGTTGTGGTCCAATCGCCTGGCGTCAGGACCACGAGCAAGGCCAGGGAGGCGATAGTCAACATCGTTGCGCGACTCCCCGACATTTTTTCGAGCATCCAATTTAAGGCCATCCGACTATCAGCACAGCTTAGTGCGGGCGGCCGTCTTTGGTTTGATTTTGGTCAAGGCGGCTCGATGCCGGGAAACTATAGTTTTTTAGTTTCCCAAATTGGGGGGAAAATTTATGCCGACCACACAGCCGCCGACCACATCAGCTGAGAAATTCGAGCGCGTTCCCACGATGCAACGGGTTCTCGATAATCCGTTCTTGCTGCTTTTTCTCGGCGTCACGATACCGACAGTGCTCTACATGCTCTGGGGCGTGATGGAGATCGCCTCCATCCCTCTTGCAAAATGATTGAGGACGTTCCGGAGAAGCAAACACGAAAACGGGGACCAATATGGCCATCACGCCGCCCAAAGAACGAATCTGGTGGAACGAGCGGATCGAAAAGGTCGAGTTGATCTGGATCGTCATCGCATTCCTCTGGGGCCTGTTCATGTTTGGCTTCATGATTGCATGGCACTTCATTGGCCAGCAGAACCTGAACAAAGAGGCCTACCGCATTCATCCCTCCAATTATGAGACAAAAGTCGAAGAATTCGCCAAGAAATTCAAGGTGCGCGAGGAAAAGGGCGTGCCGGTGGTAAAGCCGCCTGCCGGGACCGATGTCTACCTGCTCGGCCGGCTTTGGCAGTGGTGGCCGATCCTCGAACTGGAAAAGGGCGTCAGTTATCGCATTCACATCTCGACCATAGACTGGATGCATGGATTTTCGTTGCAGCCGGTCAACATCAACATCTCAGCCTATCCCGGTTATGAGCACGTGATCACGCTGACGCCGACCTCGGCCGGCGAATTCGGAATCCTGTGCAACGAATTTTGCGGCATCGGCCATCACACGATGACGGGAAAAATTTATGTGACAGAGCCAAAACGAGCCGAGGCTGATCCACGCCTCACGGCAGGGAGATAAGCTATGACCGCCGAAGCCATCACAGGCGTGGTTGGGAAGTCCAAGTCCGCCGAATTTCGTACGTGCCAATACACCGGCTTGAGGGTTGACGTCGCCGCACAAGCGCTGATCAAGGCGAACGCTGTGGCAGCCGTGGTCTTTCTGATGGTTGGCGGTGTGATGGGTCTCCTGGTCGCGCTCACGCGCTGGCCGGCTGTCCATCTTCTGCCCGCCGAATGGTTCTATCTGGTACTCACGGGGCATGGCGCCAACGTGCTCCTGTTCTGGATCATCTTCTTTGAGATAGCCGTGCTCTATTTCGCCTCGGCTGTTCTGCTGAACAGCCGGATCGCCGCTCCGAAATTCGCCTGGCTCGGCTTTGTTCTCATGGTGGTCGGTGCGGTGCTCACTAACTACGCCGTGCTGCAAGGCGACTCGAGCGTAATGTTCACCTCTTATCCGCCGATGCAGGCCAGCCCGAATTTCTATCTCGGGCTTATTCTCTTTGCGGTCGGCGCCCTGGTAGGCTGTGCGATCTTTTTCGCTACACTGGTCATTGCAAAAGAAGAGCGGACCTACGAGGGCTCGATTCCGCTCGTTACCTTCGGCGCGCTCACTGCGGCCATCATCGCGGTATTCACCATCGCATCGGGCGCCGTAATCCTGATACCGACCTGGCTGTGGTCGCTGGGGCTTATCTCGTTCATCGATCCGCTGCTTTACAAAGTCGTGTGGTGGGCGATGGGACACTCCTCGCAGCAGATCAATGTCTCCGCTCATGTGTCGATATGGTACCTGATCGCTGCGTTACTCGTTGGCGCAAAGCCGCTGAGCGAAAAGGTCAGCCGTACCGCTTTCTTTCTTTACATCTTGTTTCTGCAGCTCGCCTCCGCGCACCATCTGCTCGCCGAGCCGGGCCTCGGGGCAAGCTGGAAGATCGTCAACACGAGCTACATGATGTACCTGGCGGTCCTTGGCTCAATGATTCACGGACTTACGGTGCCTGGCTCTATCGAGGCCGCCCAACGCAGAAACGGGTACAACAAGGGCGTATTCGAGTGGCTGCGCAAGGCGCCGTGGGGCAACCCTGCCTTCGCCGGCATGTTTTTGTCGCTGGTGATGTTTGGCTTTATTGGCGGCATCTCCGGCGTCGTACTCGGCACCGAGCAGCTCAACGTGCTCATGCACAATACGCTTTATGTGCCCGGACACTTCCATGGCACGGTCGTGACCGGCACAACGCTGGCCTTCATGGCGGGAACCTACCTGGTGCTGCCGCTGATCTTCCAGCGCGAAATCGTGTGGCCGAAGCTCGCAAAGATCCAACCCTACCTTTTCGGCATCGGCGCAGCGGGCATTTCGCTCTTCATGATGGGTGCGGGCACATTGGGAGTTCCACGCCGGCACTGGGATATTTCCTTCAGCGATGCGGAGCTTTCGTTTGCGCACTCAGCCGGCGCCTTTCTGATGATGGGGCTCAACGGCGTGTTCGCGACTATTGCCGCGCTTGGCGGCGCTGTCTTTGTGATCGTCGTCGTCGGCACTGTCCTGTTCGGTAAGCGGATCACAGGCGGCCATAAGCTCACGTTTCCCCTGCATTCCGGTGGTGGTGCGGCTGCGTCCCACTACGGCAGCTATGCAACGGCAAAACTTCCGGGAACCGCCATCCTGGTCGCGATATTTTTCGTCTCTTTCGCGCTCTACTACTTCATCAACTGGAAATATCTCTCCGAACTCTGGCTGTTCCGCTGATACACGCCGCATGATGAAGATGGAGACAACATAATGCTTGCCGCGATGCGCATGACTGTCTCGCTTCTGAAACTCAGGATCGGGTTTGCCATCGCGGCGAGCACGCTGGCGGGAATCGCGGCAGCAAACGGGCCATCGCCGTCGGTGTGGCAATCCGCTGGCCTGGCCTTCGCGGTCCTCGGTGCTTCGGGTGCGGCAGGCGCGTTTAATCACTATTACGAGCGTGATCTTGACCGCCTGATGAAGCGTACCCGCTCGCGCCCCTTCGCGAGCGGATTTTTTCAGGCCAGTCCGCTGTGGCCTGCCGGCTTTCTGGTCTTGCTGGTCGCATCGTTAGCGCTTGCCGCCGCAACGGGCGGCACGATGGCTGCCGTCTTTGTGTTTCTCGGAGCGTTCACTTACGGCATCGTGTACACAGTCTGGCTGAAGCGACGCAGTGTCTGGAACATTGTTGTCGGCGGACTTGCGGGCAGCTTTGCAGTACTTGCCGGGGCGGCCGCGGTGGATCAGTCGCCGCAGGTCGTGCCGACGTTACTGGCAATTGTACTATTCCTGTGGACGCCACCACATTTCTGGAGCCTGGCTGCCGCCAAAGGCGATGACTACACGCGGGCGGGTGTGCCTATGCTGCCTTTGGTCGCTCCGGCCTATGCCTGGACGCTCGCCATCCTGAGCCACACTGTTGCGCTTGTCGTTGTTTCGCTCGTGCCGCTTTGGTTTGGGAAGGGTCTCTTCTACGGGCTCGGGGCGGGATGTGGTGGGGCTGTATTTATCTTTGAGAGCTGGCGATTGCATCGCCACCCGACAAAACGTAACGCGATGAATAATTTTCTCGCGTCGTTGCTGCAGCTTGCGCTGCTCATTGCCGGAATCCTGCTCGACGGCGCTTTCGGATCATGGCCATGAGACGCGACGTGCTGATGGCCGTCGCGGCGCTGGGTATCTCCGGACTGATTGTACCGTCTGTACTCGCCGCCGGTCCTGAAGAGCAGACAACACGGTTGGATCCGCGCAAGGCAATCGAACAAAGCGAACAGGCAGTCGGACGCAGTCTGGGCAATTATCGGTTAATCGATTCAACCGGAGCGGCCATCTCCTTGCGCGATTATCGCGGCAAGCCGTTGGTCATCAGTCTCGTTTATACGGCCTGCAGTTCCGTTTGCCCGCCGACAACCCAACATCTGATCAATGCGGTCACCGAGGCGGGCCGAGCCTTGGGCCCGGACAGCTTTAATGTTCTGACCATCGGGTTCGACGCACGCAACGATACACCGCGCCGCCTGGCGCAATTTGCCTCCGTGCAAGGGATAAAATTCAATAATTGGCGGCTGGCGAGCGCGGATTCGGCAACGATTGAGACGCTGCTGCGTGAGCTCGGCTTCAGCTACGTCGCTATCGCAGGCGGTTTCGACCATGTTACCCAAACGACGATCTTGGATAGTGGCGGCAAAATCTATCGCTCCGTCTATGGAGATGATTTTCCGTTGCCGATGTTCATCGAGCCCTTGAAGGATCTCGTCTACGGCGTATCAAGTTCCTACTCGATCACCGGCCTTATCGACCGAATCAAATTTATTTGCACGGTCTACGATCCCGGCGCCGGCCGCTACCGCATCGATTATGGACTGACCTTCGGCAGCGTCATCGCTGCTTTGTCACTGTTGATATTTGGGGGGATTCTTTATCGCGAGTGGTCTCGCGCCGGGCACGCTTGATCTACGGGCAGGGATTGGTCGGAGGAATAAATAGTGGTCGGCGCAGTTCGGAATGTCTTGCGGTACGGATTTGAGTTCATCGAGCGGCCTTTCGAACGGCTGTTTGGGCCGGCGCTCAACCCACTTTCCCAGCTCGGCGCACTCGGCTTTTTCTTCTTCTGGGTTGTCGCGGTCAGCGGCATCTATCTGTTCATTTTCTTCGATACAGGAATCGAACGCGCATACGAATCGGTTGAGTACATTAGCCGCGATCAGTGGTTTCATGCCGGGGTGATGCGCAGCCTGCACCGCTACGCGTCGGATCTCATGGTCGTGATGGTCACGGTGCATCTTTTGCGCCAATTCGCCTACGACCAGTATCGCGGAGTGCGATGGTATTCCTGGTTTACGGGGTTACCGATCATCTGGCTGCTGTATGGTTCGGGAATCACCGGCTATTGGCTGGTATGGGACAGGCTCGCGCAATACGTTGCCATCACGACATCCGAACTACTCGATCGCCTGCCGATCTTTGGCGAGCCGATTGCCCGTAATTTTATTTCCACCGGCACCCTGAGCAGCCGCTTTTTCACGCTCATGGTGTTCATGCATATCGCTGTTCCTCTGTTTCTTCTGTTTCTGATGTGGGTGCACATTCTTCGCATCTCGCGACCGAAAGTGAATCCGCCGCGCGCGCTTGCGCTGATGATGTTGTTTGCGCTGATCGGTGTGTCGGTGTGGAAGCCGGCGCTGTCGCAGGGACACGTTGATCTCGCGAAAGCGCCGATGGACGTCGGTCTCGACTGGCTTTACCTGCCGCTTTATCCGCTCACCGAGACCTGGGGGCGCGGAGGTATTTGGGCATTTCTCGGTGCGTTTTCGCTGATGATCGGTTTGATGCCGTGGTTGCCCCCGTTGCGACGCGCTCGTCCCGCGCAGGTCGATCTCGATCACTGTAATGGATGCGCTCGCTGCGCCGAAGATTGCCCGTACGAGGCAATCCGTATCGTTGGTCGCACCGACAATCTGCCGTTTCCGACCCAGGCGCAGGTGAACCCCGCGTTATGCGTATCGTGCGGCATATGCGTGGGCGCGTGCCCTTCCTCGACGCCGTTCCGGCGCAGCGAGGACCTCAAGACCGGAATTGACCTGCCTGACTACGATCTCAAGACGTTGCGTGAGCGCACAATCGAGGCCGCAAAGGCGCTATCGGGCCCGGGCCGTGTGCTGGTGTTTGCCTGTGACTATGGTGGCGGCCGGCGTCTTGATGGCGCGGTCCGTTTGCCTTGTGTCGCCATGGCGCCACCCTCGCTCTTCGATTTTGTGCTCAGCCGCGATCTGGCGGACGGCATTGTCATTGCCGGCTGTGCGGAGAGCGCCTGCTACAATCGTCTTGGCGTCGAGTGGACCAAGCAGCGCATCGCGGCAACGCGCGATCCCTATTTGCGCGCCCGCGTGCCGCGCGAGCGTATCGCTACGATCTGGGCCTCGGCGCTCGAAACCCGGCGCGTTGCGGCTGAAATTGCCTCGTTTACGAAAGAAATGGCGAAACGCCCTCGCGAGAAACTTCGCTCTCCGCAGGCTTCGCCAGCCGTCACGACCCAACCGGGCAGTGACCGCACGCTGACAAAGGTCGGAAGCACGGTATGACCTATCTTCGTATTGCCGGCCAGTTTTTGGTGATCGCAGCACTGTTTGCTGCAGTCGCGGTATTTTCGAATTGGCCGATCTATCGTCAGATTCCGCGCGGGTCGGCTATTGTGATGCTCTCTTTCGTCCATGGCGCCGACCGCAAGGCCGAATGCCGCCGCCTGACGCAGGAGGAAATCCAGAAACTTCCTCCCAATATGCGCCGCGTCCAGGAGTGCCCACGGGGACGCCGGCCGGTCTATGTTGAGCTCGATTTGGGAGGAAAAACGGTATTCCAGGCGAGCTTACCGCCAACCGGCATTGCCGGTGACGGACCATCCAAGGTCTACGAGCGTTTCGTCGTGCCTGCGGGAAATCATGACATCGCAGTGCGCATGCGCGATACATCGCGCACCGATGGATTCGATCACGAGCGAAAAGCTGTAGTCAGACTCGCCGCCGACCAGATGTTCGTCGTTGATTTTCGAACCGAGAGCGGTGAATTCGTATTTCGTTGAGGAGCGACAATCATGGCCCTCTTGCAATGGAAGGAAAACTATAGCATCGGAATCGATGCCGTCGATCACGAGCACAAAGAGCTGATTGCGCTGATCAATCGTTTGCATGATCAACTGGTGTCTAAAGGTGAAGGGCTGTCGATTGGCGAGTTTTTTGGTGATTTATTTACCGGCATCTCCGCGCATTTCGCGCTTGAAGAGCGCTTCATGCGCGAGCATCGATACGACCAGCTAGGCCGGCATAAGGCCGATCACGAGCGCCTGCTCGACGAGATTCGCGACATCATGGAGGACTTCGAGAACCGTGAAGTCGCCAGCGCTGAACTTGGTGCACGGCTCGACGCCTGGTTTTCGCGTCATTTTGAAACCCACGACGCGCGTCTGCACAATGCGCTTGGTTCGCATCCGGAGTGACGGCGAGCGGCGTGCATTCCGAAGAAAGGCCGACCGGCTTGACCAAGATCAAGCCTGGCTTACCCGGAACAAACTATTGTGGCAAAGGCCTGCGATCGCAAATCCGCCTCGGGCGCAGCGTGTTGAAGGATTGGCGGAGGAATCCAAGGGAACGATCAAAGATGATGATATCGAGGGTATTGGTCGCCGCGGTATTCTGTGTTGGCCCGATCACAGCCGGCGTCGCGCAGGATCTCGATGCCGGCGCCAATTCATTCAAAAAGTGCGCGCCCTGTCACGATGTCGGCGAAACTGCGAAAAACAAGGTTGGTCCGCTGCTGAATGGCCTCGGCGGCCGAAAGACTGGAACCGTTGCCGGGTACAATTATTCGGACGCGAACAAGAATTCGGGCATCGTGTGGAGTGACGAGACATTTCTCGACTACATTAAGGATCCAAAAGCAAGGATTCCCGGCACCAAAATGGTGTTTGCCGGCATCAAGAATGAGACTGAAGCAAAAAATCTTTGGGCGTATCTTAGGCAGTTCGGTCCCGACGGAAAAAAGAAGTAGCGATTTGCGGGACAGATGCTGAATCATTCCGGACAGTTCATGCACGACGGTCAAACACGTTTTACGAAAGTGATGTCGGCAATCGATTCGGTCAATTCTCAGGACCCCAATGTTGTCGAACTGGACGGCAGAACGTTGCCGGCGGAATATCTTTATGGGCATCGGATGACTGAAATTCTTGATCGAATAAATCCTGATGCGTCCGAGTGTTTACAAATCGCGGCACGTGGCCAGCATATCGGCCGATGGAGAGTGCCCCGTAAGAATTATCCGACGGGACGAAGCGGATATCTCGAATGGCGAAAGTATCAGCGAGAGTGTCAGGCGGTGCGCCTTGGCGAGCTCATGGCGGATTCAGGCTATCGATCCGAAGATATCGAGCGTGTCCAGCATCTGATCAAAAAGAAGCGATTAAGAACTGATACTGAGGCGCAGATGCTCGAGGACGTCATCTGCGTTGCATTTCTTGAGCATTATCTGCCCGGGTTTATGACCCGAATCGATGAGGAAAAGCTCGCCGGAATTCTGGCCAAGACCTGGAAACGAATGTCGGCCCGCGGACATAAATATGCGTTGCAATTGAACCTGCCGGAAGGTGTAACACAGTTGCTGGAGCGCGGCTTGAACGTACTCAACGCGCATAACGCGACAACTTCCGCAAGAAAGCACTGATGGTTTACACAGCGAAAATCTCAAGGAACGAACTCTACCCGGTGCGCCTTTGGTTGCTCGCGGTGGCCGTGATGATTTTTCTAACTCTTGTGGTTGGCGGCGCAACGCGATTGACGGAATCGGGACTGTCCATCGTGGAATGGAAGCCGATTACAGGCGTGCTGCCGCCGTTCTCGGAGACGGAATGGCAGGCTGAATTCGCCAAATATCAGACCATCCCGCAGTACCGGGAGCTCAATCGCGGCATGGGTCTGGACGCTTTCAAGGTCATCTATTGGTGGGAATGGTCGCACCGCATGCTGGCACGATTGACCGGCATAGTATTTCTGGTGCCATTTCTATTTTTTCTCTGGTGCGGCGTTGTTCCCGCAAACTTGCGCGCGCGCTTGTGGACGATTTTTGGTGCGGGTGCGGCTCTCGGTGCGGTCGGCTGGTGGATGGTTTCTTCTGGCCTCACGCAGGGCGTGGCTGTTTCGCAATACCGGCTTGCATTCCATCTTACACTCGCAAGCGCCATCTACGCGGCGGTCTTATGGACGGCCCAGCAATTGAAGACGCAAGAGCGCAGGGAGGACATCCCGACACGCGTTCGCCTCGGCGCATCGACTATAGCAATACTGTTGCTGCTGCAGATTTATCTTGGTGCTCTGGTCGCAGGCCTCGATGCAGGCCTTACTTACAATACGTGGCCGACGATCGATGGCGCCATTGTGCCGGCGCCGGAAAGACTGTTTTTCCTGCAACCAGCATGGCGCAATCTGTTTGAAAATACGCTGACGGTTCAGTTCAATCACCGCATGGTCGCGTACGCGATCTGGATCCTTGCGGTGGTGCACGCGTTCGACGCGTGGCGAACTTGCCGGGCCGCTCTGAGCGCGGTTTTTCTGGCCGGGACGTTGACATTGCAGGCTCTTCTCGGTGTCGTTACGCTGCTCTATCAGGCCCCGCTTGCACTCGCTCTCGCGCACCAGGTCCTTGCGATTCTCGTGCTCACCATCGGTGTGATACACGCCGAGAGTCTATCCTCCCGCGTTTCATCGTATGCGCGACATACGAAGCTGGCGAAGCAGGGCGCGTGATAGATAGCGCGATTGCAGCTTAGGCTGCATCCATTGATTTGGCGCCAGTTGCACCGATGGTCGATTGCCATCGGCTTTCTCGTCCACTGCGGTCACTTGCCCAAACGATCAGCCCGTCAAGCTTTGTGACCACGTTGGCAATCTCGTCGGGGGAAGCGGAATAAAGGGCCGTCGACAAAGCATCCGCAACGGCTGCCGATCTGTGATGGACAGTCAGGGTTTGCCATCGGTGAGAGCTGTGTCCAGTACGAGGATCAAACAGGTGATGGACCGCGCCCTTGGCACCCAAAATGCAGCCGGCGCCCTCGGAGGTTGCCAGTGCGCCGTGCCTTAGCTCTATCGCGGGGAGTCCGTGGCGAGCTACCAGCCAGGGTATTCCGTCATGCCGTATTCCCAGCGCACGTTGCTCGCCCAGATCGACGAGCACATGATTGAAACCGCGACCGCGTAACAGGTTGGCGATCCTGTCCGTCACATAGCCTTGACCAAGGCCGTTCAGCGTGATGCGCTGATTATCGCCAAGGGCTATCGAATTACCCGACAATCGTATCCTCCGCCAGTCAACGGCGTTGAGCGCCTTGGCAACAAGAGGTTGCGGTGGAATATCGCCATTGCGCGATACCGAAAACCAGTCGACATAGCATTCCCACAGCGCTTGCACGGTCGGGTCGAACAGACCGTTCGTCGCAGATGCAATGTCTAGTCCGAGTTGCACAGCACGCAACATGTCGCCTGTTGCGGCCGGCAGTATTCCGTCGCGATTGAGACGTGTAATTTCCGATTCGGCTCTGAAAAGGCTTAACGCCTTTTCCAGCCTCTCAATTTCGGCCGTTGTAAGCTCGGCGGCCGCGCGCGCGGCCTCGATGCCGGTTCCGCTAAAAATAATGCGGGCATCGGTCCCCATCGCGTAGCCGCTCCATTCATGATCGGCTGCCTTTGCGCCGGATTCGGCGAAGCCGCCGGCGAGTCCGGCCGTCGTCCCTGCCAAAATCGTGAGAGCCCGCCGCCGCGTTATGTGGCTAGCGCCCATCGGTAACCCCTTTAACAGATATCGCAGCATGAGCAGGTGTGTTGACTGATGGCGCGGCACGTGGCTGTCGTCGCTCAATACGTTTCTTGATGTGCAGGCACACCTTGCTGTCGAAGTATTTGGCCTGGCACTGCAGACAGTAAATGCATTCGTTTGGATTGATCTGCCCAAGGGGATGAATGGCCTGCACGGTGCACGTTCGCGCGCAGATGTGGCATTCGGCGCCGCATTCGCGATAGCGCTTCAGCCACTCGAACATGCGCATACGGGCGGGAATCGCGAGCGCCGCACCCAGGGGGCAGAGATAGCGGCAGAAAAACCGCTCGATGAACAACCCGACCGCCAGCAACAGCATCGCGTAAATGACGAAGGGCCAATCCCGGACGAATTTGAGTGTAATTGCGGTCTTGAAAGGCTCGATCTCGGCCATAGCGAAAGCCGCCATGATCGAGTGCAGGGATACGGCCAGAATGCCCAGAAAAATGACGTATTTGAGCATCCAAAGCCTTTCATGAAGGCCGAAGGGGACCTGCAACTGCGCAACGCCCAATCGACGGGCAGCTTCATTGAGCAATTCCTGCAGCGCGCCGAACGGACAAAGCCATCCGCAGAATACTCCTCGGCCCCAGAACAGAATGCTGACCGCGACAAAGCTCCACAATACGAAGACCAGCGGATCGAGCAAAAATAGATCCCAACGAAATCCGCTCAGCAGTGCGTGGACGAATGTAACGACGTTCACGACCGATAATTGTGCGTTGGCAAAGAAGCCCAGAAACCCCAGAGTCAAGAGCAGATAGCCAATCCGGGTGCAGCGGTAGAGTCTACCGCGCGCGGTCACCCAGTTTTGGAATATTAATAACGCGCCAAGTCCGGCGAGCATGAGAGCAAGAAGTACAATCTCGTATCGTCGCTGCCACCAGATGTCATGCCAGAGGGGAACTTGCATTAGGGGAACTTGCATTTGCGCAGTGTTCGCCGGCGAGGGTTGCCCATCGGCCTCGCGTTCTGCCCCCGGCGAAGGTACGGCGGATGCTTGGGTCAAGTAAGTATCGGGAATGCGGTAATCGAGCGAGACAAGGGCGGGAGGGGAAATACGGGAAGGGGAGGTGATATCGCGGGAGAGCGAAAGGTCGAGCCGAAATGGCTGCGTCGGGTTGAAGCCCGATGTCCGCGCAATTCGAAACAATCCGATTTCACGAAACTCCGGTGCGCCAGCCGCATGTAGAGCATCGATGCGTTCGTAATCACCGGCGCGCAGGCGGAAAGTCTTGTCCCCCTGCTGGAGTTCGATACGGTCGAATACTCCGGATTTGCGCCATTCAGTGCCGCGGAAGGAATAGAGCCCGCTCGCAGCAATGAGTATGAGATCGTCTTCAGCTCCAATCTTGGCCAGTTCGCTTTCATAGATTCGCTGGCCAAGCAGCGTCTCGCCGATGGCGGATGGCGTTGCCAGAGCGAGCCAAAGCTCGATGAATGTCTTATCAGGCTCTGTGTCCCTTGAGTTGCGTAATCGGGCGGCATCGCCGCGCGTAACAACCAACTGTTTCACGGCACCCTCGTCGACCAAGGCGGACCATGAAGATCGTCGTCGGCTCTCCCGGTCGAGACGGGACACATTGTCGGGCCCGAGGGCGGCAACTCGAGATCGGAACACTGCCCGGCCGGAGCGCAATATGGCGTCGCGAATGACCGCGCTCGTCACCGATGCGCCTGCAACGGCTTGCGGCCCGCGACCCGCCGCTGCGACTTGTCGCAATCCTCCGCCGGCTTTGATGTCAAATCCTTTGAAATCCGCAACATAGGCCGCGAGGGCCTCACGCGGGATTCCGATAACGAGAATGGGCTCTTCGTGTGCGACAATTCTCGCGCCGGCAATAACGCCGTCCGGCGTCACCGCCGCAGTGATGTCGAGCGGACGTCCCGAGTAACCAATCGAGCCGGCAACATCACGGGTCGAAAAGGCATATCCAAGGATTCGCCCGTCGCGCGCGCGGACAACGGCAGCAGGTGGACTGCCGTCGACGCCTTCTACGCGCGGCATATCCTCGTGCGGAAAAAAATCGGCGGCAACGCCAAGTTCAGCGGCGCCGGCATTCGGTATCGCCGGCGCCATCGCGGCGAGTGCGACAAGCAGTCCTATGACGCGACATCGCCTGGAAAAACACTTCAGCAGCCGTCGCATGCGACGATCTATGCAGTGTCGCTCGGCTATTCGAATTGATTTCTATCAAGAGAGGTTTCGATTTACGCAGGAAATCCCACAAATACAACGAAGCGCTTGACCGAAATCAATGCGAGTTTGTTGGCAATCTAACCTAGATATCCGGTGCTCGACCTTATGCCGAACAACGGAGTGCGACAATGAATCGGGGCCGCAAGGCTGGACTGATTTTGTCAGGTGTAGTGAGCGGTGCGATCGTCACGCTAGCCACGGTTTCAGCTCAGCAACAGCCACCCGCTCGTCCTTCGCCGGCAGATCTACAACAACATCGCACGACGCCTGGTGGGCAATATCAGCCGAGCCTCGACGTTCTCGGCGAAAAACCGGTCGAACAGCCGGGCGTCAAGCCCGGCAGTCCCGCTTTAAGCAAAGCCGAATTCGATCAGGCGAACCGCATCTATTTTGAACGGTGTGCCGGCTGTCACGGCGTTCTGCGCAAAGGTGCGACAGGCAAGCCGTTGACACCGGATCTGACCGGCAAGCTTGGTTTCGATTATTTGCGCGATTTCATCACCTATGGCTCGCCTGGCGGAATGCCAAACTGGGGCACCTCGGGTGAGTTGAAGGAGAACGAAGTCGAGCTGATGGCCCGCTATCTGCTCAACGAGCCGGCGCAACCGCCGGAATTTAGCCTCAAGGATATGAAGGACAATTGGAAAGTTCTGGTGCCGGTCGCACAGCGGCCGACCAAGAAGATGAATAAGCTCGATATTGACAATTTGTTCTCCGTCACGCTGCGGGATTCCGGCGAGATCGCGCTGATCGACGGCGGCACCAAGAAAATCGAGCACATCATCAAGACCGGCTACGCCGTTCACATTTCCCGTTTGTCAGCGTCGGGACGTTACCTTTACACCGTCGGCCGCGACTCCAAGCTCAATCTGATCGACCTCTGGATGGATCCGCCGCAGACGGTTGCCGAGCTCAAGGTCGGCACCGAGGCGCGGTCGGTCGAGACGTCCAAATTTGCCGGCTTCGAGGACAAGTACGCGATCGCCGGAACGTACTGGCCGCCGCAATACGTGCTCATGGACGGCGCGACGCTCGAACCGCTCAAAGTCGTGGCCACGCGCGGCATGACCTACGACACGCAGGAGTATCATCCAGAGCCGCGCGTCGCGTCGATTGTCGCCTCGCACTTCAACCCGGAATTTGTCGTCAACATCAAGGAAACCGGACAGATTCTTCTGGTCAACTACAGCGACCTAAAGAATCTGAAGGTGACGGCAATTCCCGCGGAGCGTTTCCTGCATGATGGCGGATTCGACAAAACCGGCCGCTATTTCCTGGTTGCAGCGAATGCGCGACATCGCATTGCGATTGTCGACACCAAGGACAACAAGCTCGTCAGCGTGATCGATTCGGGCGGACAGACGCCGCATCCGGGTCGCGGCGCCAACTTTACCCATCCGAAATTCGGGCCAGTTTGGGCAACGAGCCATCTCGGCAACGAGGCCATTTCGTTTATCGGCACCGATCCGGCGAAGAACAAGCCGCATGCATGGAAAGTCGTGCAGACCATCGATGGTCAGGGCGGTGGGTCGTTGTTCATCAAGACGCACCCGAAATCGGAGAATCTCTACGTTGACACTCCGCTCAACCCTGACGCCGAGATTTCGTCTTCGGTCGCAGTGTTCAAGATCAAAGACCTCGTGGGGGAGAAGCCGAAATTCAAGGTTCTGCCCATCGGTCAATGGTCAGGAATCTCCGAAGGCCAGCGTCGTGTCGTGCAGGGAGAGTTTAACAAAGAAGGCACCGAGATCTGGTTTTCGGTGTGGAACAACAAGGCGCAGGAATCCGCGATCGTTGTCGTGGATGACAAGACGTTGGAGCTGAAAACAGTGATTCGTGACAAGCGTCTTGTTACGCCGACCGGAAAATTCAACGTCTACAATACGCGAAAGGATATCTACTGAGTACGCTATCGCCGCATGTCGTGGCGGGGCTCGCAGGAACGCATCAATTCGCACAGGCGTTGGGAGTCATGCCATGGCGGCGGGAAAGGTTCTGTTGGTAGGAGCGGGCCCGGGTGATCCGGATCTACTGACCGTCAAGGCCGTGCGTGCCATCGAAACAGCCGATGTCGTCGTCTACGATCGGCTGATTTCCGACGAGGTTCTGAAGCTTATCCCGAAGGGCGCGGCCCGCATCTGCGTCGGCAAACAGGCCGGCCATCACCCCATTCCGCAATCCGAGATCAACCGCCAGCTTGTCGCTTTGGCGCGCAAGAATCGGGTCGTCGTCAGGCTCAAGGGTGGCGATCCTTATATTTTCGGCCGCGGCTGCGAAGAAGCGATCGAGCTGGAGCGCGTCGGAATTCTCTGTGAGGTCATACCCGGCATCACGGCCGCGCAGGGGTGTGCCGCGTCTTTGCGGGTGCCGCTGACACATCGCGGCCTCGCCACCGGCGTGCGTTATGTAACCGGTCATTGCCGGGACGGCGCGCCGCTCGATCTCGACTGGGCCAGCCTCGCCGATCCCAACACCACACTCGTCATCTACATGGGGCTGGCGAATATCGACGAGATCGTGCGCCAGCTCATCGCGCACGGATTGCCGGGTGATACGGCAGCCCTTGCGGTAAGCCAAGGCACGACGCGGCACGAACGGAAGATACACGCGCCGCTGGTGCAGCTGCCCATCATCGCGCGAACAACCGATTTTCCGGGGCCGATTCTGTTCATCATTGGCAGGGTTGTCGATATGGTCGCGCAACGGGACGGAGAGGGCCGTGCGCTCGGCGCCCTGGCGATCGTGGCATAAGGCCTGTGCCTTCGTATCTTGCGTGGCGCTGTCGCCGATCGCGACGGCACAACAGCCGCTCGACACGTCAAAGCTGACCAGCCTCGTGCGCCAGGAGTGCGGCTCGTGTCACGGCCTGACGCTGAATGGCGGGCTGGGAAAGCCGCTGACAGCCGAGCACCTCAAGCAATGGGATCGCGAGCAGGTTATTCACATCATTCTTGATGGCGTGCCCGGCACGCCAATGCCGCCGTGGCGGCCGCTTCTGTCTGAGGTTGAGGCCGCCTGGATCGCCGATGTCCTGCAGAAGGGAGCATTGCGGTGAGATCTATATTTGCCCTCGCAAGTGCACTGGTCCTGGCGAGTGTTGCTTCGGTCGATGCACAACAATTGCGGGGGACCGGCGATCTCGGGATTGTGGTCGAGCGGGCTTCGGGATCGGTGGTCATCGTCGACGTCAGCAGACGCACGGCCATCGCGCGCGTGTCGGGCCTCGGCGATCTCTCGCACGCCTCCGCGGTATTCTCCCCCGACCAGCGTTATGCCTATGTGTTTGGCCGCGATGGCGGCCTGAGCCAGATCGATCTGCTCGGCGGCGCGTTGGCGAAGCGAGTCATGCAGGCGGGAAATTCGATCGGCGGCGCCATCTCCGACGATGGCACGCTGGTTGCGGTTTCCAACTACGAGCCGGGCGGCATCCGCGTTTTCGACGCCGCGACTTTGACGCAGGTGGCCGATATCCCGGCAATCGTCGCCGAAGGCAGGACCTCGAAAGCGGTAGGCCTTGTCGATCTTCCGGGCCGCCGGTTTGCCTACGCGCTTTACGATGCCGGCGAAATATGGATCGCGGATTTTTCCGAGGTCGATGTCGAAGGGACTGTCGCGCCTCGGGTGACCAAGCTCTCCGGTGTCGGCAAGTTGCCTTACGATGCGAATGTCACGCCAGACGGACGGCACTACCTCGCCGGGCTGTTCGGCGAGGACGGTGTCGTGCATGTCGATCTCTGGCAGGAACCGCTCAAGGCGGTCCGCATCCTCGACAACTATGGACGCGGCGAGGAGAAGTTGCCGGTCTACAAGATGCCGCATCTCGAAGGCTGGGCGGCGGCCGGCGACGTGCTGTTGCTTCCCGCGGTCGGCCGCCACGAACTGATCGCAGTCGATGCACGCAGCTTCAGGGAAGCCGGACGTATAAAAACTTACGGCCAGCCGGTCTTCGCGGTGGGGCGCCCCGGCGGCCGGCATGTCTGGGTCAATTTCGCCCATCCGCTCAACGACACGATCGATGTGGTCGACGTCATGACGCTGACGGTTGTGCACCGGTTCAAGGCCGGTCCCGCCGTGCTGCACATGGAGTTCACCCCGCGTGGCCACGAGGTGTGGGCGTCCGTTCGTGATGCCGACCGCGTGCAGATTTACGACGCCCGGACCTTTGCCAGGAAAGCCGAACTCGAGATCAGAGCGCCGTCGGGAATTTTCTTCGCTGCGCGCGCGACGAGGATCGGCCAATGACACTGACGCGTACCGAATTCGCATTGCTCGACCGTTGGCAGCGGGGATTTCCTTTCGTCCGGCGGCCGTTTGCAGTTGCCGGGCAATCAGCGGGGATCAGCGAGCGCGCAACACTCGATATTTTCGAACGATTGCGAAAACAACAGATGATTTCTCGCATCGGCGCGATCGTGCGGCCGCAGGCGGTCGGTGCGAGCACACTCGCCGCAATGCGGGTTGCGCCCGACCGGCTGGAAGAGGTTGCCGCCATTGTCAGCCGTCAGCCATGCGTCAGTCACAATTACGAGCGCACCAACGCATTCAATCTCTGGTTTGTCGTTGCCGGACCGGATGCGCAGGCCGTCGCATCCACGATCGGCACGATCGAGGATCTGACAGGTCTTCCCGTTCTCCACCTTCCGCTGCAACAGGCCTACCACCTCGACCTCGGTTTTCCGCTGCAGGGCGGCCCGCATCCGCGCCGCGTGGGATCCCGTTTCGTGCCCGGTTTTCAGCCTGACACGACCGACCGGCAACTTCTTGCCGCGATTGAAGACGGGTTGGCCATCGTGCCGCAGCCCTATGGCAATGTTGCCGACAGCATCGGCCTTGCGGAGACCGAGGTTATCAGGAGATTGAAGCGTCTTGCGCAATCCGGTGTCGTGACCCGGTTCGGCTGCATAGTCCGGCATCGCAAGCTGGGATACACGGCAAACGCCATGGCGGTCTGGGATGTACCGGACGACGAGGTCGACGCGGCGGCCTCGGCGCTCGTGCGCAATGAGCGTGTCACGCTGTGTTACCGCAGAAAACGGTTGCCGCCCGACTGGCCGTACAACCTCTATTGCATGGTGCATGCCCGATCGCGCACCGATGCCCTTGCGGTCGTCGATGACCTGAACGCCGCCAGCGGGCTCGCGCAAAAAAAACAGACGGTGCTGTTTTCGACGCGCTGTTTCAAGCAGCGCGGCGCAGTGTTTTCAGAACAAGCACAGCGGGTGCACTGATGCGTGTCACTGACCCCACCGAACGGGCAATCATCAACGGCTTGCAGGGCGGCTTTCCGCTGACCCCGCAGCCGTTCCGCGACGCCGGCAGGGACCTGGGACTGAGCGAGGGCGAGCTCATCGACGGCATCCGCCACCTCGTCGATACGGGCCGGCTCAGCCGCTTCGGCCCGCTCTGGAACGCCGAAGGACTTGGCGGTGCTTTCTGCCTGTGCGCGATGGCGGTGCCGCCGGAACGGTTCGAAGCCGTTGCCGATCAGGTCAACGCCTTTTCCGAAGTCGCGCACAACTACGAGCGAAACCACGCCCTGAACATGTGGTTCGTCGTCTCATCCGAGCGACCACAGCGGATTGCCGAAGTGCTCGACGCGATCGCTGCGCAAACCGGGCTGGAAGTCTACCGCATGCCGAAATTGCGCGAGTTCTTCGTCGGGTTCCGGGTGGAGGTCTGATCATGCTCAATGCATTCGACCGCCGCCTGATCGCCGCGACCCAGGCCGGGCTTCCGCTGGTTGCCGAGCCCTATTGCGCGATTGCCCGCTCGCTTGGTGTAGAGGAATCGACGGTGCGGACGCGCCTTAATCAGCTGCTGATGTCAGGGGCCATCCGGCGCATCGGCGCGATCCCGAACCACTATGCGCTCGGCGTCGTCGCCAACGGCATGTCGGTCTGGAACGTGCCTGACCACTCGGTCGCGGCAATCGGCACCCGCCTCGGCGCGCTCGACTTCGTGACGCATTGCTACGAGCGCAAGCGTCATCCTCCGCTCTGGCCCTACAACCTGTTTGCCATGGTTCATGGCCGCTCCCGCGCGGAGGTGCACGAGAAGGTTGCGGAAATGGCGCGGCTGATCGGGCCCGAGGCGCGCGCCTACGAGGTGCTGTTCTCCACCCGCATTCTCAAGAAGACCGGCCTGCGGGTCGCAGCCTAGAGGGTTCAACGCGTGTTCCGCCTCACACATTATCTGCACGAACTCATCAAACCCAGCTCGCTGAAGCCGGCGAGGAAGCCGCCCGGTCCGGTGGTGATCTGGAATCTGGTGCGCCGCTGCAACCTGACCTGCAAGCACTGCTATTCGATTTCCGGCGACGTCGATTTCCCGAACGAGCTTTCGACGGCGGACGTCTTCCGGGTCATGGGCGACCTCAAAGCATTCGGCGTGCCGGTCCTGATTCTGTCCGGCGGCGAGCCGCTGTTGCGGAAGGATATTTTCGAAATCACTGCCCGAGCCAAGGCCATGGGCTTTTATATTGGCCTGTCCAGCAACGGCACACTGATCGATGGCAACGTCGCCGACCGCATCGCCGGCGCAGGCTACGACTATGTCGGCATCTCGCTCGATGGTATCGGCGCAACGCATGATCATTTTCGGCGAAAGCCGGGAGCTTACCGGGCGGCGCTTGGTGGGCTGAGGCTGTTGCGCGATCGCGGCGTCAAGGTCGGCGTGCGCTTCACCATGACCGGTGATAATGCCGAGGAATTGCCGGCTTTGCTCGATTTGGTCGAGACCGAGCAATTCTCGAAATTTTATCTGTCGCACCTTGTCTATGCCGGCCGCGGCAACAAGAACCGAGGCGACGATGCGACCTGGGCCGCGACGCGCGCTGCGATGGATCTGCTGATCGAGCGCGGCTGGGACTGGGCGCGCGCCGGGCGTGATATCGAGATCGTCACCGGCAACAACGATGCCGATGCCGTTTACTTGCTCAAATGGGCCGCGTGGAACGTGCCGGCGCGCGTGGCGCATCTGCGCGCCAGGCTTGCGCAGTGGGGGGGGAATTCCAGCGGAGTGAACGTCGCCAATATCGACAATCTCGGCAACGTCCACCCCGACACGATGTGGTGGCACTATTCGCTCGGCAATGTGCGGCAGCGCCCCTTTTCGCAGATCTGGACCGACCTGTCCGATCCGGTCATGGCCGGGTTGAAGCGCAGGCCGCGCGCGATCGGCGGACGCTGTGCGTCCTGCCACTATTTCGATGTGTGCGGCGGCAACACGCGCGTGCGCGCAATGCGCGTGAGCGGCGATGCATGGGCCGAGGATCCCGGCTGCTATCTGACCGACATGGAAATCGGTCTGGCGGTGCCGTCATCCCGGCTCATGACGCGGCCGTATCGGGGGTTTGCCCATGAGCCGCAGCTTGCCGAATAGGCCGGCAGTTGCGATCGCGGCGCTCCTGACGCTGTCGGCAGGGGCGCGCGCGGAGCCCGATGCCGGCCGGCTTTACGCGGACCATTGTGCGACTTGCCACGGCGCCGAACGGCTTGGCGGCCAGGGCCCGGCGCTGTTGCCGGAAAATCTCGGCCGATTAAAGGGATCGCAGCTCGTCTCGGTGATTGCCGACGGGCGCCCGGCAACACAAATGCCGGCCTTCGCGGACCGGCTGGCCAGGCCCGACATCGATGCCCTGGCGCAATACGTGTCGACGCCGCTACCGTCGATGCCGGTGTGGGGACAGCGTGAGATCGAGGCGAGCCGGGTGATCCGGTCACAGCCGGCATCGATCGACCGTCCGCTCCACAACGCCGATCCGATGAACCTGTTCGTGGTGGTCGAAACCGGTGATCATCATGCCACCATCCTCGACGGTGACCGCTTCGAGCCGCTGACGCGCTTTGCCACGCGCTTTGCGCTGCATGGCGGACCCAAGTTCTCGCCCGACGGGCGCTTCGTCTTCTTCATGTCGCGCGACGGCTGGGTGACGAAGTACGACCTGTGGACCCTGACCACGATTGCCGAGCTACGCGCCGGCATCAATTCGCGCAATATCGCGCTGTCCAGCGACGGCAGGCATGTCGCCGTCGCGAACTATCTGCCGCATAGCCTGGTGATCCTGTCGGGCGATGATCTTGCGGTCGAGAAAGTGATCGACGGCAGGGACAAGAACGGAAATTCGTCGCGCATATCCGCGGTCTATCAGGCGCGCCCGCGCAACTCCTTTATCGCAGCGCTCAAGGATGTCCCCGAGGTCTGGGAGATCTCGACCGATCCGGATGCGCCGCCCGTCTTTGGCGGGATGGTCCATTCCTATGAAAAAGGCATGGTCGAAGCCCTGCCGTCCGCGCAGGGCCTGTTCGCGCTGCGCCGGATCGAGGTGCCGGAACCGCTCGACGATTTCTTTTTCGACCCTGCCTACCGCAATCTCATCGGCTCGGCGCGCGACGGCCATGCGGTCGTCGTCAATCTGACGGTCGGGCGCGATATCAAGCGCCTCGAAATGCCGGGATTGCCGCACCTCGGCTCGGGCATTTCCTGGACCTGGGACGGCCGGCCGGTGATGGCGACCCCGCATCTCAGAGAAGGAAAGATCAGCATCTTCGATCTCACCACCTGGTCAAAGATCAAGTCGCTCGATACGCCCGGCCCCGGCTTCTTCATGCGCAGCCACGAGAACACGCCTTATGCGTGGGCGGACGGAATGCTCGGCGCTCGCAAGGACACGATGGTCATTATCGACAAGCGAACGCTCGAGATCGCGCGCACCCTGACGCCTGCACCCGGAAAGACAGCCGCCCATGTCGAGTTCGACCGTGCCGGGCGCTTTGCCATCGTGTCGTTGTGGGAGCAGGACGGTGCCATCGTCATCTACGACGCCACGACGTTTGAAGAAGTCAAGCGCGTCCCGATGTCGAAGCCGTCGGGGAAATACAACGTCTGGAACAAGATCACCTTTTCCGAGGGGACCAGCCATTGACCGGCACGGCGCACCCATTTGGCGTCTTGATCGCCGCGCATGGCGGTCGCCATATCGACCGTCACAGCAACGGGAGCATCATCCGCCTGGCAGAGAACGTGGCGGCGCGCCTCGGCGGCGCACCGGTCGGGGTCGGTTACATCAACGGCGTCCCGGCGATTGACGCCGCGATCGCAGCGCTTGCTGTGCGGGATATCATCGTCTACCCCCTGTTCATGGCCGACGGTCATTTCGGCCACGCGGTGCTTGAGCGGCTGATCGAGGAGGCGAGGGGCTCACGGCCCGAAGTTTCGGTCACCATGCTGCCGCCTTTGGGCCTTGACCCGGCGCTCGCCGATCTTGTCGTCGGCAAGGCGGCTTCGGCTGCGGCCTCGTTCAGCGTGCCGCTGGACGAAGTGACGCTGGTCCTGCTGGCGCACGGCTCGACGCGCGGCCGCGCCTCGGCCGCGGCGGCCGGGCGGACAGCGGAGCACGCGCTGGCGCACCGCCTGTTCGCCGATGTGCGGGTGGCCTTTCTCGATGAGGCTCCTTCGCTGCAGACGACGGTATCGGACATCAAGGGGCCGGCGGCCGTGGCAGGACTGTTTTCCGGCGATGGGCTGCATGGCGGCGGCGATGCCGCGCGATTGATGGCGCAACTCGAGCACGACGACGTCATTTACGTCGGAAATGCCGGTTTGTTTGCAGGGCTTGAAAATTTGATTTCAACGGCGGTGAATACCGCTCTGTCAGCAAGGCTCGCCCGACTGCCCTGGCTCACCGCTAACGCATCGCCTGGAGTTCACGATACAGGGTCGCCCTGCTGATGCCGAGCACGCGGGCGGCTTTGTCCTTATTGTTATTCACGGTGCTGAGAACCTCACGTATTTGCGCCTTGCGCTGGTGGTCCAGATGCTCTTGCAGGGTCATCGATGCGCGTCGCCCGGCACGCGTCTCGCTGCCTGCTTCGGTATCGGGCTCGTGCTCGCCGTCAAAATCAACGTGATCAAAGGGTCGGGATACAGCGCAATCGGCCCGAGCAGATACTCGAGATCCGTAAGCGAATAAATCTTGGCTTGTGGTTGCGCCGGGGCCTGTTGGCTACCGGGCGGTTGCGTGGTTTGTCCGAAGCCGCGATCGACGGTCGTCGACCATGCAATAAGAATTGCGACCGCAATCCGTGCCAGGCGTCCGGTACAAAAGCGATTTTGGTCTTTACGCAAAAGTCCCTCAGATCCTCGGCTGCAAATTGCCGCCTTTTCGCGCAAGTACCGGCGCGAACTGCTTGGCCCGCGCGAAGAGCATCGCGTTTTCGATCCATCTTGAAAATGGGACCTTAGGGCAGGGTCGAGAATGGTGCGGCAGGAGGGTGCGACAACGTTGCCGCCAAGGTTACGCATTTGCAATGGAGCAGAAAGACCGCCGTAAGGTGCGGTTCCCTAATTAGCCCCGCGATCGCTCCGAACAGTTCGGAGCTTCAATCCCCAGCGGAGGCTATGACATGAATCGAATAATTCCTGCCAGATCGGGACGCAAAGCTTTCGCTGCGCGCCGGCTGGTTCTTCTTGCATCGGCTGCCGGCGTCGCTATCGCCGTGGCCGCTGCCGGGATATCGGGCTTCAGCACACCGAAGCTTCCCAGCGCAATCGCGACTGCGTATGCCGATACCGTGCAACGGTCTATGGGTTTTGCCGACATTGTCGAGAAGGTGAAGCCAGCGGTGATTTCGGTCCGGGTCAAGATCGATGCGACGGCAAAAACCGCCAGCATGAACGACAGTGATGAGATCAATCCGGCCCGGCCCGGCGCGCCGCTCGAAAAGTTCTTCGAGCAATTCGGCGACCGCGGTGAAAAATTCTTCGAACAGTTTGGCGGTCGCGGCATGCCGAACGGATTCCCGCCGGGCAGGCGCACCATGACCGGCGAAGGCTCCGGGTTCTTTATCTCGGCTGATGGCTATGCCGTGACGAACAACCACGTCGTGGATCATGCCAAGACCGTGCAGATCACCATGGACGATGGTTCGGCTTACGACGCGAAAGTCGTCGGATCCGATGCAAAAACCGACCTCGCTCTGATCAAGGTCGATGCCAAGAGAAGCTTCCCCTTCGTCAAATTTGCCGACCGCGATCCGCGCGTCGGCGACTGGGTTGTGGCCGTCGGAAATCCCTTCGGTCTCGGCGGCACCGTGACGGCGGGCATCGTGTCTGCACGTGGGCGCGACATCGGGTCAGGCCCCTATGATGACTACATTCAGATCGATGCGCCCATCAATAAAGGCAACTCGGGCGGCCCCGCCTTCAACATGGATGGCGAAGTCATCGGCGTGAATACCGCGATCTTTTCCCCATCCGGTGGATCGGTCGGTATCGGCTTCGATATTCCGGCTGCGACCGCCAAGATGGTGGTCGCCCAGCTCAAGGAGCATGGCCGCATCGATCGTGCCTGGTTGGGTGTGCAGATTCAGCCGGTCACGGCTGAGATCGCCGACAGCCTCGGCCTGAAAAAAGCCGAAGGCGCGATCGTCGCTCAACCGCAACCCGACAGCCCCGCGAGCAAGGCAGGTATCCTCGCCGGCGACGTGATCACCGAAATCGACGGTGCGTCGATCAAGGACTCGCGCGAGCTCGCCCGCAAGGTCGGCATGGCGGCGCCCGGCACCAAGATCAAGGTGACCCTGGTCCGCAAGGGAGAAGTCAAGACGATTGCTCTGACCCTCGGCAAAATGCCGAATGAGCAGCACGCAAAGGCTGATACCAGCGACGACAGGTCGGCCGGCGATTCGCCGCGTCTCGGGCTCAATCTCGCCCCGGCCAAAGACGTTGCCGGTTCCGGCGATCAGGGCGTCGCGGTGGTCGGCGTCGATCCCAATGGCCCCGCCGCCGAACGTGGCATCAAGACCGGTGACGTGATCCTCGATGTCGCCGGCAAGGCGGTCGCAAATACGGCCGAAGTCCGCAAGGCTCTCAGTGATGCGCGTACCGCAGGCAAGAACACTGTCCTGCTGCGGGTGAAAACCGCAGACGTGACAAGGTTCGTTGCGCTGCCAATCAAAAAGGCCTGAGAAAGTAGCTGTTTCGTCTGTCGTAGCGTCTGTCGGACAAAGCAAACTCGGGGGACGGGCAAGGCCTGTCCCCCGATCTTTTCAGTCGGATGGTAAAATTGCCGCGCGCCGCGGCTAACTGGAATATCGTCGCCAGGTTTCGTTGGCCCTTGGGGCAATCGTTTTCCGCCGGTAATCATGACTAGTGTGTGAGCTCACATTATTGACTGGGGAGATTACAGGTGACCAATCCGGATCCAGGACGAACTGGTACTCACGACTTTTTTGCCAATGGGTGAAGCAAGCCGCGGATTCTTGTCCAGGCCGTTCGGCTGGTTGGGCAGGGCAATATGGAATTTTTGCCAGGCTTTGCTCGTCGCCTGGGGCACCTTGGCCATTTATTTTTCGAATCTGCCATGGGCCGCGGCGCGGCTTGCCTTGGCGGTTTGCTTTGCCCTCATCTCGATTTGGCTGCTCTGGCTGTCGCGGCGGCGGTGGCGGGCATTCGCCGTTTTCATCGTGTTGTTTGCCGGCGTGGTTGCCTGGTGGATATCGATCATGCCGTCGCATCATCGGCCGTGGCGGCCGGAAGTCGCGGTGATGCCGCGCGCTATTATCGACGGCGATCGCGTGCGCATCACCGGCGTCCGGGATTTCGATTACCGCAGCCGGAATGACTTCACGGTCCGCTATGAAGAGCGTGAGGTGCAACTGTCACACCTGACGGGGCTTGATTTCTTCGTGTCGTACTGGAGCGAAGGCCCGGTAGCCCATACGTTCGTGAGCTTCACCTTCGACAATGCTCCGCCGCTGAGCATCTCCATCGAAACGCGCCCTGAAGAGGGCGAAGGCTTTGATCCTCTGGCGTCTCTCTTCAAGCAGTTCGAGCTGATCTACGTGGTGGGAGATGAACGTGATCTCGTTCGCGTGCGCACCAACTATCGCAAGGAGACGGTGTATCTCTATCGCCTCAACTCACCGGTCGAGAGCGTGCGAAGGCTGCTGTTGGTTTATCTTGAACGGGTCAACGAACTTGCCGATCGGCCAGAGTTCTATCATCTGCTGACCAATAGCTGCACGATCAACATCATACGTTATGCGAATGCCGCCGGTCGGACCGGTCAGTTCAACATTCGCCATCTGCTCAACGGGCTGATCGACAGCTATCTCTACCACTCCGGTCGGGTGAATACGGACATGCCGTTCGAAGAGCTCCGCCGGCGGTCCCTCATTAATGACGTTGCGCAGGCGGCCGATAGCGCGCCTGACTTCTCCGATCGCATTCGCGCTTCGCTGCCGACCGCTCGTTGAGTGGCCCGATTCCGCCAAGTGAAATTGAACCGCAAAATCCGCGATTACGGACTTTAGGGTCAATTTTTGTTATTCCACGAGTGATGCCTGATAGTCCGAAAAACAGCCGTCGCGCCCTGGTGTTTCTCGCGTTGACGGCGGTTTCGCTTGTCGGACTGCTGCTGTTGCCGTCGATCCACCAGGATCAGAATTATCACGATTTCGCCGATCAACGGACGATTTTCGGCATACCGCATTTCTGGAACGCTGTTTCAAATCTTTTATTCATTGCCGTCGGAGTGGTGGGAGTGGCGCAATTTCGTCGAGACGCGGCAATTGCCCTACTTTTCCTGGCGATATTCATGACCGGCTTCGGTTCGACCTACTATCACCTGGACCCAACTGATCGCACGTTGTTCTGGGACAGGTTGCCAATGGCGATCGCCTTCATGACCATCCTTGCAATGGCCGTCGGAGAACGATTGGACGCAAAGACCGGCGCTATTCTGTTGTGGCCGCTGATCGCCATTGGCGTGTTCAGCATCTTGCTGTGGCGCTGGACCGGCGATCTGCGGTTGTATGGATGGGTCCAGTTCTTTCCATGCCTTGTGCTGCCGGTACTTTTCCTAAGGTTTCCATCCAAATACAGCTGCACATCTTATTGGCTGATTGCCGCGGCGTTATATGTCCTTGCAAAGCTATTCGAGTTCAATGATGGGGCGATTTATTCCATTGGCTCGATCTTGAGCGGGCATACCCTCAAACATATTGCGGCCGCCGCAGCTTGTTTTGCGATCTTGAGACATTTCCAGAAGCGGCAACCAATCGGCGTGGTGACTAAAGATTGATCGTCGCCTTATGGGGGGCGCTTCGCTGATCAATACGGCGACACACGCAACAACAATGACGGCGCAAATCGCGTTGCGTAGGCCTCGGGTCCGACTGACTTCGGGAGTCGCGAGCTTGCGCGGTTGATTTTCGGTGTGTCGCGAAATAGCGTTCGTGTGATCGGCGACCACGTGTCGTCAGTTGACCAGGGTCGATGGAACATACCCATGAAACGTGTGGCTGTAAGGGCATTCATTATTTTTTTCGGTCTTGGTCCGGCTGCAGCGCTGGCTCATCCCGGGCATGATGGCGTAGGCGAGCTGGTGCAGGGTTTTGTCCACCCGGTCACCGGCATCGATCATGTTTTAGCTATGATCGCTGTCGGCGTGCTGGCTGCACTGTATGGTGGCCGCGCTTTGTGGCTGGTGCCAATGAGCTTTCTGGTCGCAATGGCGGCCGCGGGTGCCATCGGCATGGCCGGAATTCCGCTGCAAATCGTCGAGGCCGGAATTGGCCTCTCCATCGTCGTCCTCGGGCTGATGATCGCCTTTCAAATCAAGCCTCCGGCGTTGGTGGCCATGGTGGTCGTCGGATTTTTTGCATTGTTCCACGGTTATGCGCACGGCTCTGAGATGCCTGATGGAGCAGCAGGCCTGTCATTTGCCGCGGGCTTTCTCATCGCGACGGCTTTGCTGCTGAGTGCGGGCGCAGGACTTGGGCTGCTCTTGCAACGGCGGACT
>DASSRJ010000009.1:0-6603 GCA_035701845.1 Pseudolabrys sp. | reverse complement strand
GATCCTCAAAGACAAAGGCATCAAGACCGTGATTGCCGTCGGGACCTCATCAAACGGCGCGGTGCTCTATACGGCAAGCGGAGCGGCGTCGCGCGGCATGAACGTGATTATCCCGGTCGACGGCATGTCGGCGGTTGATCCGTACGCCGAATACAGCACCGTCTTCACGTTCATGAATGCGCCGCTCGTCTCGGCCAAGACGACGTTGACGAAAAGCGACATGATCAAGTTCTGATCGCGCTTCACGGGATCGATCAGATCTTACCCAGCGCACGCAGGATCTTGTCCGGCGTGAACGGCATGTCGGTGAGCGGCTGCGCCCCGAGCGGGCGCAGCGCATCGTTGATCGCGTTCATGACGGAACCGGGCGCGCCGGCAGTACCGGCTTCGCCGGCGCCTTTGGCGCCGAGTTCGCTGTCGGCGGTCGGGGAAACAACGTGTCCGCACTCGATGTCCGGCATTTCCGCCGCCATCGGCACGAGATAATCGGCCATGTTTCCGTTAAGCATCTGGCCGCGTTCGTCGTAGAGGCAATGCTCGAACAAGGCAGCGCCGATGCCTTGGACCACCCCGCCGCGGATCTGCTCATCGACCAGTTGCGGATTGATGATGGTACCGCAGTCTTCGACGCACCAATGCTTCAACAGCCTCACGAAGCCGGTCTCGACGTCGACTTCGAGATAGCTTCCCTGAATGCCGTTCGTGAAAGCGAACGGCCAGGCGCGCGGCACATAGTGACGCGTCGCCATGAGCTCGGCCTGGAAGCCGGGCGGTAAGGTGTCGGGACGGAAATAGGCGACTCGCGCCAATTCATCGAGCGGCAAACGCTCGGTACCCTTGTCCTTGTCAACGACGACGCCATCGCGGATGTCGAGATCTTCCGGCTTTGCCTGCAACATCGCGCCGGCAACAGCGAGCACGTTTGCCCGCAAGGCTTTGCCAGCCTGCCACGCCGCTTCGCCGCCAATGCCGGCCGCACGCGATGCCCAGGTGCCGCCGCCGTACGGCGTGTTGTCGGTGTCACCGGTGACGACTCGCACCTTCTCAATTGGCACGCCGAAGGACGAAGCCACGCACTGCGCGACGACGGCCTCGGCACCCTGGCCCTGTTCGGTGACGCCGGTGTGCACGATGATCGCGCCCTGTGCGTCGAGCTTGACCGTTGCGCCGTCCATAGAGGTAATTCGTGCACCCCCGACGCCGTAAAAGGCAGCCGACGGATTGGTCACCTCGATAAAGCTTGCAAAGCCGATGCCGCGGTAGATGCCTTTTTCCCGCAGCCTCTTTTGTTCCGCGCGCAGGCCGGCGTAATTCATCATCGAGTCAAGATGGGCGAGCGCTTCGTGGTGCGACAGCAGCTCGAATTTGAGGCCGGCGGCTGATTGCGTCGGATAGGCATCGTCGGGAATGAGGTTGCGGCGGCGCAGCTCGAGCGGGTCCATGCCGATCTTGGCGGCCGCCAGCTCGACCAGGCCTTCCGTGACTGCAACGGCAATCGGATGGCCGACCGCGCGGTACTGGCACATCACGTTCTTGTTCTGAAACACGACGCGCGCCTGCGCGCGGTAGTTCGGGCATTTGTACGGACCGCCGACCAGGTTGACGATCTGGTTGGCCTCGATGCCGCTGGTGCGCGGATAAACGGAGTAGGGGCCAATCCCGGTCAGGTCGTCGATCTCGAAAGCATTGATGGTGCCGTCTTTGCCGACGCCGATCTTGGCCTTGATGCGGTGATCACGCGCATGGATGTCGGTGACGAAGCTCTCAATGCGGTCTGCGACGAATTTCACCGGGCGCTTCAGCAGCTTCGACAGTGCGACCGTTGCCATTTCATCGGCATAGGTGTGCACCTTGATACCGAATGAGCCGCCGACATCCTTGGTGAGAACGCGCACCTGGTACTCGGCGACGCCCAAATGCTTGGCGAACAGGTTCTGCATCATGTGCGGAGCCTGCGTACCCTGATAGACCGTCATCCGCTGCTCGCCTTCGTTCCAGTCGGCGACGATCGAGCGCGGCTCGTTGGTCACGCCGGTGTGGCGGCCGAAGCGGAAGGTTGTCTCGACCACGGCATCGGAGTCCGCGAACGCCTTGTCGACCCCGCCGACATCTAGCTTGCGCTCGAAGCAGAGATTGTCGCCGAGCGAGGAATGGATCACCGGTGTCTTGCGGTCGAGCGCGACCTCCGGGTCGGTGACCGCGGGAAGTTCTTCGTACTTGACTTCGACCAGCTCGCAGGCGTCCTCGGCTTCGGCGCGTGTGTTGGCGACAACTGCGCAGACAGCTTCGCCCTGCCAGCAGACGCGCTCGATGGCGATCGGTGCCTGCGGCGCGGACTTCAGGCCCTTGAGGTGGGTCAGCACGCCGACCCATGGCGTCATGACCTTCGCGAGCTCAGCGCCGGTGACGACGGCAATGACCCCGGGAGATTTTTTAGCCGCGTCGATCGCGATCTTGACGATGCGGGCATGGGCGTGCGGGGAGCGGACATAGGCCACGTGTGCCATGCGCGGCAGCACAACGTCGCTGACATATTGCCCGCGCCCTTGCGTCAGGCGCTGCAGGTTCGGGCGCGGCACCGATCGGCCGATGTATGAATTCGGCCTGTCGAGGGCGCTCAGAATGGGCGGGGAGTCATCGACGATTTTCATGGACGCGCAGCCTCACAGGAATCGCGTGGGCCACAGAATCGTGCGCCACATGTGCGCCGACGGGCTGTTGTCGAGGCCGAGGCCCTCCTTCGGCTGCTTGAAGTTACGGCCGATGATATCGACGAAGTCGCCGAGATTAACCTTGGCATTCGGATCGAACGAATAAATGTCGTTCACGCAAATCAGCCGCGAGGTCATGTACCACTTGTGCGCCCGTGCTCGCTTGTACTCCTCGACGATATAGGGCTCCGGCCGGTAGTCGGGTCCGAACAGTTCCTTGTAGAGGTCGGGATAGCCATAGCCGACCGACTCGTCGGGGAAGAAGCGCAGCGCCTGATGGGTTTTGACGGCCCAGGCCACTTCCTCGTCGACATAGGGCTCGATCATCTGCGCGCCCCAATAGCCGTGGTCGCAGCGAATGAAGCTGACGATGGCGATGTCGTGCAGCAGACAGGCGAGCACGACCTTTTCCGGCTGCCCGCCCTTGAGGGCGTGAGTGGCGCTCTGCAGGAGATGGGCGGTGGAAGCAAAGCGGTGGCGGAAGTAGTCCACGAGGGTCGGCTTCTCCGGCATCGGCGGCAGGCGCGGGTCGTCACCCATCAGAAAAAACTTGCCCGGGTGCTTTGCCTTCATTTCGGGGCCGGTATCCATTTTCACCTCGCCGTCCATCAGGTGCGCGATGGTCGACTTGGTGATGATGCGCTCCATCTCGTGCATCTTTTCTTCTTCGAGTTCGTCGGCACGTTCCGACATCGACAACGGATGGGCATGCTCGTTCATGGCCTACCTTCCTTTCGCCCGCGCCTGGGCAACCGCCTCGACGGCATCGATAATCGCGTGATAGCCGGTGCAGCGGCAGTAGTTGCCCGACAGATGCTCGCGGATTTCGTCCCGGCTCGGCACTTTCTTCGACCGTTTCAGCAGGTCCTGGGCCGCGGCCAGCATGCCGGGCGTGCAGAAGCCGCACTGCAGAGCATTGCGCTGCTCAAAGGCTGTCTGGAGATCGGCAATTTCGCCCGAGTCGGAAAGACCTTCGATGGTTTCCACCCCGGCGCCATCGCATTGAACTGCGAGCATCAGGCACCCGCGCACGATCTCACCGTCGACGCGGACAGTGCAGGCGCCGCACACACCATGCTCGCAGCCGACGTGGCTCCCGGTGAGAGACAGGTCGTCGCGCAGGTAGTCCACCAGCGTCTTGCGCGCGTCGACGCGGCCTTGCACGCGTTCGCCGTTGACGGTCAGGGAAATATCGACGGCGTGGTTGCTCATCCCCGCGGCTCCATCAGTTGTTTTGCAACGCGACGGAGCAGCACCCCGGCCAGGTGCTTCTTTGTCTTTGCCGTTGCCTGCACGTCGTCGCGCGGATCAAGGTCGAGCGCTTTGACCGCCGCCTCGATGTCGCCGTTTGCCAGCGGCGCTTCGGATTTCTTCACGCGGACCGGGGTATCGCCAACTCCGAAATAGGCAAGCCGCACATCGGCCAGCCCTTTGCCGTTGCTGCGCGCGCTTGCCGCCAGGCCGACAATGGCGTAGTCGCCGTGACGGCGCGCCAACTCGGCGAAACCGACGCGCGTGGCTTTGTCGGCGGCAGGAACGCGTACCGCGGTTATCATTTCCTGGGGGCGCAGGGCGGTTTCGAACAGGCCCTTGAAGAAAGCATCGGCTTTGACTTTGCGTTTCCCGCGCGGGCCAGCGATGTCGATCTCGCCGCCGAGCGCCAGCAGGCAGGCAGGCAGCTCGGCAGCGGGATCCGCAAAAGCGATGGATCCGCCAAAGGTGCCGCGGTTGCGAATCGCCGGGTGGCCGATGTGCGGCATCGCAAGCGCGATCAATGGCGCATGCTTGGCGATGATGTCCGAATGCTCGACCTGGGCATGGCGTGCCAGCGCGCCGATCTCGACGTACTTGCCCTTCCTGGCGATGCCGTTGAGGTTCTTGATGCCGTTGATGTCGATCAGCAGATCCGGTGCCGACAGCCGCATATTGAGCGTGGCGATCAGGCTCTGTCCGCCGGCGAGCAGGCGCGCATCGTCGTTGTGCCTGGCGAGGAGCGCCACCACTTCCTTGAGCGTTTTCGCCCTGGTGTATGCGAACGGCGCCGGTTTCACGTCTGCTCCCCGTTTTTTCTTATTGTGACCGGGAACGCGGGCAGGTCAATGCGGTCTGATACAGCTAGGAAATGCCCTTCACGATGTCGATCGCACGGCGCAGCAGCGTCATCGACGCCTCCAGCGTTCGGAACGCGGCGTGCGACGTCAGCGTAACGTTGGGGAGCTTTGCCAGCGGATGATCGGCCGTCAGCGGTTCGGCATGAAAAACGTCGAGGCCCGCATGGCGAACATGACCGCTTTGCAGTGCCGCGATCAACGCCGCTTCATCGACAAGCGCTCCGCGCGCGGTATTGACCAGGATCGCACCCGGTTTCATGCGCGCGATGCGTTCCTCGCTCAGGAAGCCACGCGTATCATCGTTGAGCACAAGGTTGACCGAGACGATGTCCGATTTTTCCAGTAATGCATCGATGTCGACCTGTGAGACGCCAGCATCTGGCCGCGCCGTGCGGTTATATGCAATCACCTCCATGCCGAGTCCTTTGCCGATCCGCGCCACCTCTGCGCCGATACCGCCGAGCCCGATCACGCCGAGCGTCTTGCTGTGCAGTTGCACGCCTTCCTGCGGCGTCCAGATGCCCGAGCGCACCTCGTGATCCATGCGTGCGATATCGCGGGCCGCGGCGAACATCAGGGCGATGGTGTGTTCGGCAACCGCAGTGTCGCCGTAGCCTTTGATCGTATGGACCTTCACACCGCGTGCATTCAACTCGACGACATTCATGTAGCTCGCGGCGCCCGTGCCGAGGAAAACGATGTGCTTGAGGCGTGGGCACCTGGCCACCAGCTCTGTCGGCATGTACGAGTGATCATCGAGCGCGATGTCATAGCCGTCGAGCACGCGCGGCAATTCCGCGCGCGTGAAAGCCTTGCGATTGACATCGATAGGGGGGTCGCCCGCCCGGACAACGCGTTCCCAAACGGGATAAAGCTGATCATTACAGTCAATAAAAATCGATTTCATGGGTGTCTCGTTCCGCGCGGTACTTCTCGGTGCTACCTGTGAGAGAAGAAAGCTCGCAAGCGTTGACGGGTCGCGCGGTGCGGATTACATGCACCGATCGCCGACGCAACATAATGTAGCGGAGTAATGAGTAAAGAACACAAAGCTGTCTGTGTTATCGCCTGGCCCGCCGGTCATTCCCGTTCGCCGCTGATTCACAACTATTGGATAAAGCAGCACAGGCTCGACGCCGAATACCGGCGTGAGGCGGTGCCGCCCGACAAGTTTGCCGGGTTCGTCGAGAACCTGCATGGCAATGGCTATATCGGCGCGAACATCACCGTGCCGCACAAGGAGGCTGCGCTGGCGGCATCCGAGCCGGATGACCGCGCGCGTGCGGTCGGTGCGGCCAACACACTTTGGTACAACGACGGCGCGTTGCAATCGACCAATACCGACGTTGAAGGCTTTCTCGCCAACCTGGACGTGGCAGCACCGGGATGGGACCGCGGCCTCGAGACTGCGGTTGTGCTCGGCGCCGGCGGTGGTGCGCGTGCGGTGGTATTTGCGCTTCTCCAGCGCGAGGTCGGTCGTGTCTACGTGATCAACCGGACGCGCGACCGGGCGCAGGCGTTGAAGAAAAAATTCGGCGGGCGAGTGCAAGTTGCGGGTTGGGATGAGACCACGGGCCTGCTCGGCGGTGCCGGAATACTGGTCAACACGACGACCTTAGGCATGGTCGGACAGCCGCCGCTGGAGATCAATCTTCGCTGCCCGGCGTCGCTCGTCGTAGCCGATCTTGTTTATGCGCCGCTGGAGACGAAATTGCTGGCGTCGGCCCGCGCACGCGGCCTGCGCACAGCGGATGGGCTCGGAATGTTGCTGCATCAAGCCG
>DASSRJ010000008.1:0-43406 GCA_035701845.1 Pseudolabrys sp. | reverse complement strand
CCGGTCAGCAGCAGGCACCACAGGGCAAGCCCCAGGACAACGGCGCCGCCGAGCGGCCATTGGTAGAGCGGCAGGCGCGGACGCCAGGTCAGCGTCTCGAGCTTCACCGGTGCGAGCCGGTCGATGTCTGCGTAGATCGCGGCAAGCTCGGCGCCGTTTTCAGCGCGGAAAAACTGGCCCTGCGTTGCGCTTGCGACCAGGCGGAGCGTGCTGAGATCGACACGATTCTCGCCGGTCGCATTCGGGTCGCCGAAGCCGACGGTGTAGATGACAACGCCTTTCTGGTGCGCAATGTCGGCGGCATGTTCAGGGGGCACCCGGCTGGCCGTGTCATTCCCGTCGGTGAACAGGATGACGAGCTTCTGCTGCGCTTTGCTGGTTTCGAACGTCTTGATGGCAAGGCCGATCGCATCGCCGATGACCGTCTGCTGGCCGGCCATGCCGACCTCGGTCTGGTCGAGCAGCGTGCGCGCGGTCTGCAGGTCCTGGGTAAACGGCACCTGGATGTAGGCCTTGCTGCCGAACAAAATCAGCGCGACGCGGTCACCTTTCCGCCGCGAAATGAAATCGCCAAGGACCTGTTTCACGCCGTCAAGGCGCTTGATCGTCCTGCCGTCGGGGGTACGGAAGTCCACCTGCTCCATCGAGCCTGAAATATCGACCGCCAGGATCAGGTCGCGCGCGGACACTTCGTGCGTCACGGCGTCGCCGACTTTCTGCGGCCGCGCCAGTGCCGTGACCAGCAGCAGCCAGATGATCGCAGCAATGACCATCTGGACGGCGCGCCGGCGCAGCACGACGGCGCCGGGCTGTGGCGTTTGCCCGGTTGCTTCCGCCAGCCGGTCAAAAAACGGCACATGCACCGATGTCTGCTGATCGCGACGCGCCGGCAGCAGCCACCACACCAGAAGCGGCAGCGGCAGCAGCAGGAACGCCCAGGGCCATTCGAACTCAAGCATGATGCGTGCGGATCCAGCGGCGAACCAGACCGGCGAGCGGCGCGATGTTTCCGGCGCCGGTCTGCGGGGCGTAAGGCGACAGCGCCAGCGCGCGGCCGGTGCCCTGCGAAAATTCGTGGCCACCACAGGTGCTGTCGAGGAATGCGAGCCATGCCTGACCGGTGAGCGGCGCGATGACATCGCGCGGAAACACTGCAAGCGCGGTGCGGCGAAGCAGCAATTCGAGTGCGCCCGCGGTCGGCTGCGGGGCCTGCATGATCCGGTCGAGCTCGGCGAGCGCTGCGCGCCGGTAACGGTTCGCGTGCCATCGGCGGGCAAACCACCAGATCGCCGCGATCAGCCCCACGACGAGGAGCACAATCGCAATCTGCGACGCCCATGTCTCGGGCCACAGGCCGACCTCTACTGGCAACGGAATATCGATCAGCCCGGCGACGGGGTCATTTGGGATAGTCTTATCCATGCATCGCTCCCGCACCGGCGCCGCGCCGGTTCGCCTGCGGCAACAGCCCAAGCAGATGGGTCAGTTGATTGACCGGTTCTTCCGCCGAACTGAGCGGCAGCACCGGAATGCCGAATTCATGCGTCCATGCAAAGACGTTGCGCAGCCGGGCCTCGCTCATCTCGATGATGTTCTGCCGCGTATTGCCGTGCGCGACATCGACCGCGATCTGCAGCTCGCCGTCGGTGACCGTCATGCGGCCCGTGGGCGGCAGCTCGCTCTGTAGTGGATCGTGCACCACGACCGCGACGACGGTATTGTGTGCGGCAATTGCGGCGACTGCCTCGCGCGTCACCTCATCCGCGCCGTCGAAGTCGCTGAAGATAACAACGGTAGCGTCATGCGCAGCGAGGCGGCGCACGCGGTCGAGCGCGCGGTTGAGCATCGCCGGATCGCGCTTGATGCCGCGTCCGACACCCAGCGCCTGGTTCTGCGCAGCGACGTGACTGAGAAACTGCAGGACAATGCGCCGGCTGCGTTGCGGCCGCACCTCGGCGAACTCGCGGTCGTTGAACACGATGCCGCCGACACGATCGCCGACGTTGAGAATGCGCCACGCCACGACTGCTGCGATCTCGGCGGCCGTGACCGATTTCATCGCGCGACGGCTGCCGAAGAACATCGACAAACGCTGGTCGACCACCAGCAGGCCCTGCCGGTCGCGCTCTTCATTGAACACGCGGACGTGCGGCGACTGTAGGCGCGCGGTGACCTTCCAGTCGATCGAGCGGACGTCGTCGCCACTGCGGTAGTCCCTGATCTCCTCGAAGTTCAGCCCGCGCCCGCGCATGCGCGAGGCGTAGCGGCCCGACAGCAGGCTGTGCACCGGCTGGCGCGGCAGCAGCGAGACCTTGCGGCCCTTCTGCTCAAGGGCAATGAGGTGCTCCAGATCGACATAGACACCGGGATCGGTCGGTGCGGTGTCGGGCATTTCATCGCTCCAGCCCTCCGCTCGTCCCCGCGCCCCAGCCTACGCTCGCTGCGCGAGCTTCGGCGGGTTTGAGTCCGCCGAAGCGCGGAGCGCGTAGGCGGAACGCGGGGACCCAGGGCAATATACTCGGTCGCTCTTGTTTGCTGCCCTGGATTCCCGCTGGAGCCTGTGCCCGGGCCAGCCAAAGGCTGGACCCGGGTGCGGGAATGAGCGGAGTTTTATGCAGCTCGCAACTCTCAACCATTTATTCGGTTTCCGTGCGTCAGCGTTTCATGCCGCAGCGACGAGGGACGCAATCTTGTCGATCGCCTGGTCGGCAGTGACCCCCTGCGACAATGCCTCGTAGCTCAGGATCAACCGGTGGCGCAGGCAATCATGCATCACCGCGCGCACGTGGTCGGGCGTGACAAATTCGCTGCCGTCGAGCCAGGCGCGTACGCGCGCGCAGCGGTCGAGCGCAAGGCTGCCGCGCGGGCTGGCGCCGATCTGCAGCCATTTGCCGAGCGGCTCGCCATAGCGCTCGGGAAAGCGCGTCGCGAAAACAGTGTCGACGATGTATTTCTCGGCGAGGTCGGAGACGAAAATCCTGTCGATCTCCGCGCGTGCATCGAAAATCGCCTGCTGCGGCACGGCGGCAGGCTCGGATGTCTTGCCCTTCGGCGCTTGCGCGTTCTCTTCGCGGTTGAGCTTGATGATCTCGCCTTCGGTGTCCTCGCTCGGATAGGTGATGACAACGTGCATAAGAAAGCGGTCGAGCTGCGCCTCGGGCAAGGGATATGTGCCCTCCTGCTCGATCGGATTCTCGGTTGCGAGCACCATGAACAGCTCTGGCATCTTGTAGGTCTTGCCGGCGACAGTAACCTGCCTCTCCTCCATCGCCTCCAGCAACGCCGACTGCACTTTTGCCGGCGCGCGGTTGATCTCGTCCGCAAGCACAAGGTTGGCGAAAATCGGGCCCTTCTGGAACTGGAACTGCCCGCCCTTCTCGGTCTGCACGTAAATTTCCGCGCCGGTGACATCGGATGGCAGCAAATCGGGTGTGAACTGCACGCGCGAAAGGTCGGCGGCAAGGTTTTTCGCCAGCGTCTTCACCGCGCGCGTCTTGGCAAGGCCGGGAAGGCTCTCGATCAGCAGATTGCCGTTTGCCAGCAGGCCCATCAGCATGCTCTCGACCAGGTGGTCCTGGCCGAGCACGGATTTGCCGATGCGCGTTTTCAGCTCGACGATGGCGTTGCGCGCGGCAGACGGTGCCGCTTTTGGTGATCTCGCCGGTGCGTTGGCCATATCCATCAATAATTTCAATTGGAATGCACCGGCCGGCAGCGATGCCGGCCGGTTATCCTGACTGAGCGGTTACTTCGGCCCAATCGATTTCATCAGTCCTTCGACCATCTGATCGACGCTGAAGCTGGCGGGCCGCTGACTCGGCGGATAGTCCTTGAAGGTCTGCAGGAATGGCGCCACCCTCCACACGCCGTACTGGATCAGATAGGCATTCTTGGCGAGCCAGTCGTAGTACTGGTCCGAGACAACGTCCGCGCGTTCCATCGGATCCATGCGAAGGTTGAAGACCTTGGGCGCGCGCAGGCACGTGAACGGATTGGCCCACACGATGAAACCGCCGGGCTGGCGCTGCTCACAGAACACGATCTTCCAGTCGTTGTAGCGATACGCAACGAGCTCGCCGTCATCGTTGAAATAGAAGAATTCCTGGCGCGCAGACTTCGGCTGCTGACCCGTCAAATACGGAAGCTGGTTATAGCCATCCAGATGCACCTTGGCCTGCTTCCCGCTAAGGGTCGTGCCATTCAGCAATTGCTCCTTGATGTTCGGGTTCCCGGCCGCCGCAAGCAGAGTGGGAAACCAGTCGAGGCCCGAGACAATCTCGTTCGAGACTTCGCCCGCCTTGATCCGTCCTGGCCAGCGGGTCATCGCCGGCACGCGGAAGGCGCCTTCCCAGTTGGTGTCCTTCTCGCTGCGGAACTGCGTCGTCGCCGCATCCGGCCATGACCACTGGTTTGGACCGTTGTCGGTCGTGTAGACGACGATGGTGTTGTTGGCGATGCCGAGGTCGTCGACGGCCTTCAGCAACTTGCCGACGTCGCCATCGTGCTCGATCATACCGTCGGCATACTCGTTGCCCGGCATACCACTCTGCCCGCGCATCGATTCGCGAACATGCGTATAGACGTGCATGCGCGTCGTGTTCATCCAGGTGAAGAACGGCCGGTTTGCGCGCACCTGGCGCTGCATGAAGTCGATGGCCGCGGCGGTGGTCTCGTCGTCGATCGTTTCCATCCGCTTGCGATTGAGCGGCCCCGTGTCCTCAATCTTGCCGTCGGCCGACGCCTTGAGGACGCCACGGGGTGAATTCGACTTCACAAAATTCGCATCGTTCTTGGGATAGTAAGGCCGCTCCGGCTCCTCCTCGGCATTGAGGTGGTAGAGATTGCCGAAGAACTCATCGAAGCCGTGCTTGGTCGGCAGGTATTCGTCACGGTCTCCGAGATGGTTCTTGCCGAACTGGCCGGTGGCGTAGCCGAGCGGCTTCAGCGCCTGGGCGATGGTGATGTCGCGGTCCTGCAGTCCGACGGTTGCGCCGGGAATGCCGACTTTGCAAAGGCCAGTCCGCAAACATACCTGTCCCGTGATAAACGTCGAGCGGCCCGCCGTACATGAGTTCTCCGCGTAGTAGTCGGTGAACATCATGCCTTCCTTGGCGATGCGGTCGATGTTCGGCGTTCTGTAGCCGACAAGCCCATGCGAATAGGCACTGATGTTGGTCTGGCCGATGTCATCACCGAAGATGACGAGAATATTGGGCCGGGCTTGCTGTTGCTGCTGCGCGTTGGCTGCACCCGCCCCGAGCAGCGTGCCGCAAGCAAACCCGACGACCGCCGCGCCCGCAAGAATGGCGCGGCGACGTCGATGGCCTCCAGAACATTGAGATCGGATTTGAACAGCCGTGTTCTCAGTCTTCATCATTCACTCCCATCAAGCCAATCCTGATTTTTGTTCGCGTCACTGCGATTGGGCCCCTTCAAACTGCCTCTGCATACTCTCCACGATCTGATCGATGCTGAAGCTCGCCGCGCGCTGGCTCGGCGGATACTCCTTGAACGTCGCGAGGAACTCGGCGATGAACGGCTGGGCGCCGTACATGATGCCCATCGCATCGGACATAAACCAGTCATAATACGTGTTCGACGTGACGTCGGCGCGCTCGTAGGGATCGGATCTGAGATCGAACACCTTCGGCACACGCAGCTTCGTGAACGGCTCGGCCCAGATGCGCAGCGTGCCGGTCGCGCGCTGCTCCTCGAAGACGATCTTCCAGTTCTCGTAGCGCGCCGCGACGATGTCTCCATCGTCGTTGATATAGATGAACGAGTTGCGGGCGCTCTTCGGCTGCTGCCCCGTCAGATAAGGAAGCTGGTTGTAGCCGTCGAGATGGACCTTGAAGGTCTTGCCGCCGGCCTGATGCCCGCGCAGCAGCTTGTCCTTGATGTCCGGCTCACCGGCGGCTGCCATGAACGTCGGCAGCCAGTCGAGCCCGCTGACGATCTCGTTCGACACTGATCCCGCCTGGATGCGCCCCGGCCAGCGGATCAGGCACGGCACGCGATAGGCGCCCTCCCAGTTGGTGTTCTTCTCGCTGCGGAACGGCGTCGTACCCGCATCCGGCCACGAATTCTGATGTGGACCGTTGTCGGTGGTGTAAAGAACGATGGTATTGTCGGCGATGCCAAGGTCGTCGACCGCCTTGAGGACCGCGCCGATCGTTGCATCGTGCTCGATCATGCCGTCGGCGTATTCGGTGCGCGACGTCAGCCCGGGCTGGTCGCGATGGGAATCCCGCACATGGGTACGGAAATGCATGCGGGTGGAGTTGAACCAGCAGAAGAACGGCCTGTTTGCGCGAACCTGCCGTTGCATGAAATCGATGGCTGCGGCCGACGTCTCGTCGTCGATCGTCTCCATGCGCTTTCTCGTCAGCGGGCCGGTGTCTTCGATCTTGCCGTCGGCGGATGTCTTGAGCACTCCGCGCGGACCGAACTTCTTCCTGAATGCCGGATCGCGCGGATAGGTGCGGGCCTCCGGCTCCTCCTCCGCATTGAGGTGGTAGAGATTGCCGAAGAACTCGTCGAAGCCGTGATTGGTCGGCAGATACTCGTCGCGGTCGCCGAGATGGTTCTTGCCAAACTGGCCGGTCGCATATCCGAGCGGCTTGAGCAATTCCGCCAGCGTCGCGTCGCGCGCCTGCAGGCCGACCGCCGCGCCGGGAATGCCGACCTTCGAGAGTCCGGTGCGCAGCGGGCACTGGCCGGTGATGAAGGTGGAGCGTCCCGCCGTGCAGCTCTGCTCGGCGTAGTAGTCGGTGAACATCATCCCCTCGCGGGCGATGCGATCGATGTTCGGCGTCTTGTAGCCCATCAGCCCGAACGAATAGGCGCTGACATTCGTCTGCCCGATGTCGTCACCGAAAATGACAAGAATGTTCGGCCGTTGACCCGACGGGGCCGGCGCCAGGCGTTGCTGGGCTTGCGCCGTTTGCACTGGCGCGGTCGCTGCGAGCGCCGAAGCGGCGGCGAACGTCGTACCGGCAAGCAGAATATTGCGCCGGCTGACATCGGCTGCATGCTTTTCGTCGATCTTTTTGGCCATGACTCTCTCCGTGTGAGAATATTGATTCTGCTGACGCCGTCCCCGGCGCCTTGCACCCCATCCCCTTCCCGATCGCGCGCGGCGCGGCGCCGCGCGCGATTAATTGGACACGAATTCTGCGCTCAGCGCGCCGGCTGGCCCGCCATCATGTTCTTTACGAGGCCGACGATGAAGGTGAGGATGGCCCCGGCAACGCCGCCGCCCACGGCCTGTCCGAGCACGGCGCCGATATCGAGACCGCCGGCCGATCCTGCCAGCATCGGAATGAGCGACTGCAGGACCGTGCCGCCGGCAACACCGCCAATGGCACCGGAGATCGAATTGCCGATTGTGCCGAGGTCATAGTTCTTCATCGCATTGCCGGCCGCGTTGCCGCCGATCGCGCCCGCGATGATCTGAATGATGAGATTGATCAGTGTGCCTGACATGAGAGCCTCCATTGCTGCCGAATTAATTGCTGACGTCCCTCCTGGCTGACATTTGCCGTTTCTTATCTGTCATCGTTTTCACGCGTCCTTCGGCGCGCGCACGACGCAGCGAAACCCGACATGGCTGGTCGAGGTGTCGACCGGCTGCGCATGCCGCGCGGCCGGCCGATAACGCCGGCAGTAGCTCGGTGCGCAGAGATGCGAGCCGCCCTTGAGAACCTTGCGCGGAATTCTGATGTTCGGCTGGCGCGGATCGTAGCTGTCCGCTTCCGGGCCGCCGCGCGGATTTTCCGGAATGCAGCAGGCTTTCGGCGCATCGGCCTGGTGCCTGGCGGAGAACCAGTCGCTCGTCCACTCCCAGACATTGCCGATCATGTCGTGGGCGCCGTAACCATTCGGCGGAAACGCCGTCACCGGCGACGTTCGCCTGAAGCCGGGCTTGCGCTGGTGCGGAAACTCTCCGTGCCAGGTATTCGCCATCGGGCGGTTGTTCGGGATGAACTCGTCGCCCCACGCATACTCAGCGCCATCAAGTCCGCCGCGCGCGGCGAACTCCCACTCGGCTTCCGCCGGCAAATCCTTTCCGGCCCAGCGCGCGTAAAGAAACGCGTCGGAATACGCGACATGCACAACCGGATGATCGTCGAGACCCTTGATGTTGCTGTCGGGCCCGTAGGGATGCTGCCAGTCCGCACCCTTGAGAAATCTCCACCACTGGCTCCAGTCGCGCAGATCGACCGGATGCTTGGTCGGCGTGAACACCAGCGAACCGGCAAACAACATGTCCGGGAGCGCGCCCGGGTAATCCTTCGGATCGGGAGGGATCTCGGCGAACGTCACGTGTCCGGTTGCGCGCACGAATTCCCTGAACTGCCTGTTGGTGACGGGGGTGCGGTCGATCCGGAAATCGCCGACGGTGACACGATGCACCGGTGCTTCTTCCGGATAATGCTTGTCCGAGCCCATGCGGAAGGTGCCACCGGGGATCCGGATCATGTCAGCGGTATTGACGCTCGGTGCCTCGGCCACGTCGTCCGCCGCGCGAAAGCGCGGCTCGGCTTCCGTCCACGCGTGCTCATTCATACGCACATGTTACGCGCGGACGCGGCACAATCGAGTTGGACCGTAGTCCAACAAGTTCCCCGGCCGGGAGGCCAAAACGCGCGAGGCGGCAGGGGGACGGGGAGGTGGGGGGATCGCCGCCTCGCGCATCATGAGGCCGACATCACAATGGATGTCTTGGTGTGGGAGTTTCTGCCCAAAAAATGCTCCTGTCGATTGGACCGTGGTCCAATACGCGCGGTAGCCGCACAGCGCACGGAAATTTTCATAAAATTGCCCCCGGCATCGCTTGACCGAAGGGTGCTATAGATATCGGTCCACGCCGGCGGGACGACGATGGACCAAATAGCGACCGACCTTTCCTTGCGATCGCTCCAGGAACGCAGTGTGCGACCTGGCGGCACGCACACGATCCGGAATGTCGTCATTGTCGCAGTCGCCTACTACCTCGGCGCTGAAATTGCCTTTCTGATCGGGACCCTGTCAGACCGGATTTTCGCGCCCTTCTGGCCGCCGAATATTGTTCTGTTCTGCGCGCTCCTGCTCTCGCCGCCGCGGCAGTGGTGGATCTACATCGCTGCCGCCTTCCCTGCTCATACGATTGCCGAGCTGGGTGTCGGCATGCCAATGCCGCAACTGCTCGTGGCCTTCGTGACAAACTGCATGGTTGCGATCGTCAACGCATTTGGCGTGCAGCGCCTAATGGTCGAGCCGCCGTGGTTCGGCACCATTTCGAAGACAATCATCTACGTCCTGATCACCGCTTTTCTGAGCCCGGCCTTTTGTGCTCTCGGAGGCGCCTTCGTCCAGATCCTGGGTGGCGGGTCGATCGACGACTTCGGTCTGTTCTGGGCGCGCTGGTACGCATCCAATGCCCTCGGCAGCCTGACGCTGGGGCCGATCGCGATGATATGTCTTGAAAGTACAACGCGGCCTCGCCTCGCACCGGCCGGGCGTGCCGTGGAGGCTGCCATCGTCGCAGCGTTTCTGATCGCGGCCTGCATCATTGCATTTGAAGACCTGCCGTCGATTGCGAGCGGCTATCTGCCGCTGCTTTTATATCTTCCGTTGCCGATCATCGTCTGGGCCGCGGTACGTTTCGGCGCCAAGGGCGCCAGCGGCGCGATCTTCGTGATCAGCCTCGTGCTGATTTGGCGCACGCTCAACGGCCTCAGCCTGTTCGACATCGGCTCACCGGAAACAAATGTTTTCGGCATGCAGCTTTTTCTGATCGGGCTGTCGCCGCCGATCCTGCTGCTCGGTTCCGCGATCGACGAAACGCGCCGCGCCGAACGGACCACACGGGAGAGCGAGGAGCGGATATCGTTTGCGGCAGCGTCCTCGAATGTCGGACTCTGGCAGTACGAAATTGCAACGGGCACCTTCTGGGCGACGGACTATTGCTGGACGTTGTTTGGACTGTCCCGGAGCGAGCCTCTGGATCTTGACAGGCTGGTGAGCCGGATTCATCCCAACGACGCACCGATAGCGGGTGCCGCGTTACGATCGGCAGTTTTGCGCGCCACGCCGCGCGACGCCGAGTTTCGTGTGCAGGATAGCGGCGAGATTCGGTGGATCTCGGTACGGGCGCGGCCTGTCGCCGGCCGCGCCGGCAAGCCGGCGGCGATAGCGGGGGCATTTTCGGATGTGACCGCGCGCAAACTGGCGGAGGCGGAAGCCGATGTACAGCGGCAGGAAATTGCCCACCTCATGCGCGTGTCGATGCTGGGCGAGCTGTCGGGCGGCCTGGCGCACGAACTGACACAGCCATTGACGGCAATTCTCTCCAACGCGCAGGCCGGAAAGATGCTGCTCGCGAAAGGCAGCAGGGCCCTGTCAGAAATCGGCAACATACTTGACGATATAATCGCGGAAGACGAGCGCGCCGGCGAAGTGATCCATCGTCTTCACGGCATGCTGAAAAAGGGCGAAGTCAAACACGAACCCATCGACATGAACGAGCTTATTGCCTCGACATTGCAGCTGCTGCACAGCGAACTGATCGACCGCCGAATGTCGGTGAGCTTCGATAACGCAGCCGGTCTGCCGGCAACGCGCGGCGACCCCGTGCAATTGCAGCAAACATTGCTCAATCTTCTAATGAACGCGATGGATGCGACGGAAAACGTGCCGCCGGCCCGGCGCACCATCTCAATCACCACCGCAACGGCCGACGACGGCGGAGTCGAGGTGCGCATTTATGACTGTGGTACCGGACTGCCTCCGTCACGGGAGCGCGAGGTGTTTCAGCCGTTTTTCACGACAAAGAAGCGAGGCCTCGGCCTCGGCCTTTCGATCTGCACGTCGATAATAAAGCTTCACGGCGGCACGCTTTCGCTTCAAAATAATGTGAGAGAGGGCGCGAGCGCGGTTTTCCGGCTTCCACCGCCGCTGGATTGAAGTAACCTTTGCTACCGTGAGGTGTGTGTGTGATGGGTGACGCGGGCTTCACAACTTATCTTGTCGACGACGATCCGGCCGTCCTTCGGTCGATCACCCGGCTTCTGAAGGCGGGCGGCTACAAGACCAAATCCTTCTCGTCTCCGCAGAAATTCCTCTCCGCCCACGATCCGTCCGTTCCGGGCTGCGCCATCATCGACCTTGTGATGTCGGAGCTCGATGGCCTGCGTCTGCAGGAAGCGCTGGCGCAATCGGGCTCCAAGCGTCCCATCATTTTTCTGACCGGGCGCGGCGACGTTTCGACCAGCGTCAAAGCGATGAAAGCGGGCGCGGTCGATTTTCTGACAAAACCGGTCAAGCGGGACGCACTCTTTTCCGCTGTCGGGCATGCAGCCGAGCTCGATGCCGCCTTACGCCAGAAGCGGCGGGAAAGCCAATCGATCGATGACCGGCTCGCCGCCCTTACCCACCGGGAACGCGAGGTTCTTGAGCACGTGATCGCCGGGCGGCTTAACAAGCAGATCGCCGCCAGCCTCGGCACGGTGGAAAAGACGATCAAGGTGCACCGCGGCCGCATGATGGCCAAGCTGCGGGTGCGCAGCGTCGCCGATCTTGTCCGCCTCGCCGACCGGGCCGGAATCCTGCCGGTCCGCGGCGATCTGTAATGTCCACGTAGGACCTTGGGTCAACTCGACGCCGCACGCCGTTTCGCACCACAATGCGGCAGCATGTCAAAATCCCCCATCCGGGTCGCGATCGTGGACGACGAGGCGTCGGTGCGCACCGCGCTGGCACGCCTGTTGTCCGCATCGTCATTCGAGCCGAAAACTTACGGCTCGGCACGCGAGTTCATCGATTCCATGCGTACCGACGTACCGGAGTGCCTGATCGTCGACGTGCATATGCCTGAATTCACGGGACTCGATCTGCAACGCTATCTCAATCGTATCAACAGGAAGATTCCGACCGTCGTCATTACCGCTTTCGACGATGCCGGCGTGCGCGAGCGGAGCACGGCGTCGGGTGCAAAGGCATTCCTCACCAAGCCGTTGCACGGCCCGACCCTGATCGAGGCGATCCTGAGCGCAACAGGGAGAGCGCTGCCGGCGGCGTCGCCTGCGCGGGCGGCGAATCTGAGGAAAAGGAGATCTTAGCCGTTCTTGCGGCGGACCGCCCATGTACAATGGGCGGGCAATGAGGGGAGCGGATCATGAGGCAGATCGGCAATGGGGGCTTCGCAGCCGAGAATCTATCAGCCCGTTCGAAGACGCGTTTGCGATCCACCGGGGTTGCGGCAGCGCTCCTGAGTCTCTGCTTTGCCAATGTGGCACAGGCGGACGAAGGCGGCGTCAGCTTCTGGGTGCCGGGATTTTTCGGAAGCCTGGCGGCGACACCGCAACAGCCGGGATTTTCGTACGCGAACGTCTACTATCACACCTCGGTGTCCGCGGGAGGCAACGTCGCATTTGCGCGCCAGGTCACGGCGGGCAGAATCACCACGAATTTCACCGGAAACCTGAACGCAAATCTCGATGCGAGTGCCGATCTCTATATGGGCATACCGCAATACGTGTTTGCGACCCCGGTGCTCGGCGGCCAGGCGGCTATCGCAGCTGCAGTGCCGTACGGGCGCAGCCGGGGTTCCGTCGATGCCACGCTGACCGGATCGCTCGGTCCTCTGGGCTTCAATGTTTCGGGCAGCCGGGCCGATGCAATCACCGGGTGGGGCGATATAGCACCGATGTTTACGCTGCGCTGGAATCAGGGCGTGCATAATTTCATGACCTACCTCGCCGGCAACCTGACAACGGGCCGTTACGACCCGACGCGGCTTGCCAATCTGGGCATCGGTCACAACGCGATCGACGCCGGCGGCAGCTACACCTACTTCGACCCGCAAAAGGGACACGAATTCTCGGCGACGCTCGGCTTCACCTACAACTTCGAAAACGTGCACACCAATTACCAGAACGGCATCGACATGCATCTGGACTGGGGTGCATCGCAGTTCCTCAGCAAGCAGCTGCAGGTTGGCCTTGTCGGCTATTGGTACAACCAGCTCTCCTGTGACAGCGGTACCGGTGATCGCGTCGGTTGCTTTGAGTCGCGAGTAGCCGGCATCGGACCGCAGATCGGCTACATCATTCCCATCAGCAATGACTATCAGGGCTACGTGAACCTGAAGGGCTACAAAGAGTTTGCAGCGGAAAACCGCGCCGACGGCTGGAACCTCTGGCTGACGTTTGCGATCTCGCCGGCGGAGAAGCGCCCACCGGCGGCTGCCAGGCCCATGATTACGAAATAGACGGTGTAGGCGCGTATCGAGGCGCGTAACAGTATGCCTCAAAAAAATCTCCGCACTCCGCGTGCGCTTCCAGGACTGCGCGTCGGCGTCCGCCTGCTCGCCGGCCTGCTTGCGGCCGTCGCTATTTCAGGCTGCGCAACGCTCGAACGTCTTCCGGCTGTCACCTATGCGGAGGCCCGGCAGCTCGACATTCTCGATATTCCCGACGCGCGCTTCTACGTGAGCGACACCAACCGGATCTACGATGTCGCGATCAAGGCCTATCAGCGCAGCAACCGCGCGCGGCCGGCACACACCCGCAATTTTCTCGCACTGTCCGGCGGCGGCGACGACGGCGCGTTTGGCGCCGGACTGCTGGTCGGATGGAGCGCGCACGGCAACCGCCCTGAGTTCGACATGGTGACCGGCGTCAGCACCGGGGCGCTCTCGGCGCCTTTCGCTTACCTGGGCCGCGCCTATGACCAGAAGCTTGCAGGGATGTACACCGAAACGAGCGCGGGCGATATCTTCCACAAGCGTGCGACCTTGCTTGCTGCCGTCACCTCGGATTCCCTCGTCGACAACGCCCCGCTGCGCAGATTGATCGAGAGCAATGTCGATACCGCAATGGTGCGCAGGATTGCCGAGGAATACGACAAGGGCCGGCTGTTGTTCGTTCTGACGACCAACCTCGACCAGAGCCGCCCCGTCATCTGGAATATCGGGGCGATTGCCGCAAGCAACAATCCAAAGGCCCGCGATCTCATCATCGACGTGCTGCTGGCGTCGGCTTCAATCCCCGCCGTGTTTCCGCCTGTCATGCTGGATGTCACCGTCGACGGCCAGAAGCGCCAGGAAATGCACGTCGACGGCGGCACCGTGGCGCAGGTGTTTTTCTACCCACCTTCGTTCTCGCTCAGAGGCGCTGCCAAGCGGTTCGGTATCGATGAAAAGACGCTGCGGGAACGCAAGCGTGTCGCTTACGTGATCCGCAACGGCAGGTTCTTCCGCCCGGACGAAAGCGTGCAGCTGCGGACCATAGCGATTGCCAAAGAGGCATTGTCGACGATGACCATGTCCAGCGGTATCAACGACACCTACCGCATGTATACACTTGCCAGACGCGACGGCGTCGATTTCAATCTTGCTTCGATCGGCGAGGATTTCACCGTGCCTTACAAGGGGCCGTTTGATCTAGGCTACATGCAAGCGCTTTTCGCCTACGGGTATGAAAAAGGCCGAGCCGGCTATCCATGGAAAAAGGTGCCACCGGGTTATACCAACTGAACCACAAGTCAGGATGCTTTCGGATTTCGTCTATTTGTCTTTATCGATGCAACAGCCAAGGAGGCAATGATGTTTGGTTTTACGCGTACTGTTAAGTGTGCCGCGGCAGCGTTCGCGGCGGCGGCCATGTTGATGGTGGCGACGCTGCCGTCGCAGGCGGACAGCGGCACCGTGCGGTTCCGCGTCGGCAGCGCCGGCTTCATCGTCGGTGTCGGCGGCGGCTCGGGCACCTTGACCTTTCATGGCAGGACTTACCCGCTGCGCATTGGCGGCGTGAGCCTCGGCATGATCGGCATAAGCAGCGCCGATCTCGTGGGCCGTGCGCGCAATCTGCGCAGAGCCAGTGACATCGCGGGCTCATACACAGCAGTGGGCGCGGGCCTTGCCGTCGCGGGTGGTGCGTCGACCGCCCGGATGCAGAATGCGAAAGGCGTCATACTCGAGGTGAAAGGCACCAAGGTCGGATTTTCGGCGTCTCTCGATCTCAGCGGTTTGACGATATCGATGCAATAGAGCTGCGGCATTTATCGCTCTGGAACGAGAATCCATCGGCAGCGTTACGTTTTCGGCCCCGGCGATGACTATGCCGGGGCCGGCGTCAATAATGCGCACGCATTCAATCCGGTATCGTTTGCCTCCCCTCGCCCGTATGACGTCGCCCTGCATGACAATGACTATTGCGTGAACCGGCATAGCCAGAGGCCGGCAGCGTGCTAGGCTGTGACGGTCGGGGTGGAAGTTGGAGTTGTCGTATGCGTCTCCATCGCATTGCGTTCCCCTTCGCGGCAATTTTTGCACTGGTCACATTGGCCCAGACTGCACACGCCAATGTCATGATCATCATCGACAAGTCGGCGCAGAAAATGACGGTCACCGTAAACGGCGAAGACCGTTACACCTGGCCGGTGTCGACGGGCCGCGACGGCTACGACACCCCGTCCGGCGATTTCCAGCCGTTCCGCATGGAGAAGGATCATTACTCGCGCGAGTGGGACGACGCGCCGATGCCGAACTCGATCTTCTTCACGAAGATCGGCCACGCCATACACGGCACGTACGAGGTCCGCAATCTCGGCAGGCCGGCATCGCACGGCTGCGTGCGCCTTTCGACGCAGAACGCGGCGACGCTCTACGCGTTGGTCAAGGATGAAGGCGTTTTCAACACGCGCGTGAGGCTGATCGGCGAAATTCCGAAATCGAGCGACCTCGTCGCGAGCCGCGACCGCGGCAACAATGCCGCGCGGGAGTCAACGCACAGCCCCGACACTGACCAGCCGCGCGGGAACTACGTGCGCAACTACACCACGGACGATACCGACGAGGATGATGTCCCGCGGCAGCGAAACTACCAGGTCCGCAGCGGGCGCGATGCGCAGTACGGGTCCCGTTCCTACTATTACCAGCGCCCTTACCCGTATTACGAGCGCCGCTACTACTACAACCGGGGTCTCTTCGGCCCGTCCGGCTGGTGACGTCGTGATCCGCAAGCTCGCGGGCGGAAAGTACCGACTCTATTCGCGCAAGAAAAACCCGCGCACCGGCAAGCGCCGCAACCTCGGGACTTTCAGTTCAAAACGGGCGGCGCAGCAGCACGAGCGCGAGATCCAGTACTTCAAGCGGAACTGACGGATCGGATCGGCGGCCCCGGATTTCGCCAGCGCTCATCCGGGCTACAGCCCTCTGACCTGAGAGTCGCGTAAACCGATCTGAACTTATTCCCCCACGTCCTCGTAGACCTCGGCATCGGCCGCGCCCGGAAACATCGCACGCCAGGCCTGCAAAAAGTTCTGCATTGCCGGGTCGCTCGCCATCTTCTGCCGGCTGCGCTCGATCGCCTGATCGGCCTGAAATTCGATGATCTGAAGAAACTGGGTCTGGTCGTCCGCGTTTCGCAGGAGCCGCACCTTTGCATCACCAAAGGCTTTGTACATCGCCGCGGTGTTCTGCATCATGGCGCCGAGCACCTTCGCAGCGTCGGGCGTCGGCGCTTTCAGCCGCAGAAGAAGCGTCCGCCTCACTTTCACCGATTCATCAGCCATGGCCGTCTCTCCTCAGCCGTGATGCGCGACGCCCAGCGCTTGCTCGCTGCGGTCGAGAATCAACGGCACGATCAGATCCTCCTCGTCGTCGAGGTGGCGCACGAGCGCTTTCAGCAAAGCTCCGCTCGCATCGGCATAGCTGTCGCCGCACCGGCGCATCGTATCGCCGCCACCCTGCAACGCGCGCAGCAGCGCGTTCGCGGTCTCCGCGGTGCGCGCCATATCGGCATGAATGTGGTGGTGGTCGCCTTCCAGCACATCGAACCCGCGCGTAAGCCGGCTGTCGGCTGCGCGGAAGATCGGAAAATAGTGGAGGTCCTCGATCTGATGATGGACGTTGAGCTGGTCGAGCATGAACTGCAGCCGCGGCACGAACTGGCGAGCAAATTCCTCCGGCGGAAGCCGGCCGGCGCGGAAATGCGCGGTGATCTGCCCGATCGCGCCGGTCAACTCGCGAAACATGGCATGGCGCGACAGCCAGAAACGCGCCATTTCACCGAGGTTAGGATGGGCGTCCCACTGCTCGCGCGGATAACGCTCCACCAGGACGCGCAGGTCCTCGGGCCAGCCATTTCGGCGGGCAAGATGGAGGGCTTCCAGATCGGCGGAACGGGGGATTTCGATGGTCACGGTTCCTACGCAAGATCCGTTCAAGTTGACGCGTACCCTCACCCGCTCATTCCCGCGGTAAGCGGGAATCCAGGAGCCACTTGCTCCGAGGCTCAATTTGCTGCCCTGGGTCCCCGCTTTCGCGGGGACGAGCGGGTTAACTCAATCTGGATAGACAACGCTCTAGATAGTCGTTGCGCGGCCGATTGCGAAGGGCAAACTTGCTCCACATGAATTCGACCACCACGGTCGCCAGGCTCGCCTGCGACGAACAGACCGCGCGCCGGCTGGCGGCATTTCTCGGCGAAAGCCTCGGCGCCGAGGACACGGCCTGTGCGGCCTTCGAAGACGGCGCCGGCGGCTGGCAGGTCGCCATCCATTTTCGCCAACCTCCCGAGGAGACAAGGTTGCGCAGCCTCGTCGCAGTTGCTGCGGGCGAGGCTGCGTCGCGGTTGCTGGTCATCGAGCCGGTGGCGGTGGCGGACTGGGTGGCGCAAAGCCTCGCCGGTCTCAAGCCGGTGCGCGTCGGACGCTTTCTCGTGCACGGCGCGCATGACCGCACAAAATTGCGCGCCAACGACATCGGTATCGAGATCGAGGCCGCGCTCGCCTTCGGCACCGGTCATCATGGCACGACGCGCGGGTGCCTGCAGGCACTCGCCGGCCTTGCAAAGCGCCGGCGTGTCCACCGCGTGCTCGACGCCGGCACCGGCAGCGGGATCCTGGCGATTGCCGCGGCAAGACTTCTTCATGCCCGCATCACGGCAAGCGACATCGATGCGCGCGCGATCGAGACGGCACGCGAAAACGCGCGCATCAATCGGGCAGCGCCTTTGCTTGCATTCGTTCGCGCCTCCGGCACGGCGGTGCGCGCAATCACATCCGCCGCGCCCTACCAGCTGATTTTCGCCAATATTCTGCTCGGCGCCCTCGCGCGGCTGGCCGTGCCGCTTGGCAGGTTGACCGCACCGGGTGCACGAATCGTCCTGTCCGGCCTGTTGCCGGGCCATGCCAACGCCGCGCTCGCGATTTACCGCGCGCAAGGTCTCGTGCTCGAGAAACGCATCACGCTCGACGGCTGGGTCACATTGGTGGTGCATCGAAAAACGAAACCGCCCCGGGCGGGGAAGCCGGGGCGGGTTCGCCGGTAAAAGCGGCTGTATCAGCCGCAAAGCATGGCGGCCTTAGCGGCCGCGCAAGACGCGTTTGTTATCGAACAAATATGCGCGCCGCGCGATTTCGCGATAGGCCTGCCGCAACCTCGCTTCCATAATCGCGGTGAAGATGCGGCCGACAATGTTCTGCCGCGGGCTTGCGCTTCGCGCGCGCTCGACATTTCTCGCGGCGGGAACGCGGGCAACGCCATAAGTAATAGCAACCATGGGCAATCTCCTTTCACAACCGATGCGTCAGCAAACTGCCTTTGAATTTGCTTCCGTGCTGCGATGCAACATAGCTTGTTTTTCCTCTATCACCACTGTCGGGAACGCATGATCGTCCTGAAATTACAGCATGAATTCACGAATAGTTGAGAACTGATCGGTCGCATAACACAAACAGATTGGTGCGCCGCACAAACTATGGGCAAACAGCCTTTTTCGGCATCACTTAACCAGTCGTCAGGCACCATCGACGGCTGCGATGCGCCTTCTGCGGTGCCGGCATGCCTGCATTGCCCGGTTTGCGCGGGACGCTAGAGTGCAGACATTCCATGTTTGAAGCCCGCTTCCAGACCTTCGAGGATGCGAGCGCGCGCGCGCAAAGCGCTGCGCGCGTCGCGGCGTTGCGTGCCGAGTTGCAACGGCTCGGCCTTGACGGATTCGCGGTGCCGCGCGCCGACCGCCAGCAGAACGAGTACCTGCCCGCAAGCGAGGAACGCCTGGCCTGGCTGACCGGATTCACCGGCTCGGCGGGTGCCGCGGTGGTTCTGCGCGATGCCGCCGCCCTCTTCGTCGACGGCCGCTACACGTTGCAGGCCGACACACAGGTCGACAGCAAAGTCTTCTCGATCGAGCACCTGGTGGAGCGTCCGCCTGATCAGTGGATCGCCGACAACCTCAAAAGCGGCGCGAGGCTCGGATACGATCCGTGGCTGCACACCAGCGAGCAGGCCGAACGTCTGAAGAAGGCCTGCGCCGCTGCCGGCGCCGAGCTCGTCGCCGTCGACAGCAACCCGATCGACGCGCTGTGGCAGGACCGCCCACCCTCGCCTTCCGGCGCGGTCAGTTTGCGCAATCCCAAGCTCGCGGGCGAGACCGCACCCGACAAGCTCAAGCGAATCTGCGCCGAGATCGCGAAACTGCGCGCCGACACGCTGCTGGTTACCGACCCGCAGAACGTCGCCTGGGCTTTCAACATCCGCGGCGCCGACGTCGCGCATACGCCGCTCGCGCTCGCCTTCGCGTCGATCCCGAAGGACGGCCGGCCCGCGCTCTATGTCGACAGCGCCAAGCTGAACAATGCCGTGCGGCACGCGATCGAGGCTTTTGCCGATGTTCGCGCGCCGGACGAGCTCGCCCACGACCTCGAGAAACTGCACGGCAAGACCGTTCGCATCGACCAGGCGAGCGCGGCGGATGCCTTCACGCAGATCCTGTCGCGCCACGGCGGCAAGCCGCAGCGCGGACCGGATCCCATCACGCTCCTGAAAGCCACCAAGAACCATGCGGAGATTGTCGGCAGCCGCGCCGCACACCGGCGCGACGGCGCCGCCGTCACGCGTTTTCTGGCCTGGCTCGAGAAGGAGGCACCGGGAGGCAAGCTCACCGAAATCGACGTCGTTGCGGCGCTCGAAAGCTTCCGCCGCGACACCGGCGCGCTCAAGGACATTTCCTTCCCGACCATTGCGGGCGCGGGGCCGAACGGGGCCATCGTCCACTATCGCGTGACCAGGGCCAGCAACCGGCGGATCGGCAGGAACCAGCTGCTGCTGGTCGATTCCGGCGCGCAATACGAGGATGGCACCACCGACATCACGCGCACGATCATCGTCGGCGGGCCGACCGACGAGATGCGCGACCGCTTCACCCGCGTGCTCAAGGGCCATGTCGCCATCGCTACCGCGATCTTTCCCGAGAACACGAGCGGGGCCCAGCTCGACCCGCTGGCGCGCACGGCGCTCTGGCGCGCCGGACTCGATTTCGATCATGGAACCGGCCACGGCGTCGGCAGCTACCTGTCGGTGCACGAAGGCCCGGCGCGTATCTCCAAGCTCGGTCACGTCGCGCTCCGGCGCGGCATGATCCTGTCGAACGAGCCCGGCTATTACAAAACCGCCGCCTACGGCATTCGCATCGAAAACCTGGTGCTGGTGATCGCGGCGCCCGAGCCGGTCGGCGCCGAAAAGCCGCTCAACGCCTTCGAGACGCTGACGCTGGCGCCGATCGACCGACGGCTCATCGAGCCGGACATGCTGACAGACAAGGAACGCGCCTGGCTCGACAGCTACCATAAGCGCGTGCACGAGATCATCGGTCCGCTGGTCGAGCCGCCGGTGCGCAAGTGGCTCGAAAACGCCACGCAGCCGATTGGTCGCGTAACGCGGAAGCCGATGCGGCGCCGCGCACCTGCAAAGAAGCGGACAAGGTCACGCAAGGCCAAGCGCTGAGGTCCGCGCTGGAGGCGACGTTCCATCTCCCTTTTGCGATCCTTGACTATCCGCAATCGAGCGCTTCGATGCTCAGGATAGTCGGGAGGTGCCGCGCGATCTCGCCCCAGCTCTCACCCTCGTCGAGACTGGCAAACACAGAGCCGCTGTTGGTCCCGAAGTAGAGTCCCACTGGCTCGCGCTCGTCACGCGCCATGGCTTGCCGAAGGACGGTGAAGTAGCAGGCTTCCTGTGGCAATCCTTCGCGCATGGCCTGCCAGGTCTTACCGCAGTCTCTTGAACGCCATACGGCCGCAGCGGCACCGGGCGGAAAACGGCCTGCCATGTCACCATTCAAAGGCACGGTCCAGATGGTGTCAGGATCCCGTGGATGAACGCAAATCGGAAATCCGAAAGTTGACGGAAGGCCGCGAGTGATGTCGTCCCAACTCCGCCCGCCATCGGCGGAACGCCAGACGCCATGATGATTTTGCTGATAAAGCATGTCAGCCGGGCCTGGTGCCCGCATCATGTTGTGGACGCAATGTCCGATTTCGCCGTCGCGCGGTGCAGCGGGGTGGGAGTGTTCGGTGCTCGGCGCCTTATTCGATAGACGATTACGGCGATCCCAGGTCGCGCCCCCATCTTCAGTCGCGAAGACGCCAGCCGCGGAAATCCCGATCCAGAGCTTTTTGTCATTTGCCGGATCAAACAGGATCGTATGCAATACCAGTCCGGCGCCGCCAGGGCTCCAACTGTCGACAGAAGGATGGTCTCTCAAACCATGCACTTCTTCCCAATTTTTGCCGCCGTCCCGGCTCGAAAGCAATCTTGCCGGTTTTGTTCCGGCATATAGCGTGCCGTGGGCGTAGCAAAGCGACCAGATTTGCGAGAACTGATCTGCAAACCGCAGCGGTTTGTTAGTCCAGTTCACCATCGCGGCGAGTTGCGGATCGTTGGCCGCCCAGTCATCGATCTGTCCCTTTGTGAGCTTTGCAACCTCCCAGTTTGCGCCCAAGTCTTCAGAGCGCCACACGCCCGCGCCGTGCCATTCGCCGCCCCCACCGGCCCACAACAGCCGCGTGGCAGGATCCCCAATGATGTGATTGATGGGCCAGCCGTCGCAGAATGGCCCCTTGACTGTCCAGCCGTTCCGGTCGCTTCTGCTTGATATCGTGAAGGCACCTTTTGTCGTGCCGACAAGTACCATGACGCCGTCCTGGTTCATCGCGGTAGCTCTCCGATTGTTGGACCACGCGGTGATTGGATGACAGCCGACATCAGCTTTTCTTCCGAGGGCGGTTGAAGAGCAGTTCGATGTAACGGCGCAAATGATCGATCGATTCGGCCGCGAGCCTGGGTCCGCCGGTGGCTTTCGCAAGAATGAAAGCGCCTTGCAGCACTGCTTGAGTGTGCAGAGCCAGGCTGCGAGCGGTCCATCCCGCCTTGACGCCGTGTGCTTTGATCGCAGCGGATATGTCCGCTTCGATCTTCTCGGCATGACCGCGGATCGAGCGCGCGCAGGCATCGCGGATCGCCGGATGGCTGTCGTAGGCTTCCTGTACCATCGTGCCGACGAGGCAGGTGAACTCAGGCACCGTGCCGGTCAAAATTGTTTTGCGGAAGTCGATGTAGCCGAGCACGCGGTCGAGCGGATCTGGACAGGTATGATAGGGCGCCGCTGCGAAAAGTCTGTCGGTCATCTCCGACCAATAGTCGGCGGCCGCAATGGCCAGATCGTCCTTGCTCTTGAAGTGATGAAAGAAAGCCCCCTTGGTGACCTCGCTGGCCGCGCAAAGATCATCCACAGTCGTTGCCGTATAGCCCTTGGCACGGATCACCATGAGCGCGGCGTCGAGAATTTTGCCCCTCGCCGATTGCTTTTGCTGGCGTGCCGGCATGTCCGCCTCCATTTCACCTTCTCGCCACACCAATGGTGTGCAGCCGACGCCACTTGACGCGCCGGTGCACAAAACTGGCGATGTTCAGGGAGGCCGAGACAATGCCGACGCCGTAGCAAATGATCTGGGTCGCGACGAGCAGAGTGTCCATAGCCGGAGCCTCTTGGTTCGGCATATCTTCAGTTCGGGCGCAGACCGGTCGGCCGTTTGCGCTCATCCATTGTCCATACCGACTAGTTGGTATGTTGTCAAGTGGCTATTTTTGGCGATGCCTTTGCTTTGCTTCGTCCCACAGGTGCGGCGCAAAAATAAATGCCGGCTGAGGGCCAAAAAGCCCACTTACGGTGGTGCCGTCCTCCGCATTGAAGGAAGATCGGACATCGAGCGCATCCACCTGGCGAGCTGTGGCCGGCCACTCGTGAGGCCATCGAGGCCGCAGTAACTTGCTCTCTCAAGAGCGACTGCAAGGATGAAATGGGCCATATGGGGAGCTCCCTGCATTAGCGGATTGGCCATTTGACCCTCAAAGACATTCGCCATGCGTAGACTGCGTGCTGCCTCATGGGCAAGAACGGTGAGGGAGCGCTCGTCTGCAGGGCGAGCAATTTCGCGGGTCCACACGGAAACGCCGTCGCACATGCTGCGCGCCATGAACTCAAGCCGAAGGTAAGCCCAATCGGGGGCGGTAAGCGGCCTGTGAAACCGGGGCTTGCCGTCGAGACTGTCGAGATAGGCACAGATGAGCTGGCTATCCTCCATGCCAATGCCGGCGTCATCGACAAGATAGGGTACGCGGCCAGAGGGGTTGATCTGGTAGTAAGGGCTTTCACGGGTACGCGTCTTTGCCGCTATGACTTCAACCCGGTCCTCGAGCGCTTTCTCTATAACGATGATGCGTGCCAGCCGCGCGTACGGTGAGGTATACGTGACGTATAGCTTCATCGAAACCTCCAGCTCACCTGCGCCGGCCAGGATAATACGATGAGCGGACGTGTGCGGGGCAACTAGCTGGCGCCATTCGACCGGCGGCTCATCGAGCCGAACATGCTGACAGACAAGGAACGCGCCTGGCTCGAAAGCTACATGAGCGCGTGCACGGGATCATCGGTCCGCTGGTCGAGCGCCGGTGCGCAGGTGGCTCGCAAACGCCACGCAGCCGATTGGCCTTGCACCGCGAAAGCTGAAGAAACACCGCGCGGCCGCAAAGAAGCGGAAGCGGTCACGCAAAGGAAAGCGCTGAGGCACTGCCTCGCCGCGCGGCTGCTTTCCGGCTAGTGTATTCAAAGCAAGTTCGCGTGACGCCGTTAGACGCGGGGGTGTATTTTGGAATTCTTTGCGAAGCTGCCGACGTTGACGGCGTTTGCGGTGACCTTGATGCTGACATTGGTACTTCCGAGCCTTATGGAGCGGCTGCGGCTTCCACGCCCGGTAGGATATATCCTGGCTGGCATCATCCTTGGCCCGCATGTGCTTGCCGTCCTCAATCCCGAAGGGAAGATCGTCAATTTCTTTGCAGAACTCGGCAAGCTTCTGCTCATGTTCTTCGCGGGATTCGATGTCAGCATCTCGCAATTTCAGAAGGCGCGGAACAAGGCAGCAAGCTTTGGACTGCTCACTTTTTCCGGTCCTTTCCTGTTGGGAATCGGCGTTGCCGCCGCGATCGGTTACTCCGCAACCGCCTGCGTCCTTATCGGCTCCATCCTTGCCTCCCACACTTTGCTCGGCCTGCCGATCGTCAAAGAGCAAGGTCTGCTGGGGCGTGAAGCCGTGGTGGCGGCGGTTGGCGCAACAGTATTGACCGATATGCTGGCGATTCTCGTGCTTGCACTTTGCCTGCCGATTCACCTGACTGGATTTCACCCGACAACAATATTGATCACCCTCGCCTTGCTGGCGCTCTACGTCCCCGGCATCCTGATTGGCCTGAGCTGGATCGCCAAGCGGTTGCTGACGGTCCTGGGAGAAACCAAAACGTCCATCGCTCTTGTCATGCTTCTGGCGATGGCTATTTCTGCGCAGGTTGCCGAATGGATCGGCATGGAAGGCATTATCGGTGCATTTCTTGCGGGCATTGCCGTAAAGCGGGCGTTCGGCGATCTGGCAAGCGACGACTCGCTGGAAGTCATGAGCCAGGCGTTGTTCATTCCCGTCTTTTTCATCACCGCCGGCTTCCTGGTCGATTTCAAGATTTTGCTTTCAACGTTGCGCGACCATTCGCTCGTCGTCTTTGGGGTGTTTGCAGCGCTTTTTGGCGGAAAGTGGCTTGCGGCGAAGATAGCCGCAAGGCTGTTCGGGTATCTTCCGGCGGAACGCAACCTGATGTTTGCACTGACCATCCCGCAGGTAGCGGCAACGCTTGCCGTGGCTCTGGTTGGCTATTCAACGATTAATGCTGCCGGGGAGCGCCTGATCGACGGCACAATGCTCAACGCGACCGTCGTGCTTGTCATTGGGTCGTCTTTAATCGGACTGCTTCTGACGGAGCGAGCGGTGGCGCAACTTAAGAAGGACGGCCTGTAAGCCGAGGATACCTGTAGCGTCGATCGCGCACCGCGGTCGATCTGCCAGATACGTGCAGAGCCTCTGCCCGCGTTAACGAGCACCCTCAAGTTCAGCCTGCACGACCGAGGGCAACGGGCATGCCACGTTGTCCCAATCGGCTTCGACAAGCGGAGCTATCCAGCGCTGATATTTCTTTTGGTCAACGCGGATCTCACCTTCTTCGCTGATCCAGCCGATGTCGTTACAGCTGTCGTTCAGCGCGACCGTACACTTCGCCAGCCGGCCGGTAGACCTGATGACGAGCGAATTTCCCTTTGCAGCATAGCAAACGTAGCTTTCGTCTTCGTCGGGAGGCCGCGAAAGTCCTGAAGCATCCCAAAGGTGCGCTTCGATCTCCTTCTGGTCCTGGTCGGAAACGATCGAAATGCTTTCGTCATTCGGTCCGCCGAGGCGCGCAATATGGCGGAAAAAATATCGAAACCGCCGGTCGTCACCGAATACGTCGCGAACGCGGCGCGCAAACTGGCCAACGGAGATGAAGTTTTCCATCGTATAATGCAATCTCAGCAGCGCGACGAACTCGGCGGACGAGTCCTTCATGGCGGTCAGATTCGACCATATGCGATCAAACGTTCCTTCGCCCGATGCAAGCTTGCGCGAGGCATTGTGATCATCGGGATTGCCATCAAGCGATATCTGGAAAAAATCGATCTTGTGATCCAGACATTGCGAGAAGCGCTCCTGGTTGAGAAAATAGCCATTGGTGGTCATACCCGAGCGGAACGTGAACCCTTCCGCTTTGGCCACATCAAGCGCGTGCCTGCTGATCTCGGTGACCACGTCCAAAGCGAGCAACGGCTCTCCGCCGAACCAGCTGATTTCCAGTTCATCCAGATCGTCACCGCGCTGATCAATCAGGGACTTGATGCCGGTCACGACATGGCGCGGCATTTTCTTGTGTTCGAACGTCTCATAGCAATACGTGCAGCGAAAGTTACAACTTTCGGTTGGCAACAGGATGAGATTGAGATAGTTCGAGCGAAAATGCCGGAGCTGTTCCGATTGCGAGATCATCGCGGCACTCATAAAATCCAACCTTGCGTCAAGGAAACGCCGGCACTGACGTGACGTGTCACTTGCGTGACTTGCCTCCGCCTGACGTATTCGTATTCGTTTTCGCGCCCGTGCCCGTGGATTGCCGCATATCGTTTCCACGGACGGCAGTCGGACTCTTGACGCAGCCCTTTGTATTATTGCACCCGGTGTTGGTGCCGCCGCCGCAGCCCCCCGAATTCGTGCACGACGTATTGTCCCGGTTGCGGACCCTTGCCTCCTTGAGGCCATCCTCCGGCGGAGGAAGCGCGGCGCCGTCGATGAGCACCCTTCCCGCAGAGTCGATTACGACATCAGAGGATCGTGCAAGAGCAGACCGCGCCGCGACCGCCGATGTTGCCGCTCCGACCGCAAGTGCCGCTTTTCCCAACAATCCGCGCCGGCTGACGCCCGCGTCGCCCTCACGTTTGGGGTCCCTGGACATAGCGCTCCCCCCGTGTTGCCCACAGATTTCAGAGTAGTGAAGATTGCCTATTGGTCAAGCCGCAGCAGCTGCGCAGGTCCGATTTTGCACTGCGACATCGGCGAAGGCTTGCTGTGCCGAAAAAACTACTCACCCCGAGATGAGCTTCAGCCACTCGTCCTCGGTCAGCACTTTCACGCCGTGCTTTTTGGCCTCGCCGAGCTTCGAGCCGGCGCCCGGGCCGGCGATCACATAATCGGTCTTTTTCGAGACGGAACCGGCCGCCTTGGCGCCCAGCCGCTCGGCCTGGGCCTTGGCTTCCTCGCGCGTCATTTTTTCCAGCGCGCCGGTAAAGACCACGGTCTTGCCGGCAATCGCGCTGTCGGTCTTCGGCTTCTCGGCGTCGAGCACCTCGACCTGCTTCTTCAGCCGCTCGACGATGCCGCGGTTGTGGCTTTCGCCGAAATAAGCCTTCACCGCCTCGATGACCGTGTCGCCGATCTGATCGAGCGCATCCATCTCGGCGGCGGCCTCCGCGTCGCCTTTGGCGATCTTCAGGCCGGCGTCATGGAACGCCTGCCAGGAGCCGTAGCCGCGGGCGAGCGCCAGCGCCGTCGTCTCCCCGACATGGCGGATGCCGAGCGCATAAATGAAGCGGTCAAGCGATATCGTGCGCCGCGCGTCGATCGCGTTGAACAGGTTGCGCACCGAGGTCTCGCCGAACCCTTCCTCGTCCTCGAGCCTTATCTTCCTGTTGCGTTGAGGCAGCGTGAAGATGTCGGCCGGCTCCTTGATCCATTCCTTCTCGAAGAACAACTCGATCTGTTTTTCGCCGAGCCCCTCGATGTCGAAGGCCCGCCGCGAGCAGAACAGCTTCAGGTGCTCGATCTTCTGGAATGGGCAGGCAAACTCACCGGTGCAGCGGGCGCGGGCGCCCTCCTCGCCGGTCGCTGTTTCTTCGCGCACGACGTCGGTGTGCAGATAGCACGGGCATTTCCTGGGAAATTTATAGGATTTTGCATCTTTCGGCCGCTTGTCGATCACCACGTCGACAATCTGCGGGATGACGTCGCCGGCGCGCTGGACGATCACGGTATCGCCGATGCGGATGTCGCGACCTTCGCGGAGTATTTCGCCGTTGCCGCCGACGCCCTTGATGTAGTCCTCGTTGTGCAGCGTCGCCATCGAGACCATCACGCCGCCGACGCCGACCGGCTCAAGCTGCGCGGTCGGCGTGAGCACACCGGTTCGGCCGACCGTTATCAGCACATCACGCATCACCGTCATCGCGCGCTCAGCCGGAAATTTGTGCGCGACCGCCCAGCGCGGCGTCCGCGACACAAAACCGAGCCGTTCCTGCCAGTCGATGCGATCGATCTTGTAGACGACACCATCGATGTCGTAATCGAGCTCGGCGCGGCCTTCTTCGATCTTGCGATGGAAGGCAATCAGCTCGTCGGTCGATCGGCAGAGCTTCGTAAGCGGATTGGTCCTGAAGCCGCAGGTCTCGAACCATTTGATCATGCCGGTCTGCGTGTCGGCCGGCATGTCGCTCATCTCCCCCCAGGCATAGGCGAAGAAACCGAGCGGCCGTGACGCCGTGGTCTTCGGATCCTTCTGGCGCAATGAGCCCGCCGCCGAGTTGCGCGGATTGGCAAAGACTTGCCCGCCGGATGCCTTCTGCCGCTCGTTCAGTTCAAGAAAGGCATGCTTGGTCATGTAGACCTCGCCGCGCACCTCGCAGACCTTCGGCGCGTTCCTGCCCTTCAGCTTCGGCGGCACATCCTTGAGCGTGCGGATATTGGCGGTGACGTCCTCGCCTTCGGCGCCGTCGCCGCGCGTTGCGGCGGTGACCAGCGCGCCGTCCTCATAGCGCAACGACATCGAAAGCCCGTCGATCTTCGGTTCGGCGCTGAACGCAACTTTTTCGCTTTCGTCGAGCTTCAGGAAGCGGCGAATGCGGGCGACGAAGTCGACAACGTCTTCGTCCGAGAAGGCGTTGTCGAGCGACAGCATCGGCAGCGCATGGCGGACCTTTTTGAACTTGCCGCTGGGCGCGGCGCCGACCTTCAGCGACAGCGATTCAAGCGTGCGCAGATCGGGGAAACGCTCCTCGATGGCGTTGTAGCGCCCGCGTAAAGAATCGTATTCGGCATCGGTGATGCTGGGCCGGTCCTCCTGATAGTAGCGCCTGTCGTGTTGCGCGATTTCCGCCGTCAGGCGCGCGTGTTCAACCTTCGCCTGCCTGGCGGTGAGTTCGGAAACGGGAATTATGCTCGGGCTTTTAGCGGCCATTTTTTCTGTCATGGCATGACGATTGTGGCTAGGAAGCCGCCTTGATCAACCGTTCGGCCGCGGCGCGCGCTTCGTTGGTGATCTCCGCGCCGGCCAGCATGCGGGCCACCTCCTCGCGCCGGCGTTCAGCCGCCAGCTCGGTGACACGGGTTGCAACACGCTTGCCTTTCTCCAGCGCATCCTTGGTGATGAGATAATGGTGGTCGGCGCGTGCCGCCACCTGCGGCGCATGGGTGACTGCCAAAACCTGCACGCCGCGCGCAAGCTTCGCGAGCCGCATACCGATGGCGTCGGCGACCGCCCCGCCCACGCCGGTGTCGATTTCGTCGAACACCAAAGTCGGGGCCGAGCCGCGATCAGCCAGCACGACCTTCAGTGCGAGCAAAAAGCGCGCAAGCTCGCCCCCGGATGCGACTCTCATCAGCGGGCCGGGCCGCGTCCCGGGATTGGTCTGCACCCAGAATTCCACGCGGTCGATTCCGTTCGGCCCCGCGGCAGAAGGATCCGTGTCGAGCTGAGTGGAAAACTTCGCGCGATCAAGCTTGAGCGGCGTGAGCTCGGCATTGACCGCTTTGTCGAGCGCAGAAGCGGCCTTGCCGCGCGCTTTCGACAAGGTATCGGCGGCCTTGTGGTAGGCGGCATCGGCCTCGCCGGCAGCCAGCTCCAGCGCCTTGAGCCGGTCCTCGCCCGCATCGATCAAGGCGATATCGGCATTGTATTTGCACGCGAGCTCGGCGAGATCGTCGACCGGCACATTATACTTGCGCGCCGCCGCGCGCAGCGCAAACAGCCGCTCCTCGATGCGCTCGAGCTCGGCCGGATCGAAATCGGCCGTCCGCAAGGCAGCCTCCAACTGTGCGCGTGTCTCGTCCAGCGCGTTGAGTGCGGTATCGAGCGCCTTCACCGTGGGTTCGATCAATCCGGGCGCCTGCGCCGCGCGCCGCTCAAGACGCCGGATGACGCCCGACAGCGCGGGCACGCTCGAATTCGTGCCGGCAATCACCTCGTGCGCTTCGCGCAGATCCTCCGCGACCTTCTCGGCCTGCATCATGGAGGTTCGCCGCTCGGCCAGCGCAGTCTCTTCGCCGCCTTGCGGTGCAAGCCTGTTGAGCTCATCGACCGCATGGCGCAGCCAGTCGCCCTCGCGCTTGGCGCGCTCGACCTCGGCGCGATGGGCATCGGCCGCCTCGCGCGCGTCGCGCCGCGCCTGCCACAGGATTTCGACCGCGGAAGCCTCGCTCTCCAGCCCGCCGAACGCGTCGAGCAATCGCCGGTGCGTGCCTGCATCGGTCAGCGCGCGCTCGTCGTGCTGTCCGTGAATCTCGACCAAAGCGCTGCCGAGTTGCTTGAGCACCTGCACGCTGACCGGCTGGTCGTTGACGAAGGCGCGCGTCCGCCCGTCGGACAGCTGCACGCGACGGAGGATGAGTTCGTCTTCCGACGATATATCGTTGGCGGTCAGCAGCGCCCGCGCGGGATGACCACGCGCGACATCGAAAACGGCCGTCACCTGGCCCTGCTCGAGGCCGTGGCGGACCAGCGCCTGGTCGCCGCGGCCGCCCAGGGCCAGCGCGAAAGCATCAAGCAGGATCGATTTTCCGGCGCCGGTCTCGCCGGTAAGCGCGGCGAGACCGCCGGCAAAATCGATATCGAGCCGCTCGATCAGTACAATGTCGCGAATGGACAATCGGGAGAGCATAGGAACTCGGCCCTGCGGATTCGCCATCATTAAAGACGCGGAAGGCCGGCACAAGGCTTGTGCTTGAGCCGGCTTCACGCTGTGAATCCAGTCGACCGGGGCGCTACCCCACGATGCCTTTGAAGGCCCTGCTGATCCAGGAGCCCTGGTTCTCCTTGGGCTCCACCCCGCCGCTCTTCACCAGAGCGTAAGCGTGCTTGTACCACTGGCTGTCCGGGAAATTGTGCCCAAGCACGGCGGCCGCGGTCTGCGCCTCGTCGACGATGCCGAGCGCCATATAGCTTTCGGTCAAACGCATGAGCGCTTCTTCGACGTGACGCGTGGTCTGGTACTTGGTGACGACCACTTTGAAGCGGTTGATGGCGCCCGTGTAATCCTTCTTCTTCAGATAGTAGCGGCCGATCTCCATCTCCTTGCCGGCGAGCTGATCGCGCGCGACTTCGATCTTCTGCTTCGAGGCGTTCGCGTATTCGCTTGTCGGATATTTCCGGATGACCTCTTCGAGCGCGCCAAGCGCTCGCTCGGTGCGCGCCTGGTCGCGCGTGACGTCCGGAATTTCTTCGAAGTAGGACGAGGCAATCAAATATTGCGCATAAGCGGCATCCGGGCTGCCGGGATGCAGCGTGACATACCTCTTCGCCGCATTCACGCAGTCATCATATTCGCCCGCCTGATAATAGGCGTAGGCCGACATGATCAGCGATTTGCGCGCCCACTCGGAGTAAGGGTGCTGGCGGTCGACTTCCTCGAACTTCTTGACCGCGTCCCTCGCATCCTTCTTGGCGTTGAGAAGGTAGAGGCCTTCGTTGTAAAGCCGATCGGCAGGCTCGTCGGGCGGCGTGTCGTCTTTTTTGGCGAAAATGTCGAAGCTGCTGCAGGCGCCGAGGCTTGCCGCCACCACGGCCACAGCAAGCACACGGACAACGCGCGACCAGCCCGCCAATTGGGGCGGCGCGGTCAAGTCCGAGGTGCCCCGGGGCACGGCGTCCTTGGCTGCAAAAGTTTCGAACACGGACCCTCTACGCGAACGTGTCGCTTCCCCCGCCAGCGCGGTTTCCAGCGGCGGCAGTCTGCGCCGCTTTATATGAAACCGCGGACTCCCGCCATGCGACTAAGCCGACATTCGGCCCGGATTAAGGCGAAGGTTAAGGCGAAACCGCCTGATTTTCAGGACACTTCCGGCCCATAGGCCGGCGCCACACGACCGGTCGCCAGACTGGCACCGCTGCGGGCGCGGCGGACCGGCTCGGCCGCTTCCACCACCCGCCAGGCGGTCGGATCGGACATCAGCGCGGACAGCACCGCGTGATTGAGTCTGTGGCCGCCGCGAACGGTCTTGTAGGCCGCGAGAAGCGGCTGACCTGCGAGCGCCAGGTCACCGATCGCATCCAGAACCTTGTGCCGCACGAACTCGTCGGCAAAACGCAGGCCATCCGGATTGAGCACGCGGTCTTCGCTGACCACCAGCGTGTTTTCGAACGATGCGCCAAGTGCGTAGCCTGCGCTCCACAACTTTGAGACGTCGCGCATGAAGCCGAATGTTCTTGCGCGCGCGATCTCCCGGCGGAAGGTGTCGGGCTCGATGTCGAGCGAAAGCGCCTGCTGGCCGATCAATGGATGATCGAAATCGATCTCTGCCTCGACGCGGAAGCCGTGCTGATACGGGCGCAATTCACCGAAGGCGTCGTCCTTCGACACCAGTATCGGCTTGATAACCTCGATGTAGCGGCGCGGCAACGCGCGCGCCGTCAGGCCGGCCTGGTCGATCGCATCGACGAAGGCAGCCGCGCTGCCATCCATGATGGGCACTTCCGGCCCGTCGATTTCGACAACGACGTTGTCGACGTAGAGGCCGCGCAACGCCGCCAGGAGATGCTCCGCCGTCGAACACAGCGGGCCTTTGGCATCGCCGAGCACGGTGGCGAATTCGGTGGCGGTCACGGCGCGCACGTCGGCGCGGATTTCGCGCTCGATCGAGCCATCTGCCGCAATGCGCTGGAAAACGATGCCGGCGTCGTCGTCGGCCGGATAGAGCGTGAGTGTAACCGGAAGGCCGGAATGGACGCCGATGCCTGAAACGGCAACCGGGTGGCGTAGCGTTGTCTGCTTAGCGCCCTTCATCTACCCAACGTCCGCCGGCTCATTAAAGCCTGCGGCCCCATCCCCGGCCCCCAAAGGGGCCATATTTCCGCCTTCGTCGCAGCCGCCGTGAACGCCCGGCGGCACCCCCCAGAGACTCAAAAAGCCCCTTTCGCGGCTGAAACTTAGGCTATCGGTGGGGGGCCTCCAACTCACGCTTTCTTACCGTCTGTTACTCTTTTTTGCCGCAATTGCGGGCCCGCAGGCCGCATCCGGCGGCGAATTTGCCGCTGCGGCCGATCGCGATCCATAACCTTGCCGCCTCCCCTCGCTGCGCAGGATCGAAAAAACATGCGGCTTCTCAAGCTGTTAGCGCAACCCACCACGAGCGAACGGCCCCGCTCTCATTTCCGGAGCGGGGCCGTTGTCGCGAACCCTCGGCGTCAGTTGGCCTGGCGGCGGAGGAAGGCCGGGATATCGAGCTGGTCGTCCTCGCCGGAATTATGCACAGGCGCGTTGCGGCCATGCGGATCGAGGCCGTGCGGGGCGCTGCGGCGCGCGTATTCCGAGACCGGCTCAGGCGGGCGGCCTTCGGGATGGCGGGCGCTGGGGCGCTGCGGCGGACGCTCAAATTGCGGCACTGGCCGCGCCGGACGCGGCATGGGCGCGGCAGGCGGTGCTTCGTTGTCCGGGCGGCGGCCGAGCCCAACCGAGGCCAGACGCTGCATCAGGGACATGCGGCGCTTCTCGGGATGATCGTCGACGATCTCGCCGCGTTGCGCCCGGAGCTCGTTCTGGGCGGGAAGCGGCAGCTCATCGATGCGCGGCATGCGCGGCGTCCGCGCCATGCGCTCCGGGGCCGGCGGAATGAACGCCGCCGGCATATGCGGCTCGGACGCCGGTGCTTCGGCCTGCGCCGGCTCGAACAGAGACGGCTTCATCGGCATCGGCCGGATCGACACGTCTTCAATCGCGGTCGGCGGAAGAATTGCGGCCGCCACCGCCGCGTGCGCGGCGGACTCGACCGATGGTGCCGCATGTGCGGTCGCCGCAGTGCGCTCGATGCGATCGGCAATGCGCTTGCTGTCGTTCCGGATCTTGCCGGCGAGCTCCTTGAGGGCGCTTTCAGCGGGCTGCGACTGGCGTACGTGACCGGTGTTGTCGATGCCGGTCGCTACGACGGACACGCGGATGATGCCTTCCAGTGTCTCGTCGAAGGTCGCGCCGACAATGATATTGGCATCCTGGTCGACTTCCTCGCGGATGCGGGTCGCCGCCTCGTCGACTTCGTAAAGGGTCAGATCCTTGCCGCCCGTGATCGAGATCAGCAGGCCCCTGGCGCCCTTCATCGAGGCGTCGTCGATCAGCGGATTGGAAATCGCGGCTTCCGCCGCGGTCAGCGCGCGCTTCTCGCCGGAGGCTTCACCGGTCCCCATCATGGCCTTGCCCATCTCGCGCATCACGGCGCGGACGTCGGCGAAGTCGAGATTGATGAGGCCTTCCTTGACCATCAGGTCGGTGATGCAGGCCACGCCTGAATAGAGGACCTGGTCCGCCATCGCGAAAGCATCGGCGAACGTGGTCTTTTCGTTGGCCACCCGGAACAGATTCTGGTTCGGGATGATCAGCAGCGTGTCGACCACTTTTTGCAGCTCGACAATGCCGGCCTCGGCAAAGCGCATGCGGCGCTGGCCTTCGAAATGGAAGGGCTTCGTAATGACGCCGACAGTGAGAATGCCGAGCTCGCGCGCGCATTTTGCAATGATCGGCGCAGCCCCCGTTCCGGTGCCGCCGCCCATGCCGGCAGTCACGAACACCATATGCGCACCGGTGAGATGATCGCGGATCTCGTCGATCACTTCTTCCGCCGCGGCGCGTCCAACTTCGGGCTGTGAACCGGCACCGAGACCTTCGGTCACCTGGGTGCCCATCTGGATGATGCGTTCGGCCTTGGACATCGTGAGCGCCTGCGCGTCCGTATTGGCGACGACAAAGTCGACGCCCTGCAGGCCCGCCGCGATCATGTTGTTGACCGCATTGCCGCCGGCGCCGCCGACGCCAAAGACGGTGATGCGAGGTTTCATCTCGCGAATATCGGGAATCGTCAGGTTGATGGTCATGTTTGCCTCATGATTGCACGGGCAGCAGGCCTTGCGCCGCGCCGGGGGCGCCAATGCAATTGCAAGCCGCCGAACTGAGCCGGTCCGCCTCCGGCCATTCGTGGTTCCGTTGATGAAGGGTCAGAAGCTTTCGCGTAGCCATCGTCCGACCCGTGCCATGTAACCGCCCGTTCCTGTCATCAATTGCCGCGTTCGCCGCGGTTCGAAGTGTTCGAGATGGGCTGCCTGCGGATAGACAAGCAGTCCGGCCGCAACCGCAAATGCAGGACCTTTTGCCGCCTCCGGCAAACCGGCCAGGCCAAGAGGACGGCCAATTCGTACGGGGCGCCGCAGGATGCGCGCGGCAAGATCGGCGAGGCCCGTCAGCTGGCTCGCGCCACCGGTCAGCACCACGCGTCCGCGTGGCTCAGCCGCGAACGGCGAGGCTGCGAGACGGTCGCGCACCATTTCCAGGATCTCCTCGACCCTTGGACGAATGATTCGCACGAGCGATGCGCGCGAAACGAACTGCGGCGGCTCACGCTCGTCATCTTCGACCGGAGGTACGGTGATCATGTCCCTTTCATCCGATCCACCCGCTAAAACACTGCCATAAATCGCTTTGATTCGCTCAGCGTCGGCAACCCGGGTGTTGAGACCTCGGGCAAGATCCATGGTCACGTGATTGCCGCCGAGGGCAAAACCGTCGGCATGGACGAACTTGCCGCCCGTAAACACCGCCAAAGTCGTGGTTCCGGCGCCCATATCGACGGTCGCCACGCCCAGATCGGCCTCGTCATCGGCCAGCGCGGCAAGGCCTGCGACATAGGGGGACGACACCATGGCTTCCACCGACAGGTGGCAGCGCTCGACCGTCAGCATCAGGTTCTGCACCGTCGCCACGTCGGCGGTGACCATGTGCATATCGACACCGAGCTGTTGGCCGAGCATGCCGCGCGGCTCGCGGATGCCGGAGGCGGCATCGACGGCATAGCCGATCGGCAGAGAGTGCAGGACGGCGCGTCCGTCGCGCACCGAATGACGGCTGGCCGCTGCCAGCACACGGCCGATATCCCGTTCGGTGACCGAGCCCCCGGCAAGGTCGATGTTTGCGACAAAACGCTCGCTGCCGAGACGGCCACCGGACATGGAGACCACGACCGACTGCAGCTGAACCCCCGCCATGCTTTCGGCGATGTCGATCGCCTGGCGCACCGTCTCCTCAGCCTCGACCAGATCGACGACGGAGCCGCCTTTCATGCCGCTGGCGCCGGTGTGGGCGAATGCCAGCAGGCTGACCCCATGGCTGCGCCGGCGCAGAACATCCTGGGGCGCCTGCGGCTCGAGCCGCGCGATCAGGCATACGACCTTGCTGGTCCCGATATCGAGACCCGCGACAACCGCCGCACGCTTGGGCGAAACCGGCTTCATCTTGGGGGTGAGCCCGAAGCGGAGCACGGTCATGCTTCGCCTCCCTTGCCCGGCTTCTTCCTGGCTTTTTCCAGATCCTTGAGCGCCTGCTGGCGCGCGGCCGCCGCGCCGTCTGACTGGCGCACGGTGACGCGGTCAGACAGCCTCAGGTCGACAAGGACGATATCGCGCGACAGCAATTTCTTGCTGCGGTCGAGCTCGACAAGAGTCCGCAGCGCCCGTTCCGGTTCGGCTTCAGGCAGAAGAATTTCAACACCGCTCTTCAGGTGCAGATTCCACCGCCTTTCGGCGACCAGCACGGAGGATTCGGTGACTTGCGCGATTTCAGGAAAGCTCCGGATCAGGTCGAGAAAAGCATGTGCGCCGTATTCGGCGCCCTTGCCGACGACCATCGGAAGGCTTGCAAATCGCGGCTGTGCGGTCGTTTCGAGAACCGTGCCTTCGCCTGCGATCAGGGCAATGCGGCCGTCCTTTTGCCAGAGCGCAAATGGTTTGCGTTCCTTGATCTCGATGCGCAGCCGGTCGGGATACAGTTTGAGAACGGTTGCATCCGAGATCCACGGATTGTCCATCAGGCGCGCGCGGGCACGCGCTGCGTCAAGAAACAAAAGCGACGAGTGGTCGCTGATGCCGGCCAGCGTCAGGATTTCGTCACGGCCGACTTCGTGCTCACCCGTCAGCGCGACTTCGGCAATGCGGAAGCCGGCTTTGTTGGCGGCCGCGTCACACAGGTTTTGCAGGTTCTCAAGGATCTGCTTCCCGTGGCCGCCCTTGACGGCACCGTAGCTGACGCTTGCGAGCAGCAGCATCGCGGCGGCCGAAGCGCCTGCCCCCTGAGGAATTTTCAGGTTGACGAGCCAGATGCCCCAACGGCGCGCAACACGCAGCCAGCGTGGCTCATAGGAACGCGTCCACAATGCAAACGATGCACGTCGTTTCAGCGTGAGCGATTGAGCGAGGCGTCCGCGGCCTTCCATCGCGACCTACTGTCCAAACCTTGTGCCCGGGAAGGGCACGCAAGCGCCGCCGTCAAAGGTACGTCCGCACGCACGACTTCACGGCAGCCAAGCGCGCGGTGCGCCGCCAAGGGCCTAGTCTTCGGCTCTATTGGTAAATGATTGGTAAAATTTGAACGATTTCAGACGGCAGCCGCTAACTTTAGCGGTCGAGCGAAGCGTCCTCGACCATCCACTTCACCAGATCCTCGAAACTGATCCCGGCATGCGCCGCAAGCTCGGGAACCAGAGAGGTTTCGGTCATGCCCGGCTGGGTGTTCACCTCGAGGCAGAACAGGCCCTTGGCCGCGCCGAGGCTGTCGTCAAAGCGGAAGTCCGAACGCGTCACGCCACGGCAGCCGAGCGCACGGTGTGCGGCGAGTGCCAGACGCTGCACCTCGCGATAGGCGTCAGCGGCGATCGGTGCCGGCAACAGGTGTTTCGAGCCGCCCGGCGCGTATTTGGCTTCGTAGTCGTAGAACTTCACGGTCGGGACGATTTCGATCACCCCGAGTGCCCGGTCGCCCATTACCGCGCAGGTTAGCTCCTTGCCGGGGATATAAGGCTCGACGAGAATCCGGTGGCCGAAGGCCCAGTCGGCGCGCGTCAGTTCCTGCGGCGGGTGCTTGTGATCCTCGCGCACGATAAAGACGCCGACACTTGATCCCTCGGCCACCGGCTTGAGCACGTAAGGCGGCGGCAGCAGGTGCCGCGTCGCCGCTTCCTTGCGCGCGGCCACCAGTCCACCCGGCACCGGCACGCCCGCGGACCTGAGCACGCTCTTTGCGATGTCTTTTTTCATGGCCAGCGCGGAGGCAAGCACGCCGGAATGACTGTAGGGAATGCCGAGGACCTCGAGCAGCCCCTGCAATGTGCCGTCCTCGCCCGGGCGGCCGTGAAGAACATTGAGCGCGACGTCCGGCTTGCGGGCGCGCAACGTCGCGGCGACATCGCGATCGACATCGATCCGGCTCACCTGATAGCCCGATCGCTCGAGCGCATCGGCGCACGCTTTGCCTGAGCGCAGTGAAATCTCGCGCTCGGCCGACCAGCCTCCCATCAGAACGGCGACGTGCTTCATCGCTTCAGGCCTTCACCCCGACCCGCTTGATTTCCCATTCCAGTTCGACACCCGAATGCGTCCTCACTCTCTCGCGCACCGTTTCGCCGAGCGCCTCGATATCCGCCGCGCTGGCGCCGCCGAGATTGATAAGAAAATTGCTGTGCAACTCCGACACCTGCGCGCCGCCAATGGTCAAACCACGGCAGCCGGCATCGTCAACCAGTTTCCAGGCGCTGTGGCCGGGTGGATTTTTGAAAGTCGAGCCGCCGGTGCGATTGCGCGGCTGGCTTGCTTCGCGCTTCTTTTTTATCGCCGTCATTTCCGCGGCGATGTCTTCAGGCACGCCGGCACGACCCTGCAAAACCACCGATGTGAAAGTCACGTCGTCGGGCACCGCGCAGTGGCGGTAGGAAAAGCCCATGTCGCCATTGCTGAAAGTGCGGATGTTTCCCTGCCGGTCGACGCCGCGTGCTTCGATAAAAACGTCCTTGGTCTCGCCGCCATAGGCGCCGCCGTTCATGCGCAGCGCGCCGCCGATCGTGCCGGGAATTCCGCTGAGAAACGCCAATCCGGCAATGCCGGCGGTCTGCGCCGCCCGCGCCACCATCACATCGAGCATCGCCGTTCCGGCGGTGACGCGATCGCCCTCGATCTTCACCTCGTTGAAGCCGCGCCCAAGGCGGATCACCACGCCCGGCACGCCACCGTCGCGCACGATGAGATTTGAGCCGGCGCCGATGACGACCATCGGAGTTTCCGGCGGCAGGTTGCGCAGGAAATACGCAAGGTCGTTTTCATCCTCCGGCATGAAAAAGGCCTGCGCAGGACCACCGACACGGAACCAGGTGAACTCTCCCAGCGGCTGATTGGCGAGCAGCCGGCCCCGCAACTCGGGCATTTTTGCCTTCAGCTCGGGGACGATGTCGGGAAAGCTCATAGCGCCTTCAATTCCGCCGGCAGTGCGTAGGCCCATTGCGTGATCGAGCCGGCGCCGAGGCAAACCACATAGTCGTCCGGCTTTGCCAGGCTTTTTATCAACGGCGCAAGTTTTTCAGGCCCGTCCAGGGGCATTGCCTGCTTGTGTCCGCGCGAGCGCAAGCCGGTCACCAGCGCATCACGGTCGGCGCCGGGGATGGGCTGCTCACCGGCCGGATAGACCGGCGCGATAATGACAAGGTCGGCGTCGTTGAAGCACGTGCAGAACGGCTCGAACAGGTCGTGCAGCCTCGTATAACGGTGCGGCTGCATCACCGCGATCACCTGGCCCTTGGCGCTTTCACGGGCCGCGCGCAGCACCGCCGCGATCTCGACCGGGTGATGCGCGTAATCGTCGATGATGACCGCGCCGTTCCATTCGCCCACGCGCGTGAAACGCCGCCCGACGCCGCCGAAGCCGGCAAGCGCCTTGCGGATGACCTCGGCTTCGATCCCGAGCGCGTGCGCGACCGCGATGGCCGCGGTTGCATTCAATGCGTTATGGCGGCCCGGCATCGGCAAACTGAGCTTGTCGATCTTGTGCTCGGTCCTGCCCTTTCGATCCCGGAACAGGACGGAAAACCGGGACTCGCCGTTGAGATGGCCGAGATCGGCGAGACGAACATCGGCCTGCGGGTTTTCACCATAAGTGAGGATGCGACGATCTTCGAGCTTGCCGACCAGCGTCTGCACAACCGGGTGATCCGTGCACATCACCGCAAATCCATAGAACGGCACGTTCTCGACGAAGGCGCGGAATGCCTCCTGCACGGCCTCGAAGGTGCGGAAATAATCAAGATGCTCGGGGTCGATGTTGGTGACGATGGCGACGTCGGCAGGCAGCTTGAGAAATGTGCCGTCGGATTCGTCGGCTTCGACCACCATCCAGTCGCCGGCGCCGAGCCGTGCATTGGTGCCGTACGCATTGATGATGCCGCCGTTGATCACCGTGGGATCGAGGCCGCCGGCGTCGAGCAGGGAGGCAACGAGCGAGGTCGTCGTCGTCTTTCCGTGCGTTCCGGCAACAGCGATGCAGCTTTTCAGCCGCATGAGCTCCGCCAGCATTTCGGCGCGCCGTACGACCGGCAGCCGCCTGGCGCGCGCGGCGACAAGCTCCGGATTGTCGCGCTTGATCGCCGAGGACACGACGACCACGTCGGCCCCGTCGACATTTTCAGCCTTGTGCCCGATCGCAACTTTCACGCCCTTGTCGCGCAGCCGCTTGACGTTGGCGCTGTCGGCGACGTCGGAGCCGGTCACGCTGTAACCGAGATTGACCAGAACTTCGGCGATGCCGCTCATGCCAATGCCGCCGATGCCGACGAAGTGCACCGGGCCGATGTCGCGCGGCAGTTTCATGAAAGTCGCCCTCAGCCTTGCGTCGGGTGCGCCAAACCCGCGCCCCCTTATATGCCGCTATCTCATGCAGGACATGAAAGGCCGAAACAAGACCGGCCAGGCAGCAATGCTCAAATTCCCGCCACCTTTATTACCAGGTCGGCCAGCCTTTCGGCGGCATCGGTCGTGCCGCAGCTTTTGGCCCCCTGCGCCATTTTTGCAAGGCGCGCCGGGTCGTTCGACAGCGCGGTGATTTCTCCGGCCAGGCGCTCGGCCGTGAAATCCCGCTGCTCGATGCGGATCGCTCCGCCCGCGGCTTCGAGGATCCCGGCATTGGTGAACTGGTCCTGATCGAGCGCATGCGGCAGCGGGACCAGGATGGCCGGACGGCCGATCGCCGAGAGCTCGGCCACGGTCGATGCGCCCGAGCGCGAGACCACCAAATGCGAAGCGGCGATGCGCGCAGGAAGGTCCACGAAAAAGGCGGCGACCTCGGCCGCAACACCAAGCCGCGCGTAGGTCGCGCGCACTGCGTCGAGATCCTCGGCCCGGCATTGCTGGACAATATTGAGCCGCATGCCAAGGCCTGCATCGAGTTTCCCGACAGCCGCCGGCACAATGTCCGACATCACGCTGGCGCCCTGGCTTCCGCCGAACACCAGCAGGTTGAATTTTCCGTCCGCCGGCGCAGCGTAGGGAATCTGGCCGGCAGCAATGACCTGAGGCCGCAGTGGGTTGCCGGTGAACGTTATCTTGCTCTGCCAGTGCCGATTGAAATTCCTGAGCGAACGAAACCCGGTCGCGATGGCCGTTACCCGCGGCGCGAGGAATGCATTCGCACGCCCCATGACGCCGTTCTGCTCGTGCAGCACCGTCGGTATTTTGCGCCAGCTTGCCGCGAGCAGCGGCGGCACGGTCGGATAGCCGCCAAAACCGACCACGGCCCGTGGCGCAATGCGCGCGAGCAGCAGCCATGCCCTGATGCTGCCCAGGGACAGCAATGTCGCAGTCTTCGCCAGCGATATCGGATCGCGCCCGCGCAGAGTTGCGCTCGGGATGATGTGCACGGCCTGCGCCGGGAACTTGTAATGCGACGCGCGATGGTCGGTTGCAAGCTCAACCGCGATGCCGCGCCTGTCGAGCGCGATCGCAAGCGCTTCCGCCGGAAACAGATGACCGCCGGTGCCACCGGCCGCGAGCAGAACCAACTTTTTTGTGTCACTTGCGGACATAGCCGCCCCACCGTCATGCCCGGCACTCGGGTCCGGCTTCGCCGGCCCGAGCACAAGCCTTGTTTGCCGGGCATCCACGTCTTTCTAGATAAGCAAAACGTGGATGGCACACGCAACTCGGGCCTGCCCGAGTTGCGTACGTCTCAATAGGTTGTCGCAAGTCGGGTAAACCCGACTTGCGATGACAAGCCCGGCCATGACGAGGAAAAACTCTGCCGGGTAGATTGAAATTTTCACGTCCGGCTCCCGGCCACCGCCAGATCCGGCGCGATCATTGCCGCGCGCGGCTGCTCCCGCGTCAGCGCCAGCAGCATGCCCATCGCGTAGCCGAGCGAAATCATCGAGGAGCCGCCATAGGAAATGAACGGCAGCGTCATGCCTTTGGCCGGGATCAGATGCAGGTTCACCGCCATGTTGATCGCCGATTGCGAGGCGAAAAGAATGGTAAGGCCGGCTGCCGCAAACCGCGTGAACGGATCGTCGTTGCGCATGGCCCGCAGCAGCATGCGGATGACGATGAAGGCGAACAATGCGACGATCACAAGGCAGAGCGCGATGCCGAATTCCTCCGCAGCCACCGCAAACACGAAGTCCGTATGGCTCTCCGGCAGAAGCCGTTTCACGGTCCCCTCGCCCGGCCCTTTGCCGAACCAGCCGCCGCGCATGAAACTTTCCGTCGCAATGTCGATGTTGAAGGTGTCGCCTGATGCCGGGTCGAGGAAACGCTGAATCCGGCGTGCGACGTGCGGCACCGTGTAGTACGCGCTGAGCAGGCCCACGCCGGCTAAACCGGCAATGCCGAAGACCCAGACCACGCGCATGCCGGCCATGAAGAACAGCGCACTCCACACCAGTGCGATCAGCATGGTCTGGCCGAAGTCCGGCTGCAGGACCAGCAGCGCGACGACCATCAACAGCAGCATCAGGGCGAACGTGTTCGCCGGCATGTCGGGCCGCTTCGCCGACTCGCCGAATAGCCAGGCGACAATGACGACGAAGGCTGGCTTGACGAACTCAGACGGCTGGATGCTGACGCCGGCCAGCACCAACCAGCGCCGCGCGCCCTTGATCTCAGGGCCGAAGAAGGGCGTGGCCGCAGCCAGGACCATCATGACGACAAATACAAGGAGTGACAGCCAGCGGACCTGGCGCGGATTGAGAAAGGACACGCCGAGCATCACGGCGATGGACGGCAGAAGGAAGAAAATATGGCGGTTGACGAAATAGAACGGGTCGAGGCCGAGCCGGCCCGCCACCGGCGGGCTTGCCGCAAGCGAAAGCACAACGCCGGCCAGCATCAGCGCGCCGATGGCGGCAAGCGTCAGCCGGTCGACCGTCCACCACCATTCACCGAAGGGCGTGCGTTGCGCGCGCGAAAGCATCCTTGAGTCCCCGTCCGGCTCAAGCTGACGCTTCGCGGTTTAGGAAGCATTAACGGTCGACATCACGCCGGGGATTGCCAGCACCGCATCGGTAAAGGCTTTGCCGCGCACTTCGAAATTCCGGTACTGGTCGAACGAGGCGCAGGC
>DASSRJ010000007.1:0-9131 GCA_035701845.1 Pseudolabrys sp. | reverse complement strand
GGCCCGGATGGCGCTGCATGACGCCGGCGAACACCAGGTGCGACGCGGCGATCGTCGTTTCGACCGGATTGCCGAGCAAATTGGTCAGATAAAACGGGTCGAGACGTTTGTCGGGCGTCGAGCCCGGATGGATAAAGAGCGGAAGCTTGCGTTCGCTGAGCGTGCGCCAGAGTGGGGCGAGCCTTTCCGACGCGTACGACACGTCATTGGCCTCGGTGCCCATGACCACGCCCGTCCAGCGGCCGTCGAGGCTTGCGGCAATATCGGCCGCGACCTCGGGCGCCTCGACCGGCAGATAGGCCAAGGGCCGCAGCACGCCGTCGTGGTCGCGGCAGGCTTCAAAAAGACCATCATTCACAAGCTTCGCGTAGTCGCGGCAGTCGGCCGCGCTCAGGTCGGGCCGGAACAGCGGCGGCGGCACTGAAACGACCGCGCCGTCGAGACGGTCGCTTTTGACGCGGTCGGCGAGCTTGTTCACCTCGGTGAGCGGGTGCAGCGGAACGCCGTGCGCGCAAATCGTCAGAGTTTCGGACGACGCGCGCATGCCAAAGGCACCACGCCCGCCCGCCGCCACGACTGCCGGCGGAACGATGTGAGTGTGAACATCCCAGCCTCCGATCGTCATCGGCCGTTACTCCGCCGTCCAGCGAACGCTCTTGAGCTCGATCAATCGGGACAGGTAGCGCACGGTGTCGCGATTGGTCAGTTTGTGCACCGGGCGCATCTCGTTCATGAACACGGTCGAGCCGAGCGGCTCGTTCGTCATCCGCTTGTCGCCGAAGACCGTCTCGATCTCGTTCCTGCCGCCGCCGAGCGAGATGACGACGTAGGGATGGTAGTGGAGGTGGAAATCGATGGTCTCGCCCGGATCGAGATTGATCTCCCAGATCCGCACGTGCTCGTTCTCGAAGACGATCCGCTGCCCGATTTCACCGAGCGTGATGCCTTTTTCCCTGGCCGCTTTCAGTCCGGACTTGTCGGTCATCGCTGGTCACCGTTATTTGGCCGGGATCACCGCAATGGCGTTGATCTCGATCAGGTAGTCGGGTGACGTCATCTTGCAGATCTCGACCATCGTGGAAGCCGGCAGCGGCGGCCTGAAATATTCCTGGCGCACCGCGTGGATTTCCTTGAAGTGCTCCATGTTGCGCACATAGACGTCGACGCGGCAGACGTCGTCGAGCGTGCCGCCCGCCGCCTCCACCGCCGACTTGATGTTCTCGCAGACCTGTTTTGTCTGCGCCGTGATGTCGCCGATGCCGGCGATGGTGCCGTCCGGCCGGCGCGCGGTCATTCCGGAGATGAAAACGAGCCGCCCCTGCGCCTCGATCACGGTCGCCTGCGAAAAAACCCCGCCCGGAGTGCGGATTTTATCCGTCTTGATTTCACGCTTCGCCATTGTCAGGTCCTTTCGTATTTTTCGGATGGCACCAGGGCATCGGCAGGCACCCGCAATTCTTTCGCAAGCCGCAGCAAGGTACCGGCGACCGCGCCCGGGAGCATCACCCGCCCTGCCGCGCTTTCGCGCTTGACCCATTCCGGCTCGCCGGGCGTGAACAGCCGTGCGGCACCGGGCGCCCGCGCGCCCGCGCGGATCCGTTCCGCCGCGGCGGTCGCCGCCGCGCGCATCGCCGCGCGATCGCCGAAATGCGCGATGTCGATGGCAATGAACAGGTGCGACGAGTCGTAGGGAACGGACGCATTGCCGTAGAGCGGTTGCACCGCGCTGCCGGTCGCACCGCCCGACAGCACCCCGCACAGAAGGTCGATCAGGAAGGCGAGCCCGAAGCCTTTCGGTCCGCTCGCCGGCAGCAGCATGCCGGCAATCGCCTCGGCAGGATCGGTGGTCGGGCTGCCATCGGCCTTGACCGCCCAGGTGCCGGGGATTTGCTCCCCCGCCTTCTCGGCCATGCGGATCTTGCCCATCGCGGCTTCGCTGGTTGCCATGTCGAGCACGATGGGCGCCGGGCCATCGGACGGCACGGCGATGGCGATCGGATTGTTTCCCACCACGCGTTCGGCGCCGCCCGGCGCCGGCATCAGCGGCCGCGTGTTGCACATGACGATGCCGATGCACTCCTCGTCAGCGGCCCTCAGCGCAAAACGCCGCGCGGTGCCGAAATGGAAGCCGTGACGCACCGCGACCACGCCGGCGCCGAAGCGCCGCGCGCGTTCGACCGCGATCCTGATCGCCTGGTCGCCGGTGAGATGACCGAGCGCGTTGTGCGCGTCGAGAACAACGGTTGCGCCTTTGTCCGAGACGATCTCGCCGGCCTGTTTCAGCGAGACGGAGCCGCTGCGGATCCGGTCAAGGTACATCTCGACCAGCATCACGCCGTGCGAGGATTGGCCTTCGAGATCGGCATCCACCAGCGCGCCCGCGACGGTCCTTGCCGCGCTGTCCGGGACACCGGCCGCAATAAAAAGCCGCGCCACCAGCGCGCTCAATTGATCGGCCGCGATGGGGATGGCGCCGCTCATGTCACGCCTTGCCGTTCACGCGCCGCAATCTGATCGGTTGCGCGGCCGCCGCGGCCAGCGTCTTCGCCACGCGTTCGTTGGTGCGTCCGATATGGTCGGTCATCAGCTGCACGGCGCGGCCGGCGTTGCGCGCAAGCGCCGCGCGCATCATCTGCTCGTGCTCGCTGTCGTCGCTGCGCGGCGGGCACTTGGAGATGATCGACAACGCGACATAACGCTCGGCCTGCGCGAACAGATTTTCGCGAATCCCGATCAGGTGCTGCGAGCCGCAGGCAGCGGTGAGCGCACTGTGGAAATTGCGGTGCTCCCTGAACCAGACGAGGTTGATCTCGTTGCCGGTCGCCCGCAGCGTCTTCTTCTGATGCGACAGCCGGTGAAAGGCGGCGAGCAGATTCGCCTCCCAGTCGACGCCGCCGTTTTCGATCGACCAGCGCAGCGCCAGGCCCTCGATCTCGACGCGCGTTTTCATCAGGTCGAGCAGGTGCTCGCGCGATGCCGGCGACACCCGAAATCCCTTGTTTTGCTCGAGGATCACCAGGCCTTCGGCCTCGAGCCGCATCAGCGCTTCGCGGATGGGGCTGCCGCCGGCCCCGTAACGCTTGCGAAGACTCTCGACGCGCAGGCGCTCGTTCGGCATCAGCCTGCAGGTTACGATGTCGATACGAAGCTGACGGAACACCTGGGCGTTGACCGTCGGTTCGATTGCACCGTCGTGCTGTTGGACAAAAGTCATGGCAGCGTCCGCTCCTTACCCGACAAGTTACCCAACATGGGCGGCCAGAAATTCGAGTGAGCGCCGTAGCGCCAGGTCGGCGCTCGCCGCGTGAAAGTTCGGCGTTTCGTCGCAGCTGAAGCTGTGACCGGCCGGATAGACCTGAATTTCGACCTGCGCGCCCTGCGCCGCGCGCAGCGCGCCGGCATGCTCGAGCGTGGCGATGTGATCCTTGTCGCCGAAATGCATCAGCACCGGGCAGCGCGGCTGCTCCGCGGTATACGGCGCGATCTGCGTGCCGTAGTAGCAGACTGCGCCGGCAATCCCGTCGACGTGACCCGCCGCGCGCCAGGAGATCGTGCCGCCCCAGCAATAGCCGAGCGTCGCGATCCTGCCTGCGCCCTGCAGCCGCGCCTTGGCGGCTGCAAGATCGGCGAAAGTTTGCTCCCAGGGAATCTTGCTGCGCAGGTCGCGGCCAACCACCGCGTCTTCCCTGGAATAGGTCAATTCGATCCCCGGACGGATGCGATCAAACAGCGCCGGCGCAACGACGTGGTAGCCATGCTGCGCATAGTTCTCGCAGACACGCCGGATGTATCCGGTAACGCCGAAGATTTCCTGCAGCAGCACGATGCCGCCGCGCGGCGACGTGTCCGGCCGCGCCTCGTAGGCAGCGAGGCTGTGACCGTCGCCCGTCTTCAGCGAGATGGATTGCGCACTCATGAGGAAACGCGACAGGGTTCGACTATCGGAAATTGTACCGATTTTCGAAAATATATTGACACATAGAAATTCCGAATGCGATGCTTTTGTTGCGGGCAGGCTCGGCCGATGTGAAAAAAAGTTTGCCGCGCAATCTGCGTGTGCTTCCCGGACCGGCGGCCGCGGTGCGGTTGGAGCGGCGTGGCGGCATGTGATGATGGACAGCGGCGCGTTCCCCCTGAAGTCGGAGTATCCGGTTGCCATCGTCGGCGCCGGACCGGTCGGTCTCACCACCGCGCTTGCGCTGTCCTACTACGAGATTCCCTTCGTTGTGTTCGAGGCCAATGCCGGCCTGTCGACCGAGACCAAGGCCGGCACGACATTGATCCGCACGCTCGAAGTCTGGCAGCGCTTCGGCGCGGCCGACAGAATTCTGTCCAGGGCGATGCGGGTCGACGAGATCGGCGACATCGAGCGCGCGACCAACCGCAAGCGCGACGCCGTCAAATTGCATCTCCTGCGCGACGAGACACGGTTTCCCTTCGTCATCAACCTGCCGCAATACGACATGGAGCCGGCCCTGCGCGATTGCCTGGCCGGCTCGACATTCGGAACAATCCATCACCGGCATCGTCTCACCAGCTTCACGCAACACGCGGATCACGTGACGCTCGAGCTCGACACACCGGGCGGCAAAAAGACGTTCGATGCGAGCTTCCTTCTGGGCTGCGACGGCGGACGCAGCACGGTGCGCGAGCGTCTCGGTGTCTCGGTCGAGGGCCGCTCGCTGCCCGAGCGCTTTGCGCTGGTCGACCTGAAGGTCGACCTCGACGTCGAGAACCCGCGCGATTTCCCCTATCTCGGCTATTTCAGCGACGCCAAAGAATGGATGATCCTGGTGCGCCAGCCGGAGTGCTGGCGTTTCCTCTACCCCGTGTTCGAAGGCCAGCGCGAGTTTACCGACGACGAGCTCCGCGAAAAGGCCATGGCGTTCATCGGCGGCGCGAAAAACGCCGAGCTGGTCGGCACCAATCTGTTCAAGATCTACCACCGTGTCGCCGGCAAATGGCACCACGGGCGGGTCGTCCTGCTCGGCGATGCGGCGCACCTGATCACGCCGATGTGGGCGCTCGGGCTCAATACCGGCATCCTCGACGCGAACAATCTGGCCTGGCGCATCGCCTGGATCATGCGCGGATGGGGCGACGAGTCCCTGCTCGACAGCTTCGAAAACGAGCAAAAGCCGGTTGCCGAGCAAGGCTCCGGCGAAATGGCCGAAGCCGGGCGCGCCTATATGGCAAGCCGCGTCGCCGACGTAAAAGCGATGAGCGGGCACGCGTGGGGCAATGCCTATACGCGCTCGCTGCTGGGCGTGCGCCTCGGCCTCAACGGCACCGGCGACTGGTCGATGGTAAAGCCTTTCGCCGAGCCGCCGCCGGTCGTCGTCGGGGACCGCGCGCCGGACGGCGTCGTGCACGACAGCGCCGGGCACGAGACCCGCCTGCATGACCTGTTCGGCCGGTCCTTTGTCGCGCTCTATTTCACCGACGTGCGGCGGCGGCCGGACATTCCGGCAAACAACCTCCCCTGGCTCAGGCACTATGCCGTCTCGCGCTGGGATGCCCCGCGCGATTCCGCCATACGCAGCCGCGCCCTGCTCGATTCCGGCAATCGCGTGACGCAGCGTTACGGCTGCGCGCCCGATACCATGGTGCTGGTGCGCCCGGACGATCACATCGCGGCGATCGCGCCGATGATGTCGGCCCGTGCCGACGCGGCCTATCAGGCCGCGCTCAAGCCGCCGCAGCGGCAGGCGGTGCCGGCATGACGATCTCGGTCTCATACAGGTTCAACGACGCGGTGGTGCTGATCACCGGCGCCGGCAGCGGCATCGGCGCAGCGCTCGCGCGTCATTGCGCGCGTGAGGGCGCCTCTGTCATCGCCATCGACCGCAGCCACGACAATCTGCTGCGCGGTCTCGATCCGGCGCTGCGCACGAAAATCGACCTGCACCAGGTCGACGTCTCCAATGAAGCCGCCGTCACGCGCCTGCTCGACGAGGTGCGGCGCAAATATCCGCGGCTTGATGCCGCAGTTCTTGCCGCCGCTGTCCAGGTCCGCACCAATGTCGACGACATGACTGCCAATGCGTGGCGCCAGGTGATCGACACCAATCTCAACGGCGTCTTCTACTGCCTGCACGCCATTATTCCCCTTATGAAGGCGCAGCGGTCCGGCGCGATCGTTGCATTCACCTCGGGGCTGGCGCTGACCGGATGGCCGGGCGCCAGCGCCTATGCGGCCAGCAAGGCCGCGCTCATCGGGATGATCAAGTCGGCGGCGCAGGAGCTCCGAAACTACAACGTGCGGGCGAATGTGCTTTCGCCCGGCGTTCGCGCTACACCGATTTTCATGGACGTGAGCACGGAGACGGAACGCGAGCATTATCGCAACTCGACCGGGATCGGCGAGCCGGAAGGCGCCGTTCCGACGCTGCTCTATCTGATCTCCGATGCGTCAGCGAATCTCACGGGCGCCGTGCTCGAACACCGGTTCACGCCGGTGAACGAACAAGCGCCGTGAAACTGTGCAAGTGACTAACCTGTGATGAACCCGCGATGAATTTGGCGGCAAAGGCAACTCGAGAGGAGACTGAAATGAAGAAAGTTATTGGAGCGTTCCTTTGCTCTGCCTGGCTGGTGCTTGGCGGTGCAACAGGCGGGCCGGGGCAGGCGCAGGCCCAGGAGAAGAAACTGACCGATATTACGTTCTCCCTTGATTTCATCACGCTGGGGCGGCACGCGCCGTTCTATGTCGCGATCGACAAGGGCTTCTACAAGGAAGAAGGCCTGAACGTTAACATCGTTCCGGCCAAGGGCACTGCGCAAGGTATCCAGAACGTCGAGTCGGGCATTGCGCAACTGGGCTTCGTCGACGTGGCGAGCCTGGTCGTGGCGCGCGCGGAAGGCTCGACCGTCAAGGTCGTGTCCGTCATCTATCAGAAGGCCCCCTTCTGCTTCTTCTCGCTCGACCCGGGCGCGAATGTCACCAAGCTGAAGGACTTCGAGGGGCTGAAGGTCGGCTCCAATACCGGCAGCTACATTACCAACATCGCCCGCGCGATGATGCGCAAGGAGGGCCTCGACCCGAACAAGCTGCAGATGGAAAGCATCGAGCCGTCGGCGCGCATCGCGATGCTGGCGACACGCAAGATCCCGGCGATCGATTTCTTCATCATTACCAAGCCGGCGATGGAGCGCGCGGTGAAGGATGCCAAGGTGGTCACCTTCCTGTTCGCCGACCATGGCCTCGACCTCTACTCCAACGGCATCGGGGCGACCGAGAAGTTCATCAAGGAGCACCCCGATGTCGTGAAAGGCTTCGTGCGGGCGACCTTGCGCGGCTATCAATATTCCTTCCAGCACAAGGAAGAGGCCGCGGAGATCATCCAGAAGCATGCCAAGGCCCTGAAGAACGACATCACGGTCGAGGAGCTCAAGATCGTCGAGGACCTCGCAGTGACGCCCGACGTCAGGAAGAACGGCCTCGGCAGCTTCACCGCGGCGCGGATGAAGACCTCGGTCGACTGGATGTCCGAAAACGGCGGCTTCCCGAAGGAAAAGGCGCCGAAGCCGCAGGACGTCTACCTGACCGGCTTCCTCCCGGCGAAGCCGATCATGCCGTAAGCTGACGCGTCGAATAAAAACAAGAGGCTGATAAAGAGCGTGAGCGGAAGCGCAACAAAAGATGCGAAGGGTGCTGTCGCACCGGCACCCTTCGGCCGCATCGTCAACGTCACCAAAACTTTCACGACCGCCGGGGCGCCGGTCCCGGCGGTGAAGGACGTTTCGTTCCAGTTTCGCAAAGGCGACCTGATTTCCCTGCTCGGCCCGTCCGGCTGCGGGAAAACGACCGTGCTCAAGATGATGGGCGGCCTCATTCCGGCGACCGGCGGCCTGCTCGAGCTCGACGGCAAGGCCATCGACGCGCCCTTCCCCGGCGTCGGCGTCGTGTTCCAGGCACCGACTTTGATGCCGTGGCGCAGCGTGCTCGGGAATGTGCTGTTCCCGATGGAGGTGCTCGGCAAGAACGATGCGCGGGCAAAAGGGCGCGCGCGCGAAATCCTCAAGCTGGTAGGGCTCGACGGGTTCGAGAACGCCTATCCGCGCCAGCTCTCCGGCGGGATGCAGCAGCGCGTTGCGCTCTGCCGCGCCATCATCCACGAGCCGTCCATTCTTCTGATGGACGAGCCTTTCGGCGCGCTCGACGAGCTGACCCGGCTCGAGATGAACGACCTTCTGCTCGACCTGCGGCGGGTCACCGGCGCGACCGTCCTGTTCGTCACGCACAGCATTTCCGAGGCGGTCTATCTGTCGGACCAGGTGGTCGTCTTTTCAAAGCGGCCGGCGGTGATCGTCAGGGAACTCACCGTCGACATTCCCTATCCCCGTTCATCGAAAACCAGATTCCTGCCGGAGTTCACCGAGCTCGAACGGCAGGCCGGCGTGGCTCTCGGGATCGTGCACCAATGAGAAGGCATGCCTCGCATTTTTTTTATCCGCTCGCCGGCACGATCATCATCCTGCTGGCTTGGCACTACTACGTCGTGCTCTTCCACGTTCCGGTCGTGGTGCTGCCGACGCCCATGCAGGTCCTCCGGGAGATGGTGCAGGAATCGAAAGCGCTGCTGGAGGAAGGCTGGGTCACCGCGCTGGAATGCATATACGGCTTTGCGCTCGCGATGGTCATCGGCATCCCGATCGCCGTCACCATGACCTATTCCCGTATCGCCAACCAGATGTTCTACCCGCTGCTGGTGGCGAGCCAGTCGATCCCGAAAGTCGCCATCGCGCCCATTTTGCTGGTCTGGTTCGGCACCGGCCTGCAGTCGAAGCTGGCGATGGCCTTCGTCATCGCGTTTTTCCCTGTCGTGGTCGACACCGCAACGGGATTGCGCTCGACCTCGCCCGAATTGCTGGAGCTTGCCCGCTCGCTGCAGTGCTCGCGGCTGCAGACCTTCTTCAAGATCCAGCTGCCGTCGGCGCTGCCGTCGATCTTCTCGGGCGCCAAGATCGCCGTGACGCTGGCGGTCATTGGCGCCGTGATCGGCGAATTCATCGGATCGAACGAGGGTCTCGGCAATCTGCTGCTGACCGCGAATTCGCAGCTCAACACGCCGCTGGTATGGGCCTCCCTCATCGTGCTGAGCGCGCTGGGAATGGTGCTCTACGGGATC
>DASSRJ010000006.1:0-3029 GCA_035701845.1 Pseudolabrys sp. | reverse complement strand
CCGCCATAAGCGGCAATGACGGCATCGAAGGCCGCGGCAACCGAACGCGGATCGGTCACGTTGCAGCCCACCCCGAGAGCGTTGAGAGGCCTGGCGGCGAGCCTGGTGCGGGACGCGTCGAGATCAAGAAGAACCACTTCGGCGCCGCGTGCGCGAAAGGCCGCCGCCGTGGCAAGCCCGATCGTCCCGGCACCGCCGGTGATGACGACGACCTGCCCCTGCAGCGGCAACTGTTTTCGGCCCGCAAGCTTTGCCTGCTCGAGCGACCAATATTCGATCTCGAACTGGTCGCGCTCGGAAATGCTCTCGAAGGGCCCGCCCCGCTCCGCGTTCGAGATCACCGAAATCGTGGTTTCGGCGATATCGGCCGCAACGCTCGCATCTTTTGCGGTTGCCCCGACGCCGAACAACCCGACGCCCGGCACCAGAATGACACGCGGCATCGAATCGAGCGGCCGCTTTTTCGGAACGGCGCTGGCATTGTGCCGCGCAAAGTAGCGCCGATAGTCCGCCTGGTATCTTTCGACCGCCTTGCGGGCGGCGGCGGCAAAGGCGTCGAGCCTGCCTGCATCCGGCGGCGGCAAAATCAGCGGACGCGGCTTGGTGCGAATGACATGGTCGGGCGTCACCGGGCCTTGCCGGCTGTAGCGCGTGAGCTCGCGGCCGTTTACGTAATCAAGCACCTCGTCATTGGCGCGATGCGCCAGCACGAAGCGCAGCCCGGGCGCCGCAACCAGCCCGCGCAGCACGGGCGCAATGTCGGTGGCAGCCGCGGGTGTCTTTGGAAGCTTCACGGCAAACGCGCGCCGCCGCCGCATTCCTCGCAACGCCCGCTCCGCCCGGCTCACCAGATCGATCATGCGGTCATAGGCTTCGCGCGCGCTGCCGCCGAAGGTGAAGATCCCGTGCTTGTGCAGAATCAGGCCTTCGCACTGCGGATGAGCGTCGAACACGGCTTTGGCCTTCAGAGCGAGAGCAAAGCCCGGCATCACGTACGGCACGATGGCGGCGCGCGATCCGTAGACTTTCCGGCAAAACGCCATGCCGTCGGGCCGGTCGCACAGGGCAAGAACCGCATTGGCATGCGTATGGTCGACGAATTTGTGCGGGATGAACGCGTGCAACAGGGTCTCAACCGACGGATTGGGCGCGGCGCTGTCGAGCAAATTGCCGCGCTGAATCGCAACCATGTCCTCGTCACTGAGGGCCTTGAGGCCGGCGAGCTTCAACAGCGGTGCGAGCCGCACCGCCGGCAAGCCGGCCGGCTCGATTGCCGCCATATCCCAGCCCGAGCCTTTCACGCACAGGACGCCCGCAGGCTCACCGGCCGGATCGCGCATGACGGTCTTGACCGAGGTATTGCCGCCGCCGTGCTGAACCAGGCGCGGATCGCCGCCGAGCAGGCGGGTCGAATATGTGCGCAGCGCGAGGTCCTCGTTTACGCCCTGCGCACGATAGGTTTTGACCGCGGCCCGCGCGTCGCGGTCGGACCACAGGTTACGCATGGGCTTTGCTCTCGGCCGTGCGAGCGCCTTCCGGGAAAAGCCGGCGCAAGCCTTGCGGCGAGGCCTCGCAGACCCCGCGCTCCGTCACCAGGCCGGTGACAAGATGCGCGGGCGTGACATCGAAAGCGTAGTTCGCCATCGCGCTGCCTTCCGGCGCGATGTCGACCTGCACGACTGTTCCGTCAGGAAGACGCCCGCTGATGCGGGACACTTCCGATGCATCGCGCTGCTCGATCGGTATGCCTGCGACACCGTCATCGATCAACCAGTCGATCGATGGCGACGGCAGTGCGACATAGAACGGCACCTGGTTGTCCTTGGCCGCCAGCGCTTTGAGATAAGTACCTATTTTATTGCAGACATCGCCGCGCGCCGTCGTGCGGTCCGTTCCGACAATCACCAGATCGACCATGCCATGCTGCATCAGGTGCCCGCCGGCATTGTCGGCGATCACCGTGTGAGGAACGCCATGCTGGCCCAGTTCCCATGCGGTCAGGCTTATTCCCTGATTGCGCGGCCTCGTCTCATCGACCCAGACATGTAACGGCAGGCCGCTGCCGTGCGCCTTGTAGACCGGCGCCAGCGCCGTACCCCAGTCAACCGTCGCAAGCCAGCCTGCGTTGCAATGGGTGAGCACGTTGAGCGGGGCCCTGCCGGATTTTTTCGCGGCGGCACTGCGCAAAATTTCCAGGCCGTGATCACCGATGGCGGAATTGATTGCGACGTCCTCCTCGCAGATTTCAGCGGCGCGCCGGTAGGCTGCTTCGACGCGCTCCTCGCGCCGGCGGTTGCGCAAATGCGAACGCATTGTGTCGAGCGCCCAACGTAAATTGACGGCCGTCGGACGGCTCGCCAGCAACGCCTCGTAGGCGTGATCGAGCGACTGATCCGACGGATCGGCAAGCATGGCCAGGCAAACCCCGTAAGCAGCGGCGGCGCCGATGAGAGGCGCGCCGCGCACCTGCATGGTCCTGATCGCGGTCACGGCGCCGGCCAGATCGCGCAGATCGACGATCTCGAACCGGTGCGGCAGCAAAGTCTGGTCGATGATCCGGACCGTTCTGCCGTCGTCCGCGAGCCAGATTGTGCGGTAGGGTTTGCCGTTCACATGCATGAGGGTCGTTATACCTGAGACTGCATCTCGCGAAAATTGCGCGAGACGAACCCCCGCAGTCATTCCGGGGCGGCGCTTTAGCGCCTTCTGCTGTCGTCCCGGGCGAGCGCGTGAGCGCGAGACCCGGGACCCATACGCCGCAGCGTCTCGATAGGCTGCGGCATATGGGTCCCCGCCGGAGTTTATCATCGGGCCGCGCTTCGCGCGGACCCGTTGGCGGGGACGACATCAGAAAGCTGGTCCCGCGCATACATTCCCTAATTCACTTGTCAAACAGCCCCGGACATAGCTCCGCCGCCCTGTTTCTTTGCGGCGCCGGGTACGCCGTCGTCTTGAGGAAGATCCGCTTCGCCCGGAAAGAACCGAAGGGCGCGCGGGACGCCAGGGGTCCAATTGGACCCGCGGGCCTC
>DASSRJ010000005.1:0-4270 GCA_035701845.1 Pseudolabrys sp. | reverse complement strand
TCGCGTCGCGCGTGATCGTGCCATGTCCACAGGTGATCATGCTACCGTTGCAGCATGAACGAGTTTGTTTCGGCAAGTCCGGCCAGGGTGCCGTCAGCCGCCCGCTTTGGTAAGGGTTTGCGATCGGCGCTGCGGCTCGCGCTCGACTTCGCTCTACCCCAGCTTTGTCCGTCCTGCCGTGAACCGCTTGGCGATGGCAACGGTCTCTGCGCACATTGCTGGTCGAGGCTATCGCTCATCGAACCGCCATATTGCGCACGGCTCGGCATTCCCTTCGCCTACGATCCCGGACCCGGCCTGCTGTCGATGGAGGCGATTACCAACCCGCCAACCTATGACCGGGCGCGCGCCGCCGTACGCTACGACGACATTTCCCGCGCGCTCGTCCATAGCCTCAAGTATGGCGACCGCCTCGACCTTGCGCCAATGATGGCCCAATGGATGGCGCGCGCCGGGCGTGAACTGCTGGGGGATGCTGATGCACTCGTCCCGGTGCCCTTGCACTGGCGGCGACTGTGGGCGCGGCGTTTTAACCAGTCGGCGGCGCTTGCGGGCATTATCTCGGCTTTGACCGACGTGCCTGTTGTTCATGGCGGCGTCAGGCGCGTGCGGGCGACGCAGCAGCAGGTCGGCAAATCAAAGGCCGAGCGCGCCGACAATGTGCAAGGCGCCTTCCGGGTCGCCGCCGAGCATGGATCGGATATTGCCGGCCGCCGGCTGGTGCTGGTTGACGACGTGCTCACATCGGGCGCCACGGCCGATGCCTGCGCCCGCGCCCTGTTGCGGGCGGGTGCCAGCCATGTCGATGTGCTGGTTTTTGCGCGGGTTGTGGCGGCTGCGCATCCCCCCATATAAAAGGGCTCATATGCCCAAAAACGCCATGCCTCCCGTTGAAATCTACACAACCCGCTTTTGCCCCTATTGCTCCGCGGCCAAGACCCTGCTGAAGCGAAAGGGTGTAAGCTACAATGAGATCGACGTCGGCAGCGGCTTCGACCGGCGGGAAGAAATGGTTCAACGCGCAAACGGACGCATGACCGTGCCGCAGATCTTTATCGGCACCACGCACGTAGGCGGCAGCGACGAGCTGCACGCGCTTGAGCGCGCCGGCACGCTCGACCCGCTGCTGGCCGGCGGCAAGGCCTCGTCATGAACGGCGGCACTTTTAAAGCAGCGATGATCCAGATGCGTTCGGGACTCCAGCCCGGCGTCAATATCGATGCCGCCGTCCGCTACATCGGCAACGCCAAATCGGCCGGCGCCGAATATGTGCTCACGCCTGAGATGACAAACGTCCTGGCCGCCAATCGTGAGCAACTTTTTGCGGTGACTGTCGACGAAGAGGCGGATGCGTCGCTGGCGACATTGCGCGAGGTCGCGCGCAAGCTCGGCATCTACGTGCATATCGGTTCGCTTGCGGTCAGGATCTCGCCCGACCGCGCCGCCAATCGTTCATTCCTGATCGATCCGAAGGGTGACATTCTCGCGCGCTACGACAAGATCCATATGTTCGACGTCGATCTTGCGGGCGGCGAGAGCTATCGCGAGTCACGCAATTACCGCCCGGGCGAGCTGGCGGTGCTGGCCGACCTGCCCTGGGGCCGGCTCGGTTTGACGGTCTGCTATGACCTGCGCTTCCCTGCGCTATACCGCGCGCTCGCCGAGGCCGGTGCAACTATGCTGGCGATCCCGTCGGCATTCACAAAGCAGACCGGCGAGGCGCATTGGCATGTCCTCATTCGCAGCCGTGCCATCGAAAACGGCTGCTTTGTATTTGCCGCTGCCCAGGGCGGCAGCCATGAGAACGGCAGGGATACATTCGGCCATTCACTGATCGTTGACCCGTGGGGGCACATTCTTGCCGAAGGTGGCACCGAGCCGGGGGTCATCATGGCTGAGATCAATCCCGCAGAAGTCGCCAATGCACGTGGGCGTATCCCGTCGCTGCAGCATGGCCGGCGATTTGAGATCGTCGAACCGCTGGCGGAACCGGCGCACCTTCACGTCGTGCGGGGGGCGGAATGATACGCTATGCGCTCATCTGTCAGCAGGGCCACCAGTTCGAGAGCTGGTTTCAGGACTCGACCGCCTACAACAAGCAGGCCAAGCGCGGCCTCGTAAGCTGCCCGCATTGCGGCTCGGCCAAGGTCGAAAAAGCAATCATGGCGCCGCGGCTGTCTACGACCGCCAGGAAGCGGAGCAGGCCAATCGAGGCCCCAGGAGCAGCGCCGGAGGCAACCCCGGCACCGGCTCCCGCATCGGCGCCGGTTGCGATGATTTCGCCGCAGGAGCAGGAAATCCGTTCCAAGCTGAAGGAACTTCGCGATCACCTCATCAAGAATGCCGATAACGTCGGCGCGAAATTTCCCGAGGAAGCGCGCAAGATGCACTACGGCGAGATCGAGCACCGCTCGATCTACGGCGTGGCATCGCCGGAAGAAGCCAAAGAGCTCTCAGAGGAAGGCATCGAGTTTCATCCGCTGCCATCGCTGCCCGACGAGCGGAACTAATACGCCCACACGAGCAGCGCGACACCGACCACCACCAGCACAATGCCGATTCCTTCGCGCTGCGTGGTGGGTTGCCTGAAGACAAATCGCGTCACACCCTGCGCAAACAGCACCTCGACCAATGCGAGGGTGCGCACGTTTGCCGCCGTGGTTATGGCAAAGGCGAGAAACCAGAATTCCGACGCGAACGCACCCATGAAGCCGGCAAACAGCGAGGGTTTCCAGGCGCGCGCGATAGCCCGCAACACCTTGGGATCGCGCAACGCCAGATAGGCCGACAAAAGCGCCGCCTGGATGACCAGGCCAACCGTCACGGTGAACGTTGCGGCGAGCACGAAATCAGGAAGGCCGAGCGACAGAATCGCGCCGCGATAGCTGATCGCCGACAGTGCGAACATCGTGCCGCCCGCAAGACCGATCAGTGTCGATCGCATCGTACCGGCACCCGTGCGCGGCTTGAGCGAGATCACAATCACCCCGACCGTCGCAATCAGGATCGCCGCCGCCGATAACGGCGCCACCTTGTCGCCGAGGAAAATCAGACCGAACAGCGCAACCTGCACCGGCTCGGTCTTGATGTAGGCATAGGCTACGACAAAGGAGCGCTCGCCCATTGCAGAGAGCATCAGCGCAGTCGCGGCGATCTGCCCGAGCGCCCCGCCGATCACCCATGGCCAGAACGCGGGTGGGACCGCCGGCAGGCGGTCGCCGGTGACGGCCATAAGACCAAACAGGAAGAGCAGCGCGAAGGGAAACCCGAACAGAAAGCGCACGTGGGTGGCGCCGACCGTGCCGAGCGTCGCAGTGAGCTCGCGCTGCATCGCGTTGCGCGCGGTCTGCGCGGCCGCGGCGATCAGGGTAAAGACGGCCCAGAGCATCGTTTGGAGATTGATCTTTCTTCAAGCCGCCGGCTGAATCTCCGCCGCCTCGGGAAATTCGGTCACCATGCCCTTTTCATTGTCGATCAGCAGGAAGAGGTCGAAATAGCGGATCGTCGGAGCGCCGCCCGTGCGCTTGATCACCGACTGCCGCCACTCTTCGTTGTGCGCCTTCTGCGCCGCTTCGACCGACGGCCAGATATAGACGCCCGCCCCGGTCCTGCCGTTGAGCTCGAGCAGAAAATGCTTGCGCAGCAATTCCTTGTTCGCCCGCCACTTCGGAATGACATTGCGCGCCTCTTCGGCGACCTGCCGGCGGCTCCAGCCTTTCGGCGAATTGAACTCGACCAGTTCGAGAATCATGCGGCTTCTCCATTTTGCTTCGGGCGCTGCGCCACCAGCATGTAGTTGACATCCATGTCCGACGACAGCTGCCAGCGGTCGGCAAGCGGGTTGTAGATCACGCCACGTTCGCCGATGACCTGAAGATCATTGCGCTCAATCGCGCTCTCCAGCTCTTCAGGCTTGACGAACTTGTCCCACTGGTGCGTGCCGCGCGGCAGCCAGCGCAGCACATATTCGGCGCCGACGATTGCGAGCGCAAAGCTTTTCAGTGTGCGGTTGAGCGTTGCGGTGATCATCAGACCACCGGGCATTACCATCGCCGCGCAGGCGCCTACGAAGGCTTCGACGTCGGCCACATGCTCGACAACCTCCATGGCCAGCACCACGTCGAAGCGCTCATTGGCGGCGGAGAGATCTTCCGCGGTCGTCGCACGGTAGTCGACCGCGACGCCCATTTCGCTTGCATGAGCCTGTGCCGCGGCAATGTTGTCTTCCGAAGGATCGGCGCCGACCATCGATGCGCCCAGCCGCGCGAGC
>DASSRJ010000004.1:0-9216 GCA_035701845.1 Pseudolabrys sp. | reverse complement strand
GCCGAACAAGGTGGTCGCATCGGTCTTGTTGAGCTCGGCCGCGACTTTCACGGGATCGATCGAGCCTGCCTTCTCGATGGCATGCTGCAGAATCAACCCGCCCGCGTAACCGCCGGCGGCGTGATAGCCGGGCGCAATCTTGTACTTTTCGGTGAACTCCTTGGCGAACGCGGCGGGCGTCGGACCGAAGTCGGGCTTGTAGGTGACCTGCGGTTCCCACTGCGACGGCACCGAAATGCCGACCGCCGCATCGCCGAGCTTGGCAAAGTTGGGGCTGTCGGGAGCAACCAGCAGCGTGACCCATTTCAGCTTGGCCTGCTGGTCATGCAACTGCCGCGCCAGGGTCGAGCCGTCGGCGTAGTGACCGCCGCCCAGCAAGGCATCGGCACCGGAGGAAATGACCTTGTTGATGATCGGACCGAAATCGGTGGTGCCGCTGCTGTAGGATTCCTCCAGCGCAATGGTGAAGCCGTCCTTCTTCGCGAGCTCGCGCGTCGCCTGGGCAACCGCTTTCGAGAAGGGATCGTCTTCATAGATGAAAGCAATCTTCGCCTTCGGATTCTTCTCCTTCAGCACGTCGAGGGCACCCGCCAGATATTTGCTGGCGCCGGTGTAGAGCTGGAACAGGTTCTTGTTGCCGAGCTTGTAGGTTTTCTCCTCGGCACCGCCGATGCTCAGCATCACCTTGCCGTACTGCTCGGAAATGATTGCGGCGGTCGCGACCAGGCCCGACGAATAGGGGCTGAAGAGGAACTGCGCCTTGTCCTCGGTGATCAGGCGCGTGTAGAGCTGCTGGACTCGCGTTCCCTGGGACTCGTCGTCATAGCTGGCGAACTTGACCTTGTAGCTCCTGCCCCCGGCCTTGATGCCACCGGCCGCGTTCACGTCGTCGCGCCAGAGCTCATAACCACGCAGCTGCGAGGTGGAATCATTGTTGAGCTTGCCGGTCTGCGAGGCGGTGAAGCCAATGGTAATGGTGTCTTCCGCGAAAGCCGGCGCCGCCGCGACGAGCATCGCCGCGGCGAAAAAGAACAGCGTTTTCTTCATGATTGTTTCCTCCACGAGTCGCCCCCGTCGAGTACTCCAAGTGCACGATGGCAGCGGAAGTTCCAAAGTGTCAATGGCCGGCAAAAAGCCGGCCATGACAAAAACGAACGGAAAAGCGGGGTCGGCGGGCTACTTCAGCGCCGCCACAACCGGCCCGAGACCCATTTCCTGGGCAAGACCGTGCGCGGTCTGCATCTGCTGGTCGTCGAAGGTTTTGACGAGCGGGCGGGCCGCAGCAACAAGCCGGTGGATGGTCGCGCTGTTGAGCGCAATCTGCACCACGCGCTTGCTGACGCGGCGCACCACTCCGTCATTCGCATCGCGTTCCTGACGGCGCGCGAGCTCGCGCAGCGCGGATTCCACCGGCGCCCAATAGGGCTCCTGCGCGGGAGTGAGATGCAGCGCGCTCTTGATACGCGCAACATCGATCGACGCGGTGTGCGCCGCCGCGGCACCGTCCATCATGTCGGCCGCCCGCACGGACGGAACATTCGACAACACGCTCAGGGCCGCGAGCGCGATAACGCCCGCGCATAAAGTCATCCTCATTTCGATTTAATCCCCTACGCTTTCCATACCGGAGGTTGCGCGCACGTACCTTTCAAATCCGTCGCGAAAACGAGTGAAATACGGACAAAATGTGACTTTTCGCGCCCTCGATGGAACGAAATACGGATTTCGTGACCGGATTTCGAGGGGGAACCTGATTTAACACTAATTTCGCGCCGTTTCGCGTGTGATTCGTGCCGTTAGACCGGACAATGCCGGCCTAACGGCTAAGAGTCTATTACCCTACGTCGGTGGAATGAATCCGCCGTTCGACCGAGGCGGTCTTGCTGCGCTTCGAGGTGAGCTTGTTGAGCGCACCCAGATAAGCCTTCGCCGACGCAACGAGAGTGTCCGGATCGGCGCCCTTGGCGGTGAACGAGCGTCCCGCTTCCGCGAGCCGCACCGACACTTCGGCCTGCGCATCGGTGCCGCCGGTCACCGCGTGCACCTGGTAGAGCTCGAGCGTCGCCTCGTGCGGCACCAGCGCGCGGATCGCCTTGAAGATCGCATCCACCGGGCCGTTGCCTGTCGACTGCGTGGTGACGTGCTCGCCATCAATGTCGAGCGTGAGCGTCGCGGCCTGCGGCCCCATGGTGCCGGCGATCACGGTGAGCGACAGCACCTTGATGCGGTCGTGGGCGTGCGCGATCTCCTCGTCGACCAGCGCCTCGATATCCTCGTCGAAGATCTGCTTCTTGCGGTCGGCGAGCGCCTTGAAGCGCACGAAGGCGTCTTCCAGCTGGTTGCCGGCGAGCTGGTAGCCGAGCTCCTCCAGCTTATGGATGAAAGCGTGACGGCCGGAGTGCTTGCCCATCACCAGCGAGGTCTGCTTCACGCCGACCGACTCCGGCGTCATGATCTCGTAGGTCTGCGCGTTCTTGAGCATGCCGTCCTGGTGGATGCCGCTCTCGTGCGCGAAGGCATTCCGCCCGACGATCGCCTTGTTGTACTGCACCGGGAACGAGGTCGCCGCCGCGACCAGCTTGGAGGCGCGCGTCAGCATGCTCGCCTCGATGCCGGTCCAGTAAGGCAGCACGTCGTTGCGCGTCTTCATCGCCATCACGACTTCTTCGAGCGCGGCGTTGCCGGCGCGCTCGCCGATGCCATTGATGGTGCATTCGATCTGCCGCGCGCCCGCCTTCACGCCGGCGAGCGAATTGGCGACCGCCATGCCGAGATCGTTGTGGCAGTGGGTCGAGAAGCGCGCTTTGCCGGCATTGGGCACGCGCGTGCGGAGCATCTCTATCAATGCAAAATATTCCTCCGGCACGGTGTAGCCGACGGTGTCGGGGATATTGATCGTGGTGGCGCCGGCGTTGATGGCGGCTTCCACGCAGCGGCAGAGGAAGTCGCGCTCGGTGCGGGTGGCGTCCTCCGCCGACCATTCGACGTCATCGGTGTGGCCGCGCGCGCGCGTGACCTGCCCGATCACCATCTCGTAGACCTCGTGCGGTTCCTTCTGCAGCTTGTATTTCATGTGCACCGGCGAAGTGGAGATGAAGGTGTGGATACGCCGGCGCTTCGCCGGCCTGATGGCCTCGGCGCAGCGGTCGATGTCCTTGAAGCCGGCGCGCGAGAGGCCGCAGATCACGGAATTCTTCGCGCGCTTGGCGATCTCATGCACGGCGGCGAAGTCGCCTTCCGAAGCGATCGGGAAGCCGGCCTCGATGATGTCGACGCCCATGGCGTCGAGGAGCTCGGCAACCTCGAGCTTCTCTTCGTGGGTCATGGTCGCGCCGGGGCACTGCTCGCCGTCGCGCAAGGTGGTGTCGAAGATGACGACGCGGTCCTTCTCGGACTTTGTCTGGGCGGTCATTGGCTCAGTTCCTTCTCAATTCGAATGCGCCACAAGATCACTGGATCATTTGGGCGCTCTTTAAGGGTTTATCGCGGTTCCCCCGAGTGCCCAGGCGCATATGCCCAGCCGGCCCTCAGGGGCGGATAAGGAGAAGGAGCGTGCCCGGAATGAGGGAAGCCGCGGCGCCGGCGTTGCCCGCCGTCCGCTCGATCGCGCAGATTTCGTGGCGCGAAGACATGGTCATGGACCCTTTGGGCTCTTCCCTCGTCTCAACGGTCAATCTGACGGACTCCGGTAAAGCCCGCGTTAACCGGAGGCCGCTTGTAGCGGAAAGCGGGCGCGCAAATCAAGCGCGGCAGGTCGGCATTGGCGATAGGTCAGAAGTGTTGACCGGTTCGTTCACTGCTGCCGATTCATTGCTCGCGTCTCGACGAGCGCCGGGAATTTCGCCCTCACCCGGCGGCAACAGCTCGAGTTTCGGCGCGACCAGCTTTCTCAACCACGGTGTGATCGCGCGCTGCATTCCCGAGGATAATCGTAAGAGCGGGAGGTTCATCGGGCGGCATTTCGTAATCAGGGACGCGCCGTTGACGTAAGCTATTGAGGGTTCTCGCCAGCCGGCGACGAAAAATGAACATCGCTATTCCCAGCGCAAGCCAGGTTGCCGAAAAGCCGGCCAAGACGACGCGCTGCGAGTCGAGGAAAAACTCGGGCTCAACCTCGTCTGCGACTTCTGCCACATCCGCCCGGGCATCGATTTTCTCCGTGGGCCGGGACTCGGCCTGCACTTCGTGCGAGGCGCCGCCTTGAGCACCCTCCACACTGGAGCTTTCGTCAGGCCAGGGTGCGAGCGGCACCGGCGTCGGGTTTGGCCAAACAGCCGGCGATGGCAGCACATTGCTCTCGTTTCCCGATGGCAAGACGCTTTCGACCGGCTTTGAATTGCTGATGAGCTCAGGCGATGCGGCGGGCGGTGAAGATTCCTCGCTCTTCTTCGGAGCGGTCGGCAACGACTCGGCTTGCGCCTCCGCTTGCGTCGACGGCGCACGCGCGGGATGGCGGCGGCCCGCGTGATTGCGCTTCTTGTAGTAGCGCCGCGTCGTCGTTGTCGGCTGCAAAGCAAGCGGTTCGGATTCGCTCACTGTCGAGGCGGCAAGATCGCCGGCCGGCTCGCTTGGCACCGCCGTGGCTTTACTCTTCAACGAGTCGAGCAGCTGCTCAAAGAAGCCCTGTTCTGCGTGCGCGCCGGTCGTTGCAAAAATGATCAGAAGGATCGGCAAATGCCTGAACATGAAGTCTCCTGCTTGACCGCGATCATAACGCTTCTTGTCTTTTGCGGCCGAATAGCCGCACAGAACTATGGCGTGTGAACGGCGACGCAGTGACGAAATTTCGTGGACTCACAGCCCACACCAAAACACCGTCGACAGATGTAGAAGCCGCGCGGTTGTTCCAGCGAGCTCCGGGGTATTTAAGCAAACCGCGAATGCAGCTCACAACGCGGGACTATTGACCGGATGCAGGCCCCGGAAAGGGCAACGCCTTACCGCGCCGCCTTGAGCGGCTGGGTGGCAAAGCGCGAGGCAAGAAACGCCGTGACGAAGCGCGGCATGGCCTGGTCGAAATCGCCGGGCCCGTAGATCACGCGGATATCGGCCAGCTCGGGCTTCTTCTCGCGCGCGAGGAACGCCAGGATCCGCGCGTGCAGCGCCTTGGCGGATTGGCGCGCGCGCAGCACCTTGATCTGCCCGATCAGCGAGCCGTCGACCACCATGGTCCAGCCCGGCTCGGGCGTGAAATCGTCCATCGCAAGGCCGGTCTCCTCGAGCAGCTCGCGCCGCACGCTATGCTCGAAATCGACCTTGCCATCGATAATGTCATTGGCATCGGGCGTGCCGCAGGGGAAATAGACCCTGCCGGCGTTGAACGTGTGCGCGCCCATGACACCGAGGAGAAATGCGCCATCGGAGCTCTGGATCGCCGCCGCGCTGAAGCAATCGCGCACCTGCGCGTGCGGCCGGCCCCGGTGCTTCCAGCAAATAAAGCTGGCGTAGTCGGTCTCGAGAAATTCACCGCGCAGCACGCCGTGCTCGATCACCTGACGATGCATCAGCAGCACGCGGCCGTTCCACAGCGCGGGCTTTTTGCGGCGCATGTCGGCGAACCAGGCGTCGATCTCGGCCCGATGCTGGTCCGCCCAGGCCCAGGGCTGCGGCGCGAATGACAGGTCGAGCCGGTCGACGTGAAAAACCGACGGCACGCCAGGCGGCCCGGCCGCATGGCCGTCGTGCGACAGCGGCGGCGCCTGTGATGGTGCGAGCGCCGGCGCGTCAGGCGCTGCCCCGTCCGGCCGCAGCGCCTGCGATACAAAAATCCGGTTTGGCCTGACGATCTGATCCTGCGCCGCGATCAGCTGGATCTCGCTCGCGCCGCTCTCCGCCGTCTTTGCCAGCACGCCGAAGATGCTGGAGGCCGCGCGCGACAGCGCGTCGGCGAGTTTCCCGCCGCGCAGGTAATGCGCGAAGAACAGCGCGGCGACCGCATCGCCGGCGCCGTTGACGGCAAGCGGCAGTTTTGGCGTGCGCACCAGAAAGCGGCCGGTGTCGTCCGACGCCAGCATGTCGATGCAGTCGGCCGGCGTCTCGTCGGTGTGCAGCGATGTGACAAGAATCGCGCGCGGGCCGAGATCGTGCACGGCTTTGACTGCATCGCGCGCCGCGCGCAAGGTGCTGCTTTCACGCTTGCTGAGATAGTCGAGTTCGAACTGGTTGGGCGTGATGATGTCGGCCGCCGGAATCGCTTTTTCGCGCATGAATTCGGGAATACCCTCGCGCACGAAGACACCGCGCCCGACGTCGCCGATCACCGGATCGCAGCAATACCTGGCGGCCGGATTGGCGCGCTTGACGGCGGCAACCGCATCGAGAATGGCGGCGCCGATATCGGCCGCACCCATATAGCCCGAGAGCACGCCGTTGCATTCGCCGAGTACGCCGCGCGCCTCGATGCCGGCCATTACCTCGCGGATCATGCCGGCGTCAAAGACACGGCCTTTCCAGCTGCCGTAGCCGGTGTGGTTGGAGAACTGCACGGTGTGGATCGGCCAGACCTCGATGCCCAGCCGCTGCAGCGGGAAGGTTGCCGCCGCATTGCCGACATGGCCGAACGCCACGTGCGACTGGATGGAGAGAATGTTCATGGGGGCACTATAGCGCAAGCCGGATTTGCAGGGTGGGCTACCCAGCCTACGCTCGCTGCGCGAGCTTCGGCGGGTTTGAGTCCGCCGACCCGGCCTACGCTCACTGCGTGAGCTTCGGCGGGTTGGAGTCCGCCGAAGCGCGTCAGCGCGTAGGCGGAAGCGCGGAGCGCGTAGGCGGAAGGCGCGTCAGCGCCGAGCCCACCTAAACAAGTTGGAACGCTACAGGTGGGCTCGCGTCGCCTCCGCGCTGACGCGCGTCGGCGAACGCTTAGCGCACCCTACGATTTTGTGCCTGACGCATTTGTTGCTGTCGATACAGAATCTTCCTACTTCATCCCCATTTTCTTGTTGGCCGCGTCGACATAGATATTCGTATAGGTCTTCGACAGGTCGATATTGGCCTTGGCCACCTCGGGCGAGGACTGGCTGAACACGGCAAGCACGGCTTCGGCGCCCTTCGGATCCATGCGGCCGGTCTCCGAGAACATCGACAGAGTGTTCTTCAGCGCCGTCACGTAGAGCGCCTTATCCTTGCCGATCAGTTCCGGCGGCATCTTTTCGGCGATTTCCTCGGGCGTGTGCGAGTGGATCCACTTGAGCGTGCTGACGATGGCATTGGTCATCGCCTGCACTTCCTTCGGATGCGCCGCGATCCATTCCGCCTTGGTGTAGAGCGCGCCGCCCGGATATTCGCCGCCGAACACAGCGAGCGTGTCCTTCTGCGAGCGCGTGTCGCTCAGGATCTTCAGGTTCTTGTCCTGGCCCTGCAAAACGGTGACCGCGGGGTCGAGCATGATGGCGGCATCGATGGTGCCCTGCTCCATCGCAGCGATGGCCGTCTGGCCAAGGCCGACACCAATGACGCCGACGGAGTTGGGGTCAACGCCGTTCTTCTTCAGGATGTATTTCAGGAAGAAATCGGTGGAGGAGCCGGGCGCGCTGACCCCAATTTTCTTGTTGGCGAGATCCTTGATCGAATTGATCTCGGCCGAATGCTTCGGCGACACCACCAGCGCGAATCCCGGATAGCGATCATAGACGACGAAAGCCTGCAGGTGCTGGCCCCTGGCGGCGAGATTGACGCAGTGATCGAAATAGCCCGACACGACGTCGGCGCTACCGCCCATCACGGCCTTCAGGGACTCGGAGCCGCCCTTGAATTGCACGATGTCGACATCGACCCCGGCTTTTTTAAACTCGCCAAGCTGATGCGCGAGCATGGTCGGCAGGTAGCACAGACACGAGGCACCGCCGATCGCAAGCGTCACCTTTGACTGTGCGAGCGCGAGGCCACTCGACAGAACGAGCGCCGCCAAAGCCACGCCAAGCCGTCTCAATATCGCGGGCATGAAATCCTCCCTTGTATGCGAGCCTTTTAACAAGGCCGTTTCGCCCGGACGATAGCCGTTCTCGCCTTTCCTGTCATGGCCGGGCTTGTTCCCGACGCCATACACCGTCGTCCCGGGCGAGCGCGTCTTCGCGCGAGGCATAAGCGCGTTTGCGCGCGTCTTCGACGCGTTATGAGACCCATAACCCTCGGTCTATCGATACGATGCGGCGTATGGGTCCCGCTCCCCGCTTCGCCAAAGCCAACGGGTCGGCGCGAAGCGCCGCCCGATGACAGGCTCCGCCGCTTTGGCTTCGCGGCGGCGAGTTCGCGCGGACGACTGCCTGCTAGGGCCTCGCATCCGCGGTCGTGGGCCGCCAGACCAGCAGACGTTTCTCGACCACGGTGACGATCATGTCGATGGCCAACACGAAGGCGGCCAGAACGAACATGCCCGCAAAGACGCCGGCCACATCGAACACGCCCTCCGCCTGCTGAATGAGATAGCCGAGCCCGGCGGCGGCACCCAGATATTCGCCCACCACCGCGCCCACCACGGCAAAGCCCACCGAGGTATGCAGGGAGGAGAACATCCAGGACAGCGCCGACGGCCAATAGACATGGCGCATCAGCTGCCGCTCGCTCATGCCGAGCATGCGGGCATTGGCGAGCACCGTCGGGCTGACTTCCTTCACGCCCTGGTAGACATTGAAGAACACGATGAAGAACACCAGCGTGACGCCGAGCGCGACCTTCGACCAGATGCCGAGCCCGAGCCAGAGCGTGAAGATGGGCGCGAGCACGACGCGCGGCAGCGCGTTGACTGCCTTTACGTAAGGATCGAACACGGCCGCGGTGCGCGGCTGGCGCGCGAACCAGAACCCGACCAGTACGCCGCCGATCGAGCCGATCACGAAAGCGAGGATCGACTCGATCAGCGTCACCCAGAGATGTTTCCAGATCACGCCCGTGGCGAACCAGACATATATCTGCTTCGCCACGTCGACCGGGTTCGAGAAGAAGAACGGCGGCAGCAGGATCTTCCCGAACACCGGATATGTCGTGAGCACGTACCAAAGCACGACCGCAACGATCGCGACCAGGATCTGCAACGACGTGAGCTTGATCTGGGCCATGATGCCTTTACGGCCGCCCGAACAGGCCGACGAGGCCCGCTACGCCCTTGGCGTGTCCTTTAAGCTTCTCCCACAACTCGTCACGCGTCAGCCCAGGCGGCAGCGCGCCCGGCTCGAGGTCGGTCGCGATTACGGTGAAAATGTAGTGATGAATGCCGGT
>DASSRJ010000003.1:0-20433 GCA_035701845.1 Pseudolabrys sp. | reverse complement strand
TCCGCTTGAGCTCCCCACGTGCCTGCTGTTTCAGCTCTTCGACCTTGCGGGTGATCTCGCTGGAGCCGTCGAAGATGTCACCATAGTCGAGCAGGTCAGTCTCATAGGCGAGGATCTGTTGCATGCGCAGCGACCACTGCTGATCCCAGGGGCGCGGCAGGCCAAGCGCCTCGTTCCAGGCCGGCAACTGGACCGCGCGCGCCCGTGCGCCCTTTGACAGCGTCACGGCCAGCATCTCGATCAGAATGCGCGCGACATTGTTTTCCGGCTGCGGTTCGGTCAGCCCGAGCGAATTCACCTGCACGCCGTAGCGGAACAACCGTTGCTTCGCGTCACTGATGCCGTAGCGATCGCGCGTGATTTCATCCCAGAGCTCCGTGAAGGCGCGCATCTTGCACAACTCGGTGATGAAGCGCAGGCCGGCATTGACGAAGAACGAGATGCGTCCGACCACCTCGCCGAACTTGTCCGGCGGCACTTCGCCGGACGCTCTCACGGTGTCGAGCACCGCGATCGCGGTGGCGAGCGCAAAAGCCAGTTCCTGCACCGGCGTCGCGCCGGCTTCCTGCAGATGGTAGGAGCAGACGTTGATCGGATTCCATTTCGGGCTCTCTTTGGTCGTGAACAGAATCACGTCCTTGATCAGCCGCATCGAAGGCGCCGGCGGAAAGACATACGTGCCGCGCGACAGATATTCCTTGATGATGTCGTTCTGCAGCGTGCCCTGCAGGCTCGCGCGTGGCGCGCCCTGCTCGTCGGCAATCGCGATGTACAGCGCCATCAGCCACGCGGCGGTGGCGTTGATGGTCATCGAAGTGTTCATCGTATCGAGTGGGATGCCGTCGAACAGTGCCCGCATGTCGCCGAGATGACAGACCGGCACACCGACCTTGCCGACCTCGCCTTTGGCGAGAATGTGGTCGGAATCGTAACCGGTCTGGGTCGGCAGATCGAAGGCGACCGACAGACCGGTCTGGCCTTTGGCCAGGTTCTTCCGGTACAGCGCGTTGGAATCCGCTGCCGTCGAATGCCCGGCATAGGTGCGGAAAATCCAGGGTTTATCGCGTCTTGGGCGCTCGCGTGTCATGGCCGCCATTCGGCTTCAGGCGGCAAACTGCCGCCTTTTTTGTTGCATCGCAATATGAATCTTTTCGGCCAAAGACCGCAGTTGCTACCTGCGGCGGACGTGCACGACGGCAACGTCGTCGGAATAGAAACGTTGCCAGCCGGGCGACCGGTCGAGCAGGGCAACCGCCGGTGTCGTCGGCGTGAGCAGGGTCGCGCCGATGCGGTACTCGTCAAGCAGACGGAAGAAGTCGGGAATGTTGTGCAGGTTCAGGGCGCGGTCGTAGCGAAGCATGTAGGCTTCGCCGTACAGTTCCGAGCGTCCGTCGATAAAAGGTGCGATGCCGACGAAGTCGAGATAGCCGCCGAAATCATAATCGTTGAGAATCGCGCCGTGCTTCACGCTGCCAAGCGCGTGCACGGCATTGGCAGGCGTAATTTTGGCCGGCGGAGCCACATCACTCCGAAAGGCCGACAGCACGGTAACGACAAGCATCACCGACACGAGTGCGGCCGGGATCAGGGTGCCGGGCCGCAGCGCCGTCGCCGCCCGTCCCGCGAAAATATCCGTGAACTGCCTTGCCAGCGGCCGTGCAAGAAAAATCGGCGCCAGCATTCCCAGCAGATCGGCGTGCCGAATATGCGACAGGCTCAGGTGCAATACGCCAAGCAACATGATGATTCTGAAGAGCGGCAACTTGACACCGCGATAAAGCGCCAGGCCCAATCCACCCAACATGATGATTTCGAAGCTGCCGATATGGCTGAAGTCCTGCGGCCGCCATTCGGTAATCGTTGCCAGCGCCGGACCGAGCGCCACGGTGCGGAACGTCACCAGGATCATCTCGGGACCATAGGGATTGAGACAGGCCGCCACCACGGCGAGCACGCCGAACGATCCCCACTGGCGGAACACGTTCATGCGCTCGGCAGGCTTCGCGCGGAAAAGAGCTTCGGCGCCGGCTGCCCCGATCATTGCGAGGCCGAAGGTAAAGCTACCGTGCAGGTTGGCCCACAAGGTCATGAGCGGAAGCATGAGCCACGACGGCGTCGTGCGCATATCGACCGAACGGATCAAAGCTGCGACCCATGCAACGACCAGTGGAAGCGCCAGGATGTGCGGTCGCGCCAGGATGTGCGGTGCCGTAAGAGGCAGAGCGACAAGGACGCCGAACAGCGCGGCGGTCGGCCGCAGCTCGCGCAGCAGGAAGCGTGTCAGTAGACCGAAGGCTGTTGCGGCGGCGGCGGATGCGACTGCCACCATGCCCATCCAGCCGCCGGCGGCAAAAGCCAACGCGAACACAACTTCGGAAAGCCATTCGAAGGCAAGCCAGTGCGTTCCGCGGAAGTTGGCGGAAAACGGATCGATCGTCGGCACTGCGCCGTGATCGAGGATCCAGCGGCCGAGCGCGAGATGCGAGTAGGTGTCCGGGTCGCCGAGCAGCTGCGGCGCTAAGGCGATCACCAGAACATAGACGCCCGCGCCGACAAGCCATGGCATCGCGGCCCGCAGGTCCGTGATCCGCTCCACGCGACGAAGGGTCTGTTCTGACATCCCGTGCTCTGGTTGGTCCCAACACGCTAGGGGCGTCGCATTGCAAAAGCCTTAAGGCGCCGGCCGGGAGGTCGGCGGCCATAACCTTTTGAACTGCAACGGTTTTCGACCGGCGTCGAGAAGCAGCGAAAGCGCCGGTGTGCGGAAAGGCGTTGTTAAAGCCGCCCAACGATGATGTCGCCGGACCCACGGGTGCAGTGGACGGTGTTCATGAGCCAGCCTGCCGTCACCGCTTCCAGCGCGCGACAATTCCGCGCGGGACTCAACGGCGCCGTTGTCGTTTTCGCTCTGCTGTTTGTGGCGGCAGTGATGCCGGTCCTTTGGCCGAACCTTCCTCCGGCGATGGTGGACTACAGCAATCATCTCGCGCGCATGTTTGTGCTCGCCCGCGACGGCACCGCGCAAGCCCATCCCTATTATCAGGTGACCTGGTCGCTCGTTCCCAATCTGGCGATGGACCTGATCGTTCCCGGAATCGGCCGCCACATCGGCGTCGAGATGGCAAACCGGCTTTTCTATTTGCTCAGCCAGATCCTGATCGTGACCGGCGCGATGGCGCTCGAACGCGCCGTCAAGGGACGTTTGCAGATTGCCGGCTTCGTTGCGTTGATTTTCCTCTACAGCACGCCGTTTGCGTTCGGGTTCGAGAATTTTGAATTCGGACTAGGCTGCGCGCTCTGGGGGTTTGCCTGCGCGGTCTGGCTGCAGGACCGTTCCTGGCTCGCGCGATTTGCCGCGCACACGGCATTCGTTGCGTTGCTTTTCACCGCGCACATGTTTGCGTTGGGAATTTACGGCTTTGCCGTCGGCCTGCACGAACTCTGGCGGGCCTGGTCGCAGCGCGCTTCGCTCCGCGAAACATTCGCGCGTTTTTCCGCCCTTGTGATCCCGTCATTGCTGCTCGCTGCCTTCATGGTTGCCGCAAACGGTAGCGTCGGAGGCTCCGGGAACGTATGGGTCTTCGGCGATAAGGCGACATGGATCCTGCATATCCTCAGTGGGTACAATATGGTCGTGTCGGAGATCGGCGTGCTCGCGCTGATCTGGCTGATCACTGCACTGGCTCGCCGAAACGCCTTGCGGCTTGAGCAGTCGGCGATGTGGCTGCTGGCCGGATTTTCAGCGCTCTATCTGGCGATGCCCTTCAGATTGTTCGACACCGCCTTCGTCGACATGCGGGTCGTGGTCGCCCTGGCGCTCATCATGCCTGCGTTCGTTTCCGTGTCATTTCCCGACGCCATCTGGCGGCGCATCGCGATCGCGCTTGCGGCGGCCATCACCGTCATCAATGTGAGCGGCGTGATGATCGTCTGGCTCTCTTATCGCGAGGATTTCGCGGCGGCCAGGAAATCGTTCGAGCTTCTCCCGAAAGGGGCCATCGTCATGACCGCGCAGACCGGCGATGGCGGTGACCCGCCCACCGACCTGCGCGACTATCCGGTGTTTAACGTGCCGACGCTCGCCGTTCACCATGCCGATGCCTTCTTGCCGCACCTGTTCACGGCGCCGGGGAAACAGCCGGTCACGCCGCGTGCGCCATGGCGACGACTCGAATTCCCCGAACGCGGATTCCTGCCGGTCAGGTTTCTCAAATACGTCGCCGAACATGGGGCGCCGGCGGGCACACCGCCGTTCGTGCAGAACTGGGTGCGCGATTTCGACTACCTCTATCTGATCGGGCCATCGATCCCGAACCCGATGCCGGACCGGCTCGAGTTTGTGCTGGGCGCTCCCCGATTCGCGCTCTACCGGATCCGCAAGTAGCCAACCGCTCTATAACCGATTGCGCCCGCAATGGTTTTGCTGGCGCAAAAGGTATTATTGCGATGCAACATAATTTGCGTCAGATTGTTATAGGCAGGGAGGATCAGTCGATGCCGGCAGTCGCCAAAGCGCGGGGGGTGGCTCCGCTTAAGGACCTCTACGCGATCGGGGAAATTCCGCCGCTCGGGCACGTGCCGGAGAAGATGCACGCATGGGTCATCCGCAAGGAGCGGCACGGACCGCCCGACACGTCGTTCCAGCTCGAGGTGGTGCCGACCTGGCCGATCGGTGATGACGAAGTGCTCGTCTACGTGATGGCCGGCGGCGTCAACTACAACGGCGTCTGGGCTGGCCTCGGCATTCCGATCTCGCCGCTTGATGGTCACAAGCACCCATTCCACATCGCGGGCTCCGATGCCTCCGGCGTGGTGTGGGCCGTCGGCACGAAGGTCAAGCGCTGGAAGGTCGGCGACGAAGTTATCGTCCACTGCAATCAGGATGATGGTGACGACGAAGATTGCAACGGCGGCGATCCCCTGCTTTCGCCATCCCAGCGCATCTGGGGCTACGAGACCCCGGACGGATCGTTCGCACAGTTCTGCCGCGTGCAGTCGCGCCAGTTGATGCCGAAGCCGAACCACCTCTCCTGGGAAGAGTCGGCCTGCTACACGCTCACGCTCGCGACCGCATATCGGATGTTGTTTGGACATCCTCCGCACACGCTCAAGCCGGGCGACAACATTCTGGTATGGGGAGCCTCCGGAGGCCTTGGCGTGTTCGGTGTCCAGCTTGTTGCCGCGTCGGGCGCCAACGCCATCGGCATCGTCTCGGATGAGTCGAAGATCGAGTACGTGCTCAACCTTGGCGCCAAAGGCGTGATCAATCGCAAGGATTATAAGTGCTGGGGACAGATGCCGGCGGTGAACTCGCCGGAATTCGCCCAGTGGACGAAAGAAGCGCGTCGTTTCGGCAAGGCGATCTGGGATATCACCGGAAAACGCGACGTCGATATCGTCTTCGAGCATCCGGGCGAGCAGACGTTTCCGGTGTCATGCCTCGTCGTCAAGCGCGGCGGCATGGTTGTCTTCTGCGCCGGGACGACGGGATACAATTTGACGTTCGATGCGCGTTACGTGTGGATGAGACAGAAGCGCATCCAGGGATCGCATTTCGCGCACCTCAAGCAGGCCTCGCAGGCAAACCAATTCGTGCTCGAGCAGCGCATCGACCCGTGCATGAGCGAGGTCTTTCCGTGGGAGAACATCCCGCTCGCCCACGTTAAAATGTGGAAGAACCAGCATCCGCCCGGCAACATGGCCGTGATGGTGAACGCGCCGCGCACCGGGTTGAGAACGTTCGAGGATGCGCAGGAGGCGGGGCGCTAATCGGTTTTTACGCGGGCCTGGGAAATCGTCGAGTTCAATTCCCCGCCATAGATGAAGATCGACGCGCAGGCGTAGAGAAAGACCAGCGCAATCATTGCTGACGCGAGTCCGGCGTACATCGATACGTAGGCAAACGCGTAATTGGCGAGATAGCGGCCGAAGGCGGCGCCGGTGATAAGCCACAACAGCATCGTGGCGATGATGCCCGGCGCAATCTCGCCGATCGAACGCCGGCCTGCCGGCAGCCACAGGTGCACGATCATCAGTGCAACCACGAGCACGGCCGCCGCCACCGAATAGCGCGCGAACGTGATCCGGTCGGCGAAGGGCTCGAGCGCCGGCACATACTGAATCAGTTTTGCGAGGATCAGTGGCGCCAGCACGACCAGGAATGAAAATGCCAGGATCGCGACCGCGCCGACCAGGACATAAATGATGGACTCTATGCGCAGCAGCCACCACGCACGCGGCTCTTTCACCGCGTAGGCGCGGTTGAGGCCTATCCGCAGGCTCTCGACCCCGCTCGACGCGAAGTAGAGTGCGAACAGGACGCCGAGGGTGAGAATATCGCCGCGGGTCGAGGTAAGGACGCCGGTAATATCGAGCGCGATCGGCGCAGCAACTTCCTTGGGCCAGGCTTCGAGCAGAAGGCGCGCAGCTTCGTCCGCAAGTTCCTTCGAGCCGAGAAAAAATCCGGCGAGCGCCGTGACCACGATCAGGAACGGGAACAGTGCCATCAACGTGGACAGCGCGATGTGGCTTGCGATTGCCCAGCCGTCGTCATCGGTAAAATGCCGAAAGGCGTCGGCCGCAATTCGCACCGTTCGCCGCAATGCGCTCAAAGGATGGCTCCGTGCAAGGCTTTACGCCTTTCAGATCATCCATCGGCGCTGGCTTTGCAAGGCCGTTATCGGCCTCGTTGCGAGGTAAAATCTAGGCGGCCTGAACGTTGGTCAGGAATTGCCGGACCTGGGCCTCGAGACCTTCGGCTTCGATGGCAACCGCGTCGGCGAGATCCTTGACGTCCGAGGCGGTAGACCTCGCGTTTGTCGTGACGCCCGCGACCCGGCTCATTGCTTCCGCGCCGACGCGAGCCTCCCCCGAGGCACGATTGACGCCTTCGGCGATCGAAGCGACCGCGGAATTCTGCTGATCCACGGTGGCCGCCACCATCGTTGCGATCGACGACATTTCGCGGATGATGGCGTCGACTTGACCGATGGCTTGCGATGCATCGGTTGCCGCCGACTGAATCGAGCCGATCTGCTCCGCAATCTCCTCGGTTGCCCTGGCGGTCTGTCCGGCGAGCGACTTCACCTCGGCCGCAACGACGGCGAAGCCTTTGCCGGATTCGCCGGCGCGTGCCGCCTCGATCGTTGCGTTCAGCGCGAGCAGATTGGTTTGCCCGGCGATCGCCTGAATGAGCCCGACCACCTCGCCGATACGCGTGGCCGCGCTGCCGAGTTGCGACATCGTCGTAACGGTGCGTTGCGCTTCGGAGACGGCGCGTCCTGCGACGTCGGTCGATTTTGCGGCCTGCGCGGCAATTTCACCGATCGAGGCCGCAAGCTCCTCGACCGAGCTGGCGGCCGCCGTGACGTTTTCCGAGGCTGCCGTCACGCGGCTTGTTGCGGTGTCGGTCTCGGAGGAGACAATGTCCGCGGCCTTGTTGAGGTCGGACGAACTCATTTCCAGTTTCATCGACGCGGCGCGAAGCTTGCCGAGCGCGCTTTCGACGGAATGCTTGAATTGCGAGATCGTCGACGCAATGACTTCGCTGCGTTGCTCGCGCGCGCGGCTTGTTTCGTTCTGGGCTTGTGAAAGCCGCTCCCGTTCGATCATGTTGTCGCGGAATACGATGACGGTGCGCGCCATATCGCCGATCTCGTCGCGCGCGCTGGTCGCGGGAATGCGCGCCGTGGTATCGCCGTCGGCAAGACGCGTCATCACGCGGGAGAGCCCGTTCAGCGGCCGCGTGATGCTGCGACCGATCAGCCAGCTGAAGCCCAGCCCCAGCGCCACCATGGTGATTCCGACCATGATGATGCCGTTGCGCGTGCGGTTCTGCGATTTCGACAGCTGCTGGCCGGCGTTTTCGGCGGTCTTGCGCGCGTAGGCAATGATGTCATCGGCGCGCGGCAGCATGTTCTGGCTGTCGATGTCGATAACCGCATGCAACGGCCGCACCTTGTCGTAGCCCTCGACCCATTTGCCGAATATCTCGGCATAGGTCTTCACCACTTGCTCGAGTGAAGCCTTCATTTCCGGTGCGGCGTTGATTGGCCGGATGATATCGGTGAAGGCCTTGTACGCCTGCTGAAATTGCTGGCGCGCTACCTCGCTCTCGGTGACGCGGAAGTCGGCCTCGTGGTGCCGCATGTACAGAAGCGTCACCATCAATTTGTTGGCGTCGGCTTCCGGCAGCCAGGACATGTTGTCATTGATGATGCGCTCGACGCCGTTCCCCGCCACTTGCAGCTGGCGGCGCAGGCCGGATGACTCGTCGAAGCCCAGAGTGTTCTGTTCTCGCACAAGATTGTTGAACGCTTCGCGCAGGGCGTTCAGGTCCCGGCTCATGCCGGCGATGCTCTCGGCATGGCCCTTGTCGACCGATGCTTCGATTGTGTCGAGATTCCTCAGCGCGACGGCGTAGGCGTGTTCGAAACCCGCCACCAGACCGTCGTTGGGCTTCACGTTGAAGTCCTTGACGACGATGCGCATCGACGCAACCGCACTTTTGAAGTCGCGGCTCGCATCGGCGAGTGCGGCCGAGTGGGTGAACGTATCGAAGGTGCGGCCGACCTCGCCTTCACCGGAGGTGTAGGTGAAGCCGTTCGCCACGAAGCCGGCGACGGGAATAAGGGCGAGCAGGACGATGCGCGTGCGCACCGAGAACGACGCGAGCATCCGCGTCAACCAATTGAAAGGAAGCGATAATTGGGTGAGTTGCATGCGGCTTGGATCTGGTCTCGCCAATGAGAGGTGGCGCTGCGCAGAGGTAACTATGTAAAGCCGCAGTGGTTAATTTTTATAGCAATTCTCCGTAAACGGCGGGCCTTGGGCATTGGTAACTGCAGGGAATCCCTACGGCTTTGCTTTTGTGCACTGCACGCGTAGTGTTTCCAGGGAACCATCGCCGAAGACCCTTGCATGTCCACTGCCGCCAACCGTTCCGCCAAAGAACCTGAACTGATTGGGCTAATCCGTGAGGCGACGGCTGTTCTGGACGCTTTGCTGGCCGATGCTACGGCGAAAGTACGCCAGCGCATCTCCTCAAATGGGCGGGTGGAGAGCGCAGACTTTGATCGCGAGCAAAGAGCAACCCATGGGCTCGCCTGGCTTGCGACCTATGTCGAAGCAACCCGGCAACTTGCCGCCTATGCCGAGCGCATGAGCCGGACTGGCAAGCTCGGAGAGACCGAAGACCTCCTGGTTCGTATCGGCCTGGGCGAATATCTCGCGCAGGTGTTCGGCGGCATTCCGATGAGCCAGGGTGAAGTCGTCCGTTTGGCCGATCTCGGCGTGACGCCAACACAAGTCGCGACACGCCTGACCCCGATCGTCGAAGACCTGATGGTCAACGGCAACAATGCCGAACGGCGCGCCCGCCTGATCGCGTTGATGCGTACGCATCATGGCGCGACGGTCGGTGCCTGTGGGCTCGACGACACGCTCGAATCGATTCGTGAGGAGATGCGCAAGTTCGCCGATACCGAGGTGATCGGGAACGCGCAGAGATGGCACCTCACCAACAGCTACATCCCGCTCGACGTCATCGCGCAGATGTCGGCGCTTGGCGTATTCGGCCTTACCATCCCGGAGGATTTCGGGGGCATGGGGCTCGGCAAGGAGTCCATGTGTGTTGTCTCCGAAGAGTTGTCGCGCGGGTACATCGGCGTCGGCTCGCTCGGCACGCGCTCGGAAATCGCCGCCGAGCTGATCCTCGGCAGTGGTACCGACACCCAGAAGGAAAAGTGGCTGCCGAAGATTGCATCCGGCGAGGTGCTGCCGACTGCCGTCTTCACCGAGCCGAACACCGGGTCCGACCTTGCCTCGATCAAGACGCGCGCCGTGCGCGAGGGCGACGTCTACAAGGTCTACGGCAACAAGACCTGGATCACGCATCCGGTCCGCGCCGACCTTATGACGCTTCTCGTACGCACCAATCCGAAAGAGAGCGGCCATCGCGGCCTGTCGATGCTGCTTGCCGAAAAACCGCGCGGCGACGACACGAACCCGTTTCCGGCAAAAGGCATGAGCGGCACAGAGATCGAGGTGCTCGGCTATCGCGGCATGAAGGAGTACGAGATTGCTTTCGACGCCTTCGAGGTGAAGGCAGAAAATCTGCTCGGCGGTACTGAAGGCCTCGGGTTCAAGCAACTGATGCAGACGTTCGAATCCGCCCGCATTCAGACGGCGGCGCGTGCTATCGGCGTCGCACAGGCGGCAATGGAGCAGGCGCTCGACTACGCGCAGAACCGCGCGCAGTTCGGCGGGCCGATCGTCGGCTTCCCGCGCGTGGCCGACAAGATCGTAATGATGGCGGTGGAAATCATGATCGCGCGCCAGCTCGCATATTATGCGGCGCGCGAGAAGGATTCCGGACGCCGCTGCGACCTCGAGGCCGGCATGGCCAAATTGCTTGCAGCGCGGGTCGCCTGGGCCGCTGCCGACAACGCCGTGCAGGTCCATGGCGGCAACGGCTTTGCCCTCGAATTTCCGGTTTCGCGCATTCTCTGCGACGCGCGTATCCTCAATATCTTCGAGGGCGCTGCCGAAATCCAGGCGCAGGTCATTGCCCGCCGGCTGCTCGACGGCACGAACTGACGCGCGTTGGCAACAAATCGGACGCCCATACGTTTGACTTGGAGCAATATGCCGGCCTTTCGTGCGGCGTAGCATTGTGGGCAAGTTGGAGGTCAGTCGATGGCTGAATTGCTGATACGTCACGGCGAGTGGGTTGTCGTCTGCGACGGGGCCAAGGCCCTCATTTTGGAAAATGCCGGTGACACGAAATTTCCTAATCTCAGGACCATCAAGGTGCTGGCACAGAAGGATTTGCCGACGCACGCACTTGGCACCGACGCGCCGGGCCGCACAAATAATTCCGTCGGCAGTGCGCGCAGCGCGGTCGAGCAAACCGACTGGCACGACCAGTCGGAACGGACTTTTCTTGTTCATCTGGCGCAGCAGCTCGACAGCGCCATTACGGCCGGGCAGACCAAGTCTCTCATCATGGTCGCACCGCCGCGCGCGCTGGGCATGATCCGCCCGGCCTATTCACCGGCATTAAAAGATGCTGTGCGCGCAGAGGTCGACAAGGATTTCGTCAAAATGCCGGTGCATGAGATTGAAAGGCATTTGACCGGCGCCTGACCGGCAAAAAACAAAACGTGAATATGACTAGCCGATCGCCGCGGCGATGATATGGTCCGCGCGATTCCCCGGAAGGGTCATCGGATGACGTCGAAATTGGGCAGGTGGCGGCAATGCAGCCGTGCATGCGCCATCGCTGCGCTGCTCGTTGCGGCTTCGGCTGCGCATGCGCAGGCACCGCGGCAGCTGGGCCCACCGCCTCCGACGGTCGGTCCCGGAGTGCCGAATACGCCGGCCGTGACCTCTGACCCGATGGCCGTCCCCGGTTTCTGGGATCCGCGGCGCCGGCCCGAGCGGCCGGACCTGTCCCGCATCACCATCATTCGCTTCCTCACGGAGACCGACTACCCGCCGTTCAACTATGCGGGTCCTGACGGCAACCCGATCGGCTTCAACATCGATCTCGCCCGGATGATCTGCGAAGAGATCAAGGTTCAATGCACGATACAGATGCGCCGGTTTGATACGCTGATCAGCGCGCTCAACAGCAACAACGGAGATGCGATCATTGCGTCCATTGCGCAAACACCGGAGATGCGCGCGCGCGTCGATTTCAGCGATCCTTACTACCGTACGCCGGCGCGGTTCGTTGCGCCCCGCAACAGCCCCATCGACGACGTGCGCCCGGAAGCATTGGAGGGCAAGAAGATTGCGGTTGTCGCCGGAACAGCGCACGAGGCTTATCTCAAGACGTTGTTCACGGAAGCCGAGTTGCGGCCTTTCCCTGATGCCGACGCCGCGCGCTTCGCCTTGAAGCGCGGTGAGGTGGACCTTTTGTTCGGAGATGGAATTTCGCTTGCATTTTGGCTCAACGGTACCGACTCCGCCAACTGCTGCGAATTTCGCGGCGGCCCCTATCTCGAGAGCCGCTTCTTCGGCGAAGGCGTTGGCATTGCGGTAAGACGCGGCAACGATCTTTTGCGGCAGGCGTTCAACTGGGCGCTGTTCCGCATCTGGGAGAAGGGCCGCTTCACTGACTTGTGGCTGCGCTATTTCCCGGTCAGCCCGTTCTGAGCCTTGCCATTCCGGGCCTTCGCCCGCCGAAGGCTTGGAGGCTTTAAACTGTTGCGTGAGGCTTCGGCCCGCAGGCGTGTCCGCGGAGTCTTCGGCCGGACCCGGTGGCTCGCGTCCCGGAATGACGGCACCGGAATTTGACGTTTCCGTGCGGCATTTCTAGTGTCCGCGCCCCGGAGATCATGAATGTCAGTCGCCGAAACCGCCGCAACCTTGCGCCAGGGCGCCGAGCAATCGAATGCCTGGCCGTTCGAGGAAGCGCGCAAGATTGTCGCCCGGCTCAGGAAGCATCCAAAGAACGAGGTGATCTTCGAGACCGGCTACGGACCGTCCGGCCTGCCGCACATCGGCACGTTCGGCGAAGTGGCGCGCACAACGATGGTGCGTCATGCCTTCCGGGTGCTGACCGGCGACAAGATCAGGACGAGGTTGATTGCGTTTTCCGACGATATGGATGGCCTGCGCAAGGTACCGGACAACGTTCCGAACAAGGAGATGCTTGAGCAGTATCTCGGCAAGCCGCTGACCCAGGTGCCGGATCCGTTCGGCACGCATCCGAGCTTCGGCGAGCACAACAATGCGCGGTTGCGTGCGTTTCTCGACCACTTCGGCTTCGATTACGAGTTCCTGTCGTCCACCGAATGCTACAAGTCGGGACGCTTCGACCAGGCTTTGCTCAAGGTGCTTGCGCGCTTCGAAGAAGTGATGGCGATCATGCTGCCGTCGCTGCGCGAGGAGCGCGCAGCCACCTATTCGCCGTTCCTGCCGATCGATGCAAAGACCGGCATCGTTCTGCAGGTGCCGGTGACAGGGCATGATACGAAGGCCGGCACCATTACCTACGAAGACCCCGACACCAAAAAGGCAATGACGACGCCTGTCACCGGCGGGCGCTGCAAGCTGCAATGGAAACCGGACTGGGCGATGCGCTGGGTCGCGCTCGGCGTCGACTACGAAATGGCGGGCAAGGACCTGATTGATTCCGTCAAATTGTCCGGTGAAATTTGCCGCGCGCTCGGCGGCGTCGCTCCCGACGGGTTCAACTACGAGCTCTTCCTCGACGAGAAGGGCCAGAAGATCTCAAAGTCGAAAGGCAACGGCCTGACCATCGAGGAATGGCTGCGCTATGCCAGTCCCGAGAGCCTGTCGCTGTTCATGTACCGCGAGCCGAAGGCCGCCAAGCGGCTCTACTTCGATGTAATTCCGCGCAACGTCGACGAGTACTACCAGTTTCTCGACGGCTACGAGCGGCAGGACACGCGGCAGCGGTTGTCCAACCCGGTCTGGCACATCCACTCCGGCGAGCCGCCGAAAATCGATATGCCGATCTCGTTTGCGATGCTCCTCACGCTGGTGTCGTCGTCAAATGCGGAAAACGCCGACACGCTGTGGGGCTTCATCGGCCGCTACCGGCCCGGCGTGACGCCGAAGACGCATCCCAAGCTCAATGAGTTGGTCGAGTATGCCATTCATTATTTCCGCGACTTCGTGCTGCCGGAAAAGAAATTCCGCGAGCCGGGCGGCGCGGAGCGCGCGGCCCTGATCGACCTGCGCGACGCCCTCTCGCAGTTGAAGCCGGGCGCCACCGCGGAGGACATTCAGACCGTCGTGTACGAAGTCGGCCGCCGTGAGCCGTTCCTGGACCAGAAGAAAAAGGCGAAGGACGGCAAACCCGGCGTTTCGCTCGACTGGTTTAACCTGCTCTACCAGGTGCTGCTTGGGCAGGAGAAAGGGCCGCGCTTCGGCTCGTTTGTCGCCGTCTACGGACTGCAGAACACGATCGACATGATCGACGGCGCACTGGCTCGCTCGGCTTGATCCTTACCGCATCATAACCGCTCGTCCCCGCGAGAGCGAAGGTCCAGGTGGAGAAATGATACGCTTTCAAGTGTCCTTGCCGGGCTTGACCCGGCAATCCATGATGCTCCTCCGCGGGCAGAGCGGTAAGTGTTCCCGACTTGAATCGCATCATGGATGCGCGGGCCTTCGCCCGCCGAAGGGTTGACACGTCTAACCGATCGATCGCGGCTTCGGCCCGCAGGCGGGTCAAGTTTACAGCCGGGCCGGCCTTCGGCCGGACCCGGTTGCCCGCGCATGACGAATGAGAGGTGACACCTAGTTCCGGATTCCCGCTTTGCGCCTACGCGCTCCGCGCTCCGCGCTTCGGCGGACTCAAACCCGCCGTAGCTCGCGAAGCGAGCGTAGGCTGGGTCGCGGGAGTGAGCGGAGCAGAACTTTCGTTATTGCTACTGACTCGCCCAGACGATGCGCGCGACCCAGACGACGTCCGACATCGGCAGCGTGCGGTCACGGTGTTCCGCGTTGAGCGACTTGAGCTCGATTGCTTTCGTAGTCTTGCGCTTGAGCTCCTTCACCATGACCTCGCCGTCTTTCGTTTTCACGACGACGCGATCTCCCTTGCGCACCGTTGCACCCGGCGACACGATGATGACGTCGCCGGCGCGGTACGCCGGCTTCATCGAGTCGCCCGAAATCTCCAGCGCATAGGCATGCTCGTCGGTGACGGCCGGGAAGGCGATCTCGTCCCAGCCTTTGCCCACCGGAAAACCGCCGTCGTCGAAGAATCCACCGGCGCCGGCCTGCGCAAATCCGATCAGCGGCACGTTCTGCATGGCCGCCTTGCCGGCATCGGTAATCAGCGCGACAAAGGTGTCGAACTTGGTGCCCGTGGCCTGCAGCGACTTGGCGACCGACTCAGTCGACGGCCACCGTTGCCGTCCTTCCGGTGTGACGCGCTTGGACTTGTTGAACGTCGTCGGGTCGAGGCCGGCTTTCTTGGCGAGCCCCGATGGCGACAGCTTGGCGCGGGCGGCGAGCCGGTCGATCGCCGTCCAGATCTGATTGTGGGTGAGCATGGCCATAGGCGTGGCACCACCGTGACTGTGATACGATCAGTTAGGAATTATAACCTTGAGTCGCCCCCGCTGCGCAACTGTTTTCGTGCGGCTGCCTTGAATAAGCCTTGCACCCCGCCGATAGGGGGTGGCTCGTGTCCAAGTCCGGAGTGGGATTTTGTGATCGGCCTTCTCCACCGCCTGTCGCGTCCGTTGCTGCGGGCGCTCGATCCCGAGGATGCCCATGCGCTGACGATCAAGGCGCTGCGTTACGTGCCGCTGGCCAAATCGCCGCCCGGCGCCGCCGAACTGCGTGTACAGGCTTTCGGCCTCAATTTTCCCAACCCGGTGGGACTGGCCGCGGGTTTCGACAAGAACGGGCAGGTGCCTGACGCGCTGTTGCGGCTCGGCTTCGGCTTCGTCGAGGTCGGGACGATTACGCCGCGCGCGCAAACCGGCAATCCGAAGCCGCGGCTGTTCCGTTTGGATGCGGACCAGGCGGTCATCAACCGGCTCGGCTTCAATAACGATGGCGCCGCCACGGTTCACGCCCGGCTCGCCGCCCGGACGAGTGCGCAGGGTATCGTCGGAGTCAACATCGGCGCCAACCGCGACTCCCTCGACCGCACCGAGGACTATGTGCGGCTGATTGAGACCTTTGCTGCCGTTGCCAGCTACTTTACCGTCAATGTTTCATCGCCGAACACGCCGGGCCTGCGCGATCTGCAGCAGGCAAAGGCGCTCGATGATTTGCTTGCGCGAGTGCTCGATGCACGCGAGCGACATCGCTTCCGCGCGGGCGTGACGCCCGTTCTGCTCAAGATAGCGCCTGACGTGACGCTCTCCGATCTCGACGACATTGTCGGCGTCGCACGCAAGCGCCGCGTCGACGGCATGATCGTTGGCAACACGACGGTCACACGACCCACGGCGCTACGCGAGCGCGAGCGCGCGCGAGAGCAGGGCGGCTTGTCGGGGCGGCCATTGTTCAAGCTGTCAACGCGAATGCTGGCGGAAACCTTCGTCCGAGCGGAAGGCGCGTTCCCGCTGATCGGCGTCGGCGGAATCGATTCCGGCGCGACCGCGATCGCCAAGATCAAGGCCGGCGCGACGCTGCTGCAGCTCTATACCGGCATGATCTATCGCGGTATCGGAATGGTGAATGAGATCAAGGCGGATCTCACCGCCGCGCTCAAGCGCGGCTATCGCAATTCCCTTGCCTCGATGATCGGCAACGACGCGGCGACGATCACCGCGGAGAGCTGGCCGGGTTAGCGGCCGCGCGGCGCGTTGAACAGGCGCATCAGGATCCAGATGGGGATCACGATCACCGCGCCGAGCAGGAAGTATCGCCACAGCCAGCGGAAGGCATCGAAGCCCAGATCCCACAATGTGCGGATCATGCGCTGGATGCTGTGCACGATGTCGAAAGGATCGAGCCCGAGCGCCGAAAGAATGACGCCCACCAGGATCGATACCAGAACAAGCCGGGCCAGCACGCCAAGCGGAGAGCCGCCTAAAACCCTGGACATCGATCCGTTGCTCATGTGCCGGTCCTCTTCATTCCACGCCGATGTTACCACGCGCGCGGCGTAGAGATATGCCCTAAAATCGCCGGCGCCAGCAACCGAGGTCAAGCATTGCAGCTGCAGCCAATTCACCTGTCGTCGGGAAATCTGATTGCCGACCGCCGCTTCGAGTGGGCGCGTGACCGCGAGACCAAGGGCGATCTCGCCGGCGCCGTCGATCTCCTGGTGCAGGCGCTCGAGCTTGCGCCCGGCTATGCGTCGGCATGGTTCGCCCTCGCGGAACTACGTGAAAAGCTGGGCGACCGTGCGGGCGCCATCGTGGCCTTCGAGCGGGCCAGGGCGGCAGATCCGTCCGATCGTCACGGCGCAATGCTTCGTCTCACGCGGCTTGGTGCGGGTGCGCCGGCTCCAATGCCGGAAGGCTATGTCCGCGCTCTGTTCGACGGTTATGCACCGGGATTCGACAAGGCTTTGACCGACGGCCTGGACTACTGCGCACCCGGGTTGCTTTTCGCCGCGGTGCAGGCAGCGCATGCGGAGACGCGCATGAAATTCGGCTCCGTGCTCGATATTGGTTGCGGCACCGGGCTTGCCGCGCTTCCATTCCGGCCGTTCAGCGACTGGATGGTCGGTGTCGATCTTTCATCCGCCATGCTCGCGCAGGCACGTGCAAAAGGCCTCTACGACCGGCTTGTCGAGGCCGACGTGCTGACCTTCCTCGGCGCGGAGGCGAAGATCGGCGCGCACTATCATCTTGTGCTTGCCGCTGACGTCTTTGTGTATTTCGACGATCTCGCACCGGCGCTCAAAGCGGCGGCCCGGATACTGGCTCCATCGGGACAACTTGCGTTCAGCGTCGAAACGCATGGCGGCGATAGTGTCTTGCTGGGCGAAACCCTGCGCTATGCCCACGGCATGGCTCACGTCCAGGCAGCGCTGGCGGCGGCGAGACTGAAACCGGTCCGTCTCGAACCCGCCGCGACCCGCAAAGAAAAGGGTGTGCCCGTTCCCGGGCTGGTCGTGATGGCTACACACTGAAGCCATGGAACCTGCGCGCGATCTTTTCGAGCAAACGCCGTCACTGCCGGATGTCTTCGCGCGCTGGTTCGCAAGCCGCGGCTGGCAGCCGCGCGCGCATCAGCTCGATTTACTGGCGAAGGCAAGGGCAGGGCGGTCCACGCTGCTGATCGCGCCGACCGGCGGCGGCAAGACGCTCGCAGGCTTTCTGCCGACACTGGTGGAGTTGTATGAAACATCGCCGCATGCACGGGGCGTACCCCTGCCCCCGCGAAGCGGCGGGGAGGGGTTAGGGGTGGGGGGTTCTTCAGCCAAGCGTGATGTGCCCCCCACCCCCGACCCCTCCCCACCATTCGCTGCGCGAATGGGGGGAGGGGAGAAAAAATTCGTCTCCACCGGCCGCGGTGTGGATCGCAGCAGGGGTCTCCACACACTTTACATATCGCCGCTGAAGGCGCTTGCCGTCGACATCGCGCGAAACCTGGAAATTCCGGTGCAGGAGATGGGGCTGAATGTGCGGCTCGAAACGCGCACCGGGGACACGCCCGCATCCAAGCGCCAACGCCAGCGTCGGGACCCCCCTGACATCCTGCTCACAACACCGGAGCAGCTCGCGCTGCTGCTCGCCAGCGCCGATGCGCCCTATATGTTCGGCACGCTCCGGCGCGTCGTGCTCGACGAATTGCACTCGCTGGTCACCTCCAAGCGCGGCGACCTGCTGTCGCTCGGCCTCGCGCGGCTGTTCACGCTGGCGCCGCAGCTCACGACGGTGGGTCTGTCGGCGACGGTCGCCCAGCCGGACGATCTGCGCCGCTTCCTGGTGCCGCAGCCGCCGCAGGGCGAAGCGCGCGCCGACCTGGTGATCGCGCAGGCCGGCGCGCAGCCGAATGTCGCGATGCTCGATACCGCGGAACACCTGCCCTGGGCCGGCCACTCGGCGCGCCACGCGCTCGGCGAAATTTACGCACTCGTCAAGACACACAGGACCACGCTGATTTTCGTGAACACGCGCAGCCAGGCCGAATTCCTGTTTCAGGAACTCTGGCGCGCAAACGACGACAACCTTGCGATCGCGCTGCACCACGGGTCGCTCGACGTCGCGCAGCGGCGCCGCGTCGAGGGCGCGATGGTCGAGGGCAAGCTTCGCGCCGTCGTCTGCACGTCCTCGCTTGATCTCGGTGTCGACTGGGGGGACGTTGACCTGGTGATCAATGTCGGTGCGCCCAAGGGCTGCTCGCGCCTGCTGCAGCGGATCGGGCGCTCCAACCACCGGCTCGACGAGCCGTCCGAAGCCGTGCTGGTGCCGGCAAACCGCTTCGAGGTGCTGGAATGCCGTGCGGCGATCGATGCGGTCGATGAGAATGCGCAAGACACGCCGCCGCTGCGCAGCGGCGCGCTCGACGTTCTGGCGCAGCATATTCTCGGCCGTGCGGTCGGCGCACCGTTTCTTGCCGACGAACTGTATACCGAAGTACGCGCGGCCGCGCCTTATGCCGCGCTCGCGCGCGCGGATTTCGACGCCGCCGTCGATTTCGTTGCAACCGGCGGTTATGCGCTGAAAGCCTATGAGCGCTTCGCCAGGATCAGGCAGGATACGAAACCTGGCAAGGACGGCCGCTGGCGCATCACGCATCCGCGCGTGGCGCAGCGCTACCGCATGAACGTCGGCACCATTGTCGAGGCCGACATGATCAAGGTGCGGCTGGTGCGCTCTCGCCGCAGCGGCGCGGTCGTCCCGCGCGGCGGACGCATTCTCGGCGAGGTCGAGGAATATTTCATCGAGACGCTGACGGTCGGCGACACCTTCGTGTTTGCGGGCGAAATCCTCAGATACGAGACACTGGTCGAGGACGAGGTCTACGTGTCGCGCGCCGACGCAACCGATCCGAAAGTGCCTGCCTACGAAGGCGGGAAGTTTCCGCTCTCGACCTATCTCGCAGCGCGCGTACGGGCCCTATTGGCGAAGCCGGACGCCTGGCGCGCTTTGCCGGAGCAGGTGCGCGAATGGCTGGAAATCCAGCAGTGGCGCTCGATGCTGCCGAAGGCCGGCGATCTGCTGGTCGAAACCTTCCCGCGCGCCGCCAAATACTATTTGGTTTGCTATCCGTTCGAGGGCCGCCTCGCGCACCAGACGCTTGGCATGCTGCTGACGCGCCGCCTCGAGCGTGCGCGGCTGCGCCCGCTCGGCTTTGTTGCCAACGAATATGCGCTGGCGGTTTGGGGGCTGGGCGATGTCGCGTGGCGCATCGCCAACGGCGATGTCTCGCTGGCGCAACTGTTCGACCAGGACATGCTGGGCGATGATCTGGAAGCCTGGCTCGCGGAATCGGCACTGATGAAGCGTACCTTCCGCAGCTGCGCGATCATCGCGGGCTTGATCGAAAAGCGGTTTCCCGGCGAGGAAAAGTCGCGCCGCCAGCTCACGATCTCCACCGACCTTGTCTACGACGTGCTGCGCAAGCACCAGCTGGATCACCTCCTTCTGCGCGCCGCCAGGGCCGATGCCGCGACCGGTTTGCTCGACATCAAGCGGCTTGGCGAAATGCTCTCGCGCATCAGGGGCCGAATCGTTCATAAAGCGCTCGACCACGTCTCGCCTCTGTCAGTTCCTGTGCTGCTGGAAATAGGGCGCGAGACGGTCTACGGCGAAGCGTCGGACACGCTGTTGGCCGAGGCCGCCGACGAGCTCATCAAGGAGGCCATGACTTGAGCACCTCTTCCGCTCATTCCCGCGCAAGCGGGAATCCAGCTGGATCCCCGCTGGAGCCTGTGCTCGGGCCAGCCGCAGGCTGGACCCGGGTACGGCGACGAGCGGGTCATACTGTGGCGATCGCCAGCGTCTCACTGACGGCCGACCCGGACGGCGCGCTGTA
>DASSRJ010000002.1:0-8509 GCA_035701845.1 Pseudolabrys sp. | reverse complement strand
CACGCAGGCCGCCAGCAGCCCGGTGCCCGGCACGATATCGAGGCCGAGCTCGGTGAAGCGCTTGATGGTGGCCGCGGCGGGCGCCGGGCCCTGCCCGCAGATGACTTCCGGCCTGCCGCGTTTCGCGTCGTGCAAAATGACCGGGACGTCGCCGCCCGGCCCGTTGAGATGCGGCTCGACCACCTGCAAAACGAATGCCGTCGCGACGGCGGCATCGAAGGCGTTGCCGCCTTTCTCGAGCGTTGCCATGCCGACCGCTGTTGCAATCCAGTGCGTGGCGGTGACGACGCCGAAGGTGCCTTCGATCTCGGGCCGTGTCGTGAACGGATTGGGATTGATCTTGGAGACACCGGCACGCATTTCGGATTCCTAGGTGTTCATTCGCTTCTGGCCGCAGGGTGGGTGCGCTTCGATTGCTTCTACAGAATGGGCCCCCACACCGCAAAACCCATGCCGCAGCCGGTACCGGCAGCGGAACGATAGCACGGGATGTAATCCTGCCAGGTATTCTTCCGATGCGCGGCGGCGCCCGCAACCGTGATCCAGTTGCGGATCTCCGAGCTTCCGGAATTGAGCTTGCCGGCAGGGATCGCGGACAGCGTTCCGCCGTCATTCCTTTTGCAGGCATCGAGCACGGCGCGATCAAGCTCCTCGTCGACAGTGAAATGGCTCAGGCCGCCGGAGGCGAGAATGCCGACGCGTTCGCTGCCCTTTGCCGTTCGGACGGCGCTGCGGATGGCTTTGCCCAACTCGTAACAGCGCCGCGGACGCGGCTGGTTCGGCGGAAAATACGTATTGAGCGCCACCGGCACGATCGGGATCACCCCATCGGCCATCATGCGCCGGTGCACGAAGCCGAACGCATGGCCTTCGCCATGCTCCTTGCCGAGCCGCTTCGACTGGCTGACGTCGAATCCCTGCTCGACAAGATTTTCGATGAGATGCAGGCCGAGCCTCGAGTCGACCGGATAATCGCGCGATTGCGTTTTCTCATGGTATTGCGAGCGCGCATGACGCCAGAACTGAGGCGCATCATCGTCCATATGGAGCGGATTGTTTTCAATTTTTTCGCCCCAATAGATCAGAATCGCGGGCATGTTGTCGTCGAAGAACTGCTCGTGCTGATCGTCGCCGATAATAATCAGCGTATCGAGCCGCGCCTGCGCGAGGCTCCGCGAAAGTTTTTCGATGTTCGCGGTGCAGCGCGCCGAACGCTCCTGCAGGACCTGCGTCGTGATCTGATCTTTGATGGATGGGTCGGCATTTTCCAGCAGCTCGCCATAGGTACAGGGCCGGCCCTGCCTGTCGAGCAGCTTGCGGCCGGACGCATCGATCGCTGCGTGCTTTGGATAATCCTCGGCCGGGCTGTTGAGCAGCGGGCTGTGCGATGTGCCGATCGCCAGGACAATGTCGGCCATGTCGGGGAACTCCAGTCTGTGGCGTCGCGCCGCGTCATCCGCGCATTCGGCCACTATCGGCCGTACTGTTTGAATACGTCAACGAGAGCAGTGCGTTCAATCGGTCAGGTGCGGCCCGCATGCCGGACCGCTTGTTTTGACGCCCCGCCTGTGTACTCTCGTGCCAACACATAAAATCCAGGGAGGATTCGATGACCAGGGCACGATTGGGCATATGGGCCGCAGGCGCCGTAGCCGCCGCGATCGCAGTCGCGACGCCGGCGAGCGCGCAGATCTACAGCCTCGGCACCGGCAAGCAGGGGTTCTTCACTTATTCAGCGGGTGCGGCCATCGCCAAGGTGGCCGCCGACGGCGGACTGAATCTGCGCGTCAAGCCGTTCGGCGGCACCAGCGCCTATGTGCCCGGCGTCAGTGCCGGCGAGCAACAGTTCGGTCTCGCCAACGAGCTCGAGACGCATTACGCGGTCACCGGCGAGGTCATCTACAAGGACAAGCCGCAGCCCGGCCTGCGGGTGGTTGCGGTGCTTACGCCGCTCTACTCGGAATTCTTCGTCCGCAAGGATTCGCCCATCAAGACCATCGCCGATCTCAAGGGCAAACGCGTGCCGAGCGACTACGCGAGCCAACGCGTGCTCGACGTGCTCACCAGGGGCTCGCTCGCCAACGGCGGCCTGAGCTACGAGGACGTGCAGAAGGTGCCCGTGCCGAACGTGGTCGGCGGCGCCGACGAATTCGCCAGGGGCAACGCCGATGTCTTCATGTTCGCGCTCGGGGCAGGCAAGGTGTCCGAAGTCGACGCGCAGGTCGGCGGCGTCCGCGTGCTGCCGGTGGATCACTCCAGGGAGGCGATGGAGCGCCTGCGCAAGTTCATTCCGGTCGCCTATGCGACGCAGGTCAAGCCCGGCAAAGGCAACACCGGCATCGAAGAGCCGACCTGGGTCTATGCCTACGATTATCTGGTGCTCGCCAACGACAAGGTGGACGACGATGTCGTCTACAAGCTTGTCAAACTGATGCACGATCACAAGGCCGAGCTTGCCGCCAATTTCGGCGCGCTCAACGGTTTCGATCCCAGGCGCATGGCCAAGAACATGGGCCCGGTGCAATTCCATCCCGGCGCCATCAGGTTCTACAAGGAGATCGGCCAGTGGCCGCCGAAGAGCGGGAGCTGACCGCCGGCACGATGAGCCGTACGAACCCGCGTCGTGTCTGACGACCTCCACAAGCCTGCGGCGGGTCCCAAAAGCAAGGGCGCCCGCCGCATCATTTTTGCCGCTGCGAGCCTGGTCACGCTCGGCTCGATCGGCTTCGCGCTGCAGTTCTACCGCAATGTGCTCGGCCTGCTGCTGTACAACGAGCAGTTCCTCGCCGGAATGCTCGCGCTCGGCATGGCGCTCATCTACCTGACCCAGCCGCTGCGGCGCGGCATGCCGCGGCCGGACGTGCCCTGGTACGACTGGGTCCTGGCGGCCTTGAGCTTCGTCGTCGGTATCTACATCGCGGTGCGCTACCCTGCGCTTTCCGAGGACATGACGGCACGGCCGATCGACGGCCTGATCGTCGCATTCATAACAATCCCGCTTGTGCTCGAGGCTTTGCGGCGCTCGGTCGGCGTCGCGCTCACGATCATCGTGCTGGTCTTTCTGGTCTATGCGCCGCTCGGCCAATTCATCCCCGGGCCGCTTGCCGGCCTGCCCGTCAATATTCCGCAGCTTGCGTTCTACGAGGTATGGGATCCCGGCAGCATACTGGGTCTGCCGCTTCTGGTCGGCGCAACCATCGTCATCGCCTTCGTTTTTTTCGGCAACCTGCTGTTCGCGTCCGGCGGCTCGGCTTTTTTCACCGACATCGCGCTGACGCTGATGGGCCGCTACCGCGGCGGCTCGGCGAAGATCGCCGTCACCGCCTCCTGCCTGTTCGGCATGATCTCGGGCAGCGCGGTCAGCAATGTCGCATCCGTCGGCGTGCTGACCATCCCGTTGATGCGGCGCGGCGGCTACCCGGCCCATGTCGCCGCCGCAATCGAATCCGTTGCCTCGACCGGCGGCCAGCTGATGCCGCCGGTGATGGGCGCCGCCGCGTTCCTGATGGCGGAATTTCTGCAGATCCCCTATCGCGACGTCGCGGTCGCGGCCGCGCTCCCTGCTTTGCTCTATTACTACGCGCTCTTCATCCAGGCGGATCTTCTGGCCGCGCGCACCGGCCTGACCAGTGTCCAGCAGGACGTGCCGCCGTTGCGGCAGGTGCTCAGGCAGGGCTGGCACTTCCTGCTGCCTTTCGGCCTTCTGATCTACGCTTTGTTCTGGCTCAACTGGTCGCCCGAACTATCGGCTTTGGCCGCTTCCGCCGTGCTGATCGTCACCGGTCCGACGCTCGGCTACGGCGACAAGAAGCTCACTGTCGGTGAATTCGTCGATGCCTTCCGCAGCACCGGCATCGCCTCGCTCGACCTCATCATCATCACCGCGGCCGCCGGCTTCATCATCGGCGTGCTCAACATCACCGGCCTGAGCTTTGCGCTGACGCTGCTGCTGGTCGAGATCGGCTCGGGCAATCTGTGGCTGCTGCTGGTGCTGGCCGCAATCGTGTCGATCATCCTCGGCATGGGCATGCCGACGGTCGGCGTCTACGTGCTGCTGGCGACATTGGTGGCGCCGGCGATGGTCAAGATCGGCCTGTCGCCGATGGCGTCGCACATGTTCGTCATGTATTTCGGCATGATGTCGATGATCACGCCGCCGGTCGCGCTCGCCGCCTACGCCGCCGCTTCGCTCGCCCATACTGATCCGATGAAGACGGGATGGACCGCGGTGCGGTTCGGCTGGATCGCGTTCATCATTCCGTTTCTCTTCGTGCGCGCGCCGTCGCTGCTGCTGGAGGGCAACCTGGGCTCGATCGTCATGGCCACGATCACCGCGGTTCTCGGCGTGTGGCTGATCTGCGCGGGCTTTGCCGGCTATGCCGTGCGGCCGTTGTCGGTGCCGATGCGCATCGGCTTCGGTATTGCGGGCCTGCTGCTGTTCATCCCGGCCGATGCCGTTCCGCACGGCGAATGGACCGACATCATTGGCCTGATCCTGGGCGTCATTCTTCTTGCCCGCGAAGTGCTGGCCAGCCGCATGAAGCGGCCCGCGGCCATTCAGCGGGGTTGAATCGCCGAGCCCGGTTCGCCTTGAGCCTGGGGATTGCGCCTCATCATCAGAATCCCGTGGCGAAGCGCGCCATCACGATGATGATGGCGACCTGCATGGTCCCCTGCACCGCCACGACGCGCACGTAGGTTTTCATCCAGCGCGCGATCTTCTCGCTGTCGGGCTGCGGCTTCTGGATCTCGAAATACAGGCGCAAGTTGGTCGGCAACAGGTAGCCGAGGCCCTGCACCGTGAGCACGGTGACGATCGCGAGCGCGGCAATCACCCACCAGAATTCCGGATAGCCGAGCTCGAGGAAGCCCGTGCGCACGGCGAGGAACCAGCCGGCAGTGGACGTAATGATCGAGAGCGTCGGCATCAGGATCAGCGAGCGCGGGATCAGCCCGGCAATAATGCTGCGGCGCGTCTCGAAGGACACGCCGCGAAGAATGGGCCCGATCACAAAACCCATGAACAGGTCGATGCCGGTCCACAGCGCCCCGGTCATCACGTGCACGAAATTGAGGAACCAGAGGCTCGGGCTCAGGAGCGCGGCGATCATCACCGCAAGGGCCGCGGCCGCCGCGGCGAGATACCAGGGCCTCAGCGGCGCGGCGACCCGGACAGGTTGCGCCAGTGCGGTGTTGGACAAAACGTCGTTTCCTTCCGCGATTCCGGTGCGACCGTAATGGCGGATCGCCGCATTGCCAAGCGAGCCGTGGCGCTGAGGCCCCTTCCAGCACGGCCACACAAGCCTTTACAATGCCCCGGCCAAGGTTGGGGACGCTCATGAGACGACGCGACTTTATAGTCCTGTCCGGCGGCGCGGCCGTCTGGCCGATTGCCGCGCGCGCGCAGCAGGGGCGGATCCATCGCATTGGGGTCCTTGCTCAGGACCTGCAGCCTGGCCTGCTCGAAGCCTTCCGCGACGAGCTTCACAAAAGAGGCCGCGTCGAGGGCGGCGACGTCAGCATCGAGTTGCGAAATGCGGCGGGACACAATGACCGGCTGCCCGCGCTGGCGGAAGAGCTTCTGGCGCTCAAGGTCGACGTGATTGTCACCGTTAATACACCCGCAGCGCAGGCTGCCCAGAAGGCCACCAAAACGGTCCCGGTCGTAATGATGCGCGTGGCCGATCCGGTAAGGTCGGGACTGGTGGCGAGCCTCGCTCACCCTGGCGGGAATATCACGGGGCTGAGCTTCATGCCGGAGGCGCTTGGGCCAAAGGGCGTCGAGCTGCTTCACGAGATGCTTCCCAAAATCAAGCGAATGGCTGCGCTCTACCAGGGAAACAACCCGGGAGCCGTCATCATCATCGACGATGTCCAGCGCAAAGGCGCACAGCTTGGGCTCAATTTCGTGCGGCTCCCGGTGAAAAGCGAGCACGACCTTGCGGGCGCTTTCGACACGGCAGCAAAGGAAAAAGCTGAGGCGCTCTTTGTCATGGATGACGGGGCGATGACCGAGCGGCGCCGGCAAATTCTCGAGCTTGCGGCAAGGCAGGGCCTGCCGGTGGTGTCGATCTACCGGGATTTTGCCGCCTCCGGCGGCCTCATCGCCTATGGCCCGAACCTCGACGTCGTCTACCGGCGCGCGGCGGTTTACGTCGACAAGCTTATCAAAGGCGCGCCGGCGCCTTCGCTTCCGGTCGAACAGCCGGTCAACTTTTACCTGGCGGTCAACATGAAGACCGCCAAGGCGCTTGGCCTGACGATCCCGCCATCAATATTGGTGCGCGCCGACGAGGTCATCGAATAGCATATATTCGGGGACGCCTTACCAATTGCACGCTGAGCATCCGGTGCTTTCGTGCATTTGGCGGACACCTTACCGATTGCACACCGGGCCCGCGCCATGATCTAGTACAACCATGGCGCGTATCGCGTCATTCGGGGAGGCCTTACCAATTGCACACCGAGCATTCTGTGTTTTCGTGCATTCGGGGGACACCTTACCGATTGCACACCAAGCCCGCGTCATGATCTAACACAACCATGGCGCGTATCGGCCGCATTGTCATTCCGGGCTTGCCGCACCACGTCACGCAACGCGGGAACCGGCGCGAACGCGTGTTTTTCGAATCCGGCGACTTCGCGCTGTACCGCGACCTGCTGGCCGAGCGCTGCGCCAAGGCCGGGGTCGAGGTGTGGTGCTACTGCCTGATGCCCAACCACGTGCACCTGATTCTGGTGCCGCACATTGCCGACGGCCTCTCCCGCGCGCTCGGCGAAACCCATCGCCGCTACACCGCCTTCATCAACGCCCGCGCGCGCTGGACCGGGCATCTGTTTCAGGGCCGGTATGGCTCGGCCACGATGGACGAAACGCATCTGATCGCGGCGGCGCGCTACATCGCGCTCAATCCGGTGCGGGCGCGGCTGGTCGGGCGGCCGCAGGATTGGGCCTGGTCGAGCGCGCGGGCACATCTCAGCGGTCGCGACGACGAATTGGTCAAGGTCAGACCATTGCTCGATCGGGTCGGCCAGGCGCTCGACCTGATCGGCATCGAGCCCGACGCGGCAATGCTGGCGGCGCTGCGCGGCGCCGGACGCACCGGCCGGCCGCTCGGCTCGGATGACTTTGTCGCGGGCCTGGAGCAACGGTTGCGGCGATCGCTGCGGCCCGGCAAGCGCGGCCGCAAGCCGCCGCGCGTCACCGCGCCATCGGAACCGAGGCCGCTGTTTGCGGACGTGAATTCGGCAATTGATAAGGTGTCACCGCAATAGCGAACGACTAGACGTTTGCCGTGATCTGCATGATGACCCTGATGACGGCGTCGGTTGCGACCGTGATGGCTTGAGAAACAAACCCAAGATCGATCCCGAGCTGCGCGCCGAGTATCGGCAGCACAATGAGCAACCCGATCAGGATCGCCATGCCGTAGGGCTCAAGCCGCGCCAGCCGGCGCCCGAGCGCGGTGGGAAGCACCCCAACCGCGATGCGCCCGCCATCGAGCGGCGGCAGCGGAAACAGGTTGAACACGGCAAGGATCGCATTGATGACCACGGCATTTTTCAGATTGAGCGCGGTCCATTGCACGGCGGCCGGCGGCAGATAGACCAGGAGGTGGAAGCTCAGGGCGGCGACAATGGCCAAAGCAATGTTCATGGCCGGACCGGCCGCCGCGACCAGGACCATTCCCATGCGGGGATGCCGCAAGGCACGGAAATTGACCGGCACCGGTTTTGCGTAGCCGAACAGAAACGGTGAGCGCGCAAACAGGAGCAGCCCCGGCAAAAGCACCGTGCCGAACGGATCGATATGCCGGAGCGGATTGAGGCTCACACGCCCCAGCTGCGACGCCGTGTGGTCGCCCAGAAAACGCGCAACATAGGCGTGCGCTGCCTCATGAAATGTGATGGCAAACAGCAGCGGCAGCAGCCAGACGGAGATGGTGCTGATCAGGTCCATTGCAATGGCAATCAGAAACGGAGATCGATTCGCCGGGCAGGAAGATTGGGTCAGGCTGTCGCGGATTTCAATTCCGGCTGTGAACGCACCAATGGCCTGACCAGAACCCCCTTACCAGCTCTGCCGCGGCAATAAGCGCAACCGACGCCTTGGGAAGTTGCTTCGTAGCCCGGGTTGAGCGGAAGCGAAACCCAGGGACACGAAACCCGGACCGCACGCGCGATGGGCTTCGCTGGCACCCTACGCGCCGGTTGCAATCATGATCATCCGGATGATGGCGCCGTCACCGAATGGATCGGAGAGAACCTTGCGCGCGAGGTGTTTGTGCGTAGATTGGATGCGGAAAGGTTTTGCCGCATGAAGATAAAGATCGTCGTACACGAGGCGGAGGACGGCTTCTGGGCAGAAGTGCCGGCGATTCCTGGAATTACGGTGACACCTTATCAATTGCCGCATTCACTTCGTATCGCTACCTGGTGAGCAGAAGAACTAAAGGGCATAAAGAAAGCGGCGCGTCACCGCCCCACCCGAAACGACGCCGCTGTTTGC
>DASSRJ010000001.1:0-6596 GCA_035701845.1 Pseudolabrys sp. | reverse complement strand
GGGCTCGACGCCCGACAAACGTCTCGACCCGTTTTATCTGACCAATTTGCTCGGCAATCCGGTCGAAACGACGATCGCCGCGTCGCACCTGGTGTTCGCCGGCGTCATGCAGCGCCATCCGGGCCTCAACGTCATTCTCGCGCACGGTGGCGGATGCGTCGGGGCCTTGTGCGGGCGCTGGCAGCGCGGTGCGGCCACCAGGCGGCCGGGAATTCCCGACATGCCGCTCAAGCCGCTCGAGGCCGTACGCAGGTTTTATGTCGACAGCCTCGTGCACTCGCCGATATTCCTCGAGACCATCATCAAGACGATCGGCGAGAACAGGGTGCTGCTCGGAAGCGACTGGCCGTTCCCGATGGGCGCGCCCAGTGCCGAGTACGATCTCGGGCACCTGGACGAAAAGACCCGTCTTCGCATTCGCAAGCTCAACGCCGAGGAAGCCTTCGGCGTCCGGTTGCAACCGCAGCGTCAGGGTGTTTCATGACAAAGCTTCCCGAAAACATGCCCAGGCTCGAGGAACTCCTCATCAAGACCGAATCCATGCCCTGGCGCGAGAAATCGCTCAAAGGCATTCACGAAAAAATGCTGTGGCGGAACGAGGAGACGGGCGCCTCGATCGCGCTGATCAAGTTCGACAAGGGCGCCGGCATTCCGCAGCCGCACTACCATTCGTCGAACCAGTTCATGTTCTGCCTGTCGGGCCGCTATGAGTACACCTCGACCGGCGTCGTGCTGACGGCGGGCTCGTTCTACTGCAATCCGAAAGGCAATGTGCACGGCCCCGCGGTCGCGCGTGAGGAAACGGTGGTGGTCGAGATGTATGACGGCCCGCATTATCCGGAAAAGCCGTCCTGGTACGCCGACGAGCGGGACGCGCACTGACGCGGCATGAGTGACGCGCAGCTCAAGCCGGTCGGCCCCGGCGTCCATGCCTGGATCGGCGCCGGCGGCGATTCAAACGCGGGCGCGATCGAGACGCCGCTTGGCCTGATCGTCATCGACGCCCAGCAGAACCGCGCGCTCGGCGAGAAATTCCGCGATGCCTTGCGTGCCTCGTTCAAGGCGCCGGTCCGCACCCTCATCAATACGCATTTTCATCTCGATCACGTCGCCGGCAACGCCGCCTTTGCCGACGTGCCGATCGTGGCGCACGAGAAAACCGTACAGGCGCTCGAGCACGAACTCGGGCCATTGCGCGCCGAGGGTGTGACGGTCACCGACACGCTGGCCAAGATCAGAATGTTCTTCGGCGGCAATTTCGAGGAGCTGGTGCCGGAGGACGAGCGTGGCTGGTTCATCGAGCGCGTCGGCGGCGCGACGCCACTGACGATCGTGCCGCCGTCGGAAGCCTTCGCCGACCGGATGGAATTCATCTTGCCGGCCGACGCGGTGCGGGTCGACTACCGGGGGCCGGCACATTGCGACGGCGACGTCGTCATTCATCTGGAAAAGGCCGGCGTCATCTTCATGGGCGATCTCTTTTTCCATGGGCGTTTCCCGTGGTTCGGCGATTGCGACCTCAACGGCTGGATCGCGGCGCTCGACCGCGTGCTGCGGATGGACGTGACCACCGTCGTGCCCGGCCACGGGCCGCCGGCATCGCTGAAGGAACTGGCGGACTTCCGCAGGCTTCTCGCGGCGGTGCGCAGCGAAGCCGGCAGGGCGATCAAGGCCGGGTGGTCGGAAGATGCCGCCGCGCGCGATGCCGTGCTCGCCGACTATGCCGCAATGCCGCGCTACAAGGAGTGGATGTCGTTCAATATCCGTGCGGCCTACCGTTACCTGCGCGGGGGCTACCATGATCATACGCCTTGAGAGTGTTGATGACGCTCCCGCGATCCGCGCCGTCATCATCGCCGCGTTCAAAGATGCGCCCCATAGCAGCGGAACCGAAGCGGCCATCGTTGACGCGCTACGCGAAGCCGGTGCGCTGACGCTCTCGCTTGTCGCGGAGAAGCACGGCCGGATCGTCGGCCATGCGGCGTTCTCGCCCGTCATGATCGATGGTCAAGCAGGCCGCTGGTTCGGGTTGGGACCTGTCTCAGTTGAGCCCGCAGATCGGCGGCGCGGGATTGGCGAGGCGCTCATCCGCGAGGGGTTGCAGCGACTTCGGACGGCCGGTGCGGAAGGTTGCGTGGTGCTGGGTGACCCCTCTTACTACCAGCGTTTTGGCTTCGTGAACGACAATAGACTGCGCTATGGCCGAGTGCGGTCTGAATACTTCCTCCGGCTGGGCTTCACCGGTGTCGAGCCCACAGGCGAGGTCGCCTACCATGCTGGATTTGATGCAGGCGAGCCAGGTTAGCTTGCTGGCGGCTACTAGCGAACTTACATTCGGCGCGGACGCGACAGGGGCCTCAGTAGCTTCGGTCGGTCATCCTGGTCCTAAACCAGTACAAGTGTATCGGGTGCAGTCCTCGTAAACGCTCCGGCACTCGGACGACGGTAACTGTTTCAGACGACGACAGTCTCGATAGCGTGCACGACAGGTGTTTATGCATCGCTGTTTGGCTGTCTGAGCGGCGGCGAAGATACGAGAGGCAGGATCGGTGTCGCGCGCATTGAGCGCTCCGATACTCGACGACAGAAGGACTGCAAAGAGGAGGCAGACGAAGACAAACGAACGCTTGCTGCATTTCATTGCTTAACTCCCTTTCGGCCGAGAAAGACGACGAGTCTGGAGCGAGGTCGCATGTTAAATCGCACGGCGGCAATTTGAAAGATTCCCATCCAGGGGCCGAAAGGTGACACCGAAACAATAAACGACGTGAAGCAATTTTTCCTTGGACGGGACACTACCGCTGGGGCGCCCAACCAGGGACGCCCCAGTTGTATGGACTGGCTACTGACCTTCGTGCGCCTTCATCTTTTCATCAATTTCACGCTTCACCGCTTCGAGATTAAACGAAGCCGGCGCCTGCATCGGCGGGAATTCAATGGCCGTTTTCGCCAGCTCTGCCACCTTCTGCTGAACCAGCACAAAGCGCCAGAACTCCCTGGCGTAAAAGTCATTCATGTAGCCGCCGCCAAGATGATTGAGCGTCTCGCCTCGAATTGACGGCGTCCGTTCGAACGGGTCCTGCCTCAGGTTGACGATGGTCGGCATGTCGGTCGTGGTTTTTTCACCTGGCCACCCATAGGGCTGCTGATAGAACTGGAATTTGAGATCGTCGATGCGGATCGCTCCGAGATGCGCCCCGCCGAAGTAGAAGATTTCGTGCCGCTTCGAGGGACCTTTGCCGAGCAGGAGGTCCATCTGGTCGTAGCCATCCAGATGGTTCTTGTAGGTCCGGTCGCCCAGCCGCACGCCACGAAGCAGTTGCTGCGTGATAGCCGGGTTGCCGGCGGCGTCGGCCAACGTCGGCAGCCAGTCGAGACCGGAGAAGATACCATTCTCCACCGTGCCCGGCTTGATCTTGCCCGGCCAGCGGATGATGCATGGCACGCGGAAGCCGCCCTCGAACACAGTACCCTTGGTCCCACGGAACGGCGTCATCCCGCCATCGGGCCAGGTAAAGACTTCCGCACCATTGTCGGTCGTGAAGATGACAATGGTGTTGTTGCTCTCGCCAATATCGTCAAGGTGCTTGAGCAATGCACCGACGCTGTCGTCGAGCTGCGCCATGCCGGCTTCCTCAAGACCGTAGTTCGTCTGATAGTTCATCTTTGCCTGGTACTTGGGCGAGATATAAGTGAACACGTGCATGCGCGTCGTATTGTGCCAGATGAAGAACGGCTTGCCGTCGCGCTTGGCCTTATCCATGAAGTCAGAGCTGGCCTTCACCACGACTTCGTCGAAGGTCTCCATGTTGTATTTGGCCGGGCGGCCGCCTTGCCAGTTCTGTCTGCCCGTCATGTTCGGGAATGGCGCGAGCGGCCCTTCGTCGACGATCCGTTGTTTGCCGACCTTGCCCCAACGCGGCTGCACGGTGGCATCGTCCGTATCGGTCGCGTACGAGTGGATCAGGTCGCGCGGGCCGTATTTGTCGATCCAGTCCTGCGGGTAATCGAACCAGTAGGGATCCGACATGGCATCGAGGTGGTACAGGTACCCGAAGTATTCGTCGAACCCGTGGACCGTCGGAAGATATTTGTTGAGATCACCGAGATGGTTCTTGCCGAACTGTCCGGTTTCGTAGCCGAGCGATTTGAGAACTGTCGCCAGCGTCACGGCCTGGTCCGGCATGCCGACATCGGCACCCGCCTGACCAACCGTGGTCAGGCCGGTGCGAATGGGCAGTTCGCCGGTGATGAAATTCGCACGACCGGCCGTGCAACTCGCTTCAGCATAATAATCGGTGAAGCGCAGGCCCTGCGAGGCTAGCTGGTCAAGGTTCGGCGTCTTGCCGGACATCATGCCCTGATGGTAAGCGCCGATATTGAACCAACCAACATCGTCACCCATGATGACGAGAATGTTGGGTCTCTGCGGCTGTTGCGCGGCGACGGGCGTGCTTGCACCCATTGCGGCAGCGAGCAATCCCAGCACGCAAAGCCAGATTTTTCTCCTGACGGTCATGACTGATCTTCCTTTCGCGGTTTTGACGCGCGAACGCGAGGCCGATGCTCGCCCATCAAAGGTCTCGCGCTTGCAAAGGAATTCTTTGCGGCAGCTAAAAGAATATCTATTGCCCATTGGGGCATAAACGCCGCGTAAACTGCGAGGCTGGAATGTTGGCGCGGTGTACCGCTTCTCTGGCTTCCGTTGAAATAAGCTTGCCGATGTCCTTTGCGTAGGCGGACATGTGCGGCGCACAAGCTCGTGTCCGCTAAGCACCAGAAACGAATCTTCCAATGCAGCGCGTGCTCACCACGCCCATTTTAAAACCCAATCAGACAATTGTCGGAGCAGCAGAAGGTTTTGCTTTCGATCAAACGGGATCCGGGACCTGAACTTCGGTGGGTAAGCGACCGGGACACCATTGCGGTCGGCATAAGTTGGGCGAATAATCATCACAGGGCGACTGCAGGCCGTCTCAGACGGCAAATCGGCGGAGCATGTGATGACAAGCATGGCGCCGGCGGTCCCCACTGCCTGGCATGGAAATCGATGGATTCAGCTGGTCCTCAGCTTGATCGCCATGATGGCGATCTCGTCGCCACAATATGTCTGGACACTGTTTACCGGGCCGCTCAACCAGAAGCTGGGCACGACGCTTGCCGAATTGCAGTGGACATTTTCACTTCTAATCATCTTGCAGACGTGGTGCTCGCCACTGCAGGCATATCTCGTCGATCGATTTGGCCCGCGCTTGCTGATTTCCGTCGGCGCACTCATGTCGGGCGGCGGTTGGGTGCTTTCCAGCTACGTCGACAATATCTGGGCGCTCTATTTCACCTACGGTGTCATCTGCGGGTTCGGCACCGGCATCATCTACGTCGGCATTATCGGACTGATGGTGCGATGGTTTCCGGATCGCCGCGGCCTTGCAACCGGACTCGCCGCGGCGGGTTACGGCTTTGGCGCGATCTTTACGAGTTTCCCGATCGACACCATGATCAAGACGTCCGGCTACGCCCACACATTGGTCGTGTGGGGGCTCATCCAGGGCGTCATAGGCATCCTCGCGGCGCAGGGGCTCCGTCTGCCCGCGGAGTCATGGCGGCCCGAGGGCTATTCGCCGGCGGCCGCGACGACCATGCAGTCGAAGCGAAGCTTTACCCCGGCTGAGATGCTTAAGACGCCGACCTTTTGGCTGCTGTTTCTTATGATGAGCATGATGTCCACGAGCGGACTCATGGTGGTCTCCAACGTCGGGCCTTTCGCTCATGAATACAACGTTGCGCAAGCCCTTGTTTTCGGTATGGCGGCGTTGCCCCTGTCGTTGACGCTCTCGAGGCTGACCAATGGGCTTACACGCCCATTCTTTGGGTGGGTATCCGACCATATCGGCCGGGAGATGACGATGGCGCTTGCCTTCTCGCTGGAGTGCGTCGCGATCCTTGTGCTCTTTGCATTCATCGACCGGCCGGCACTGTTCGTGGTGCTCACAGGTCTCGTGTTCTTTGGTTGGGGCGAGATCTTTTCGCTTTTTCCTTCCACGTTGACCGACACTTTTGGACCGAAATATGCGGCGACGAATTATGGCTTCCTTTACATCGCGCAAGGTGTCGGTTCGATCCTGGGAGGCCCAGCTGCCGCTTTCCTGAAGCAAACAACCGGCAGCTGGACGGCCGTATTTATAGTTGTCGCCGTCCTCGATGCTGTCACGGCAATCCTGGCCATCACGGTCTTGCGCAAGATGCGCACCCGACACATGGAGGCGAGCTAAATTTAGCTCGAGACCGGCGGCCAGCCGATCGGATTGGCCTGCTGCACCAGCTTGGCGAGCGACAGGATCTTCGGTTCCTCGAAGCGCGGCCCGATAATCTGCAGGCCAACCGGAAGCCGGTCGGCGGTGAGGCCGGCGGGGACGCTTGCGGCCGGCAGACTCATCAAGGTGATCAGGAATCCAGGCGCAATCCAGTCGATGTAGTCGTCGAAACTCTTGCCGTTGATCTCTTTCGGAAAATTCCACTCGACCGGATAGGGCTTCACCGGCGCGGCCGGCGTGAGCAAGAGGTCGTATCGCTCGAACAGTGCGCGCATTTTCTGG